>JAAZNW010000038.1 GCA_012798065.1 Chloroflexota bacterium
CAATACCGGCAACTCGGCAGCAGAGCATCTTCATCTTGAAGCGAGGGTCGGGCCAGCAGGTGCACAATTTGGAACGCTAGCCATGTACTCACCCGATGCCACCATTGAAGAACGGTACAGATATTGCATCTGGTCATCATCAGGGAGATTCCAGTCTTTTAACCCTGCCATCCTCTGGGAACAGGAACCCTGAGCGCGATCTCCTGAGAAACAGAGCAAGAAAATTTGGAAGAAAGATGAACACCAGCGCCCGTCTGTTCACACGCTTAATCTTGCTGATACCATTCCTCGTGGTATCGCTATCAGCCTGCAAGCCTGAACCCACCACGCCTGAAATCGCTGCTGACGCCGAGGGCACGGTCGTCAGTCTTCTGCAACCCTCTGAGACCGCCGCACCGCTGCTATCAACCCCAACTCTCATCCCCACCACCTCGAACGGGGCGGTTGCAACCACTGAAAACCCGGCAGCCAGCGGTTTGATCATCCTCGCTGTAAAGATCGGCGGCTTCGCTCAACTCGCAGCCTATCACCCCCTGAACCAGGCCCTGACCCAGATAACGGATGATGAATGGGACCACGCAGACCCGGCCATCAGCCCGGACGGCACAAAACTTGCTTTTTGCGCGGATGAATTTGGCCACTGGGATATTTTCATCCTAGACCTGCCTACCGGAGAGAAAACCAACCTCACCAACGCAACCACCTACGCCTGCTCCCCAACCTGGTCGCCAGATGGACGCTGGGTGGCTTACGAGGTGGTGATGGATGGGAAACTCAACCTGGTCATCCGTTCCGTAATGGATGAATCTGTCGCGCCGCACAGGCTGACCGACAATGGCGGAAATAATTTTGACCCAGCCTGGTCGCCCTCAGGGCGCGAGATCGCCTTCGTCACTGACCGCAATGGCAGGTTGGAGTTATGGCTGGCAAACCTGGATAATCCTCAGCAACGCTTTAATCTCGTGGCGCGCTCAGAACATGCGGATTACACTCACCCTGTATGGTCAGGCGATGGTCATTCGCTGGCCTGGGTAAGGACAGATGAATTCGAAGAAATCGAAGCCTGGAACCTCGAGTCGGAACAAACGAGGCCTGTTACCATGGGGTCAGGTTCGCATCCAGTGTGGATGGATGAAGAGCAAGGCGTGCTGGCTGTGGTTCATTCCGCCAACAGCAACGACCTTGTCGCCTACAGCACTGAACCCAACCTCCTGCTGCTGCCTCCCATCCATCAGAAAAATGAGGTACTGTCCATCAGTTGGCTGCCAGCAAAATCAGCGCTTCCTCTTAAGAAATACCTCTCTCAACACTCCCCTGCCAGCGAAACGAGATTATGGCAGCCTGAGATAAGCACACAAGATGTCAGTTCTGGTCGTTATGAAATGGTATACCTGCCAGATGTCACCGCGCCTGAACCATACCTCATCGATACAGTCAACGAAAGCTTTAACAGTATGCGCGCTGCCTTGCGCTCTAAGTTGGGTTGGGATTTTCTCAAAATACTGGAGAGCGCCAGCATTTCTATTCCTGCTTACTCTTCATCAGGGTTGCGCGAAGACTGGGGATATACCGGAAGAGCCATCACGGTAAACCTGGACCCGCTCGATTCTGGTTGGATGGCTGTCAGCCGTGAGGATATCCTTGGGCGCACCTACTGGCGTGTGTGGCTTAAGTGCATGCAGCAAGATGGAACCTGCGGTGTACCTATCCAGAACCCGGTCTGGGATTTTAATGCCCGCATTCAGGGTTCCTCTTCTGCCTATGAAAATGGCGGCCTGGCCACAACCCTCCCCCAGGGGTATTGGATCGATTTCACTTCCTTCGCCCTGGGGTACGGCTGGGAAAGGCTGCCGGCCGGATCAAACTGGCAGGTTTATTTCCCTGAAACACGTATCAACCGCTTCGTATTGCGTGATGGGCTTAGCTGGCATGAGGCCATGAGGCAACGGTTTACCGATACTACCATCGAAAGTTACTGGTCGCTCCCATGAAAAAACCTTCAGGCATTCCTCAAAGATGGGCGGTCATAGGCTTCATCATATCGGTCTTTTTTATCAGCGCTGCCGCGCCGGTAAACAACCTGCCTTTCAGCACAAACGTTAATTCATCTTCCCAGGGTGATGCGCTCCGGCTGGGTGACACCCCTGAAGACCCTTACTACCCTTCTAATAAACCCTTTTTTCAAGCTCCGCTATCCTTAACCCCCCACGACCATTTTTGGCTTTCTCGCCCCATCCGTGATGAAATCCTCACCTGGCGGACGGCTGATTACCGATATGGGTATTTCATAAAGCAGGAGAGCATTGTGCATGGCGGATTGGATATCCCGGCGCCGGAAAAAACCCCGGTGCTGGCCGCTGCCGATGGCACAGTAGTTTTCTCAGGGTACGGTTTGCTTTATGGCGAGGGAGCGAGAAATGACCCCTACGGTATCGCAGTAATGGTTCGGCATGATATGGAATTAGATGGAGATACCCTCTATACCGTCTATACTCATCTCGGCAAAACGCTTGTCAAGGTTAACGAGTTGGTCAAAGCCGGGCAAAAGATCGGCGCGGTCGGCATGACTGGCAACACCAGCGGACCTCACCTGCATTTTGAAGTACGGGTGAAAGGTAAAAATGGCATGCTGCTCCAGAACCCTGAATTGTGGATGGTTCCTCCACTGGAGCATGGAGTACTCGCCGGCAGAATTATCAATAATATGGGGAACCTTTTAGCCAACTGGAACATACGTCTTACCTCGCTTGATACGGGAACCGTGTGGCGCATTCGCACCTATGACGGATCCATTGTCGAAGAATCTCAGCAAGATCAGTATTACCAGGAAAATTTCGTGCTAAATGACCTGCCTGCTGGCAGATACGAAATCCTTACCTATTACAATGCTTCAGCCTATAAATATGAGGTCACAATTGTTCCTGGCGCGGTAACTTACATCAACTTCCTTGGTAAAAAAGGGTTTTCCCTCGGCAATCCTCCTGGTAGTCAAAACACAGAATTCCTGAATTAATTATCTCTTTCGCGATTTCTTCCACTCTTGACAGGATACGCAAGGTATCGGACAATTGGCGCGTGTTTCAACTAAGCGGAGGAAGTTATTCATGTTAAAAAGAAGGATGCTGTTCAACTTCATCATTGTGATCGTTATCGGGATGCTTCTGGTCTCCTGTAAAGGAAAACCATCCATTGACCCTAACCAGAAAATGACCGAGGTCGCCGCCACTGTGCAGGCTGGATTAACTCAGGCTGCGGCGTCCAACCCAACTGCCACCCCCACACTTGAACCAACCGCCACAGCCACTCCCAGCCCTCAGACCCCCACTCCCCTCACCGCGATATCATCGCCGGTAACCGTTCTTGTTCCTACGCAGCCACAAACTTCAACGGCGGATAACGCCTTGTTCATCACGGATGTCACATACCCTGATGGCAGCGTGGTAAAACCTGGAGAACACATCGTAAAAACCTGGAAACTTCAGAATACCGGGAAAACAACCTGGACAAAGGAGTACTCGGTACTTTACCTGGAAGGTGTGTTATATGGAGCGGGCAGCCAGTTGATGTTCAGACTGCCAGCCGAGGTGAAGCCTGGTGATTTCGCTGAAATCAGTGTGCCTTTTATCGCACCTACCACCCCCGGCAATTACGGCAGCTTCTGGAAAATGTATAACTCCAGCGGTTATGTCTTCGGAGACCCATTTAACATCAGCATCATCGTCGGAGAACCCACTCCCACAGGCAACGCGCCAACCGCAACCATCACGCCTACAATCACTGGCACTGTATCCGCCGGGTGGGGTACCCCCTAGGATTGCACCCGAAGGCAGTGTCTCAAATACCTTCTTCACTGGAAAGCGAAATTAAAGCCAGGGCCTTGAGCCTTGGCTTTACTGTTTGCGGTATCACCACCCCAGACACACTCGATTTTCACCATATGTATGTTAACTGGTTGGAACGCGGTTTGAACGCAGGCATGACCTATCTCGCGTCTGCTTATCACGTTTCCAACAGGCTGCACCCAGAAAAATTTTTTCCGGGTTTGAAATCGATTATTCTCTTAGGTTATCGTTATCCGCTGCAGCACCCCGCGGAAATTGAAGAAAAAACAACGGGCTTGATCAGTGGATACGCTTCAGGCAAGGATTACCATCACCTTATTCCCAACTTGGCTTCCCCTTTGCTGCAGTATCTCACAGCGCTCAATCCCGAAGCGCCGGCACCGCGAGTGTATACCGATAGCGCCCCTGTTCTTGAGCGTGAACTGGCAGTACGGTCCGGCCTGGGTTGGATTGGGCGCAATTCCTGTTTGATTTCGCCAAAACATGGCTCCAATCTTCTGCTCGCCGAAATCTTCACCGCTATCGCATTGCAAGCGGACCCTCCCTTTGCAGCGGATCATTGCGGCAGCTGTATGCGCTGTGTTGAGTCTTGCCCAACCGGCTGCATCCTGCCCGAACGGGTGATTGACGCCAACCGCTGCCTCAGTTACCACAACATTGAAAATAAAGGGATGATTCCCCCAGAGGTGATGGAAAAATTTGGCGGCTGGATCTTTGGTTGTGAAATCTGCCAGATGGTCTGCCCCTGGAACCAGCGGGGGTACCAATCATCCAGTTCCATAGGTATAGCCGGTCAAATGACCGTGGAAGAGATGCTGGAATTCCTTGAGCTATCTATGGATGACTTTAAATCACGCTTTGCTGAAACAGCCCTGGCGCGAGCCCGCTACAATGGCTTGAAGCGCAATGTGATCATCAGGCTGGCCAACTTGGGAGAGAAAAACGCCCTCGGCAGTATAAAAAGAACCGAGGATACCGCTGAGCTTGATTGGCTGCGGGACACAGCGAGATGGGCCAGAAATAAAATCCAACTCAAAAAATAACGATCCCCCCGTCTCTTCGAGAGGATCGTTTTGTATCTGGTAGGTCAATGCGCGGAGCAACTCTTTACGGGGTCGTCGTCACCGCGGGTTTCGTGGGTTGTAAAGTGAACAGTGAAAGCGTGCTGGTTGGCGCCACAGTTGGTGTAGCGGTAACCAGATTGACACGCACCTTGATAACCTGACCAACATAGATTAAATTTTCATTTTTAATATTATTGCGGGTCTTGATATCCTCAAGCGTGCTGTTAAATCGAGAGGCGATATCCTGCAAAGTTTCGCCCAGTTGGATGGTGTACTCGATTTCTGTTCCGCGGGGAATATCAGCCGGCAGCGGCGTGCTGGTTGGCAAAGTCTGACCGGGGGCAGGGATGATAATATCCGTTCCTGGAACGAGAGGGCAGGTGCCGGATGGAAAATTGTTGATCGCCAGCAGCACTAACAGATCAACACCAAAAGTATTCGCCAGCGTCCAGCAATCATCGCCCTGTTTGACTGTGTAGAACTGAGGACCTGATGGCGTGTCTGTTGCGGCGGGCGTCGGTGTCTCAGTGATCGTCGGCGTCATCGAAGGGGTGGGAGATGGCACAGTGGCGGTGGGGGTGAAGGTCGCGGTTGGCGTGGGCGTTTTGGTGGCAAACATCCCCTTAAATAGATTGCCTGAGCCGGTGGCAACGCTGATGATGATGAAAATGCCCGCCAGGGCAAGGATACCAGCGAGGCCGCCAAGAACATACGGCATGTATTTCTGTCGTTTTGAGTACTTATCAATCACGCTTTGAGGGTTTTCTTTTTGGTTCATAGTAATCCTGTATGAATGGCTTCATTTCCTGAATAGGTAATGATAATGCATACACAAGAACATCTCGTTACACTAAGCCTGAAATTAATTTCATCATACCACAAATCACAAGCGGGTTAATTGTTATTTTTTCCTTATCCAACCAGCAAACGGTCAAGGCTCTTCATATGAGCGTGTTTTGGTTGTACAGTGTTGATTCCAGCAGAAATGCCCGAGAATGTCCTCTTGTTTCTTACCCCTCATTAAATCTATATCCTTTCCCAAAGTGGATGAAGGGTTGGAAACGATGAAAAGCGCTAATAAAACCGCTTATGAATGAATAAGAGTATCTCCCTGGTTTCATTCGGTCGACCTGCGATGACCGTGAAAAGACCACGCAGTGTGATTCACGCGTAAATACCCAACGAATAAAACCTTCACCACTGGCGAGGGCCTGGCCTTTGAAAGTAAGGATAATCCTGTCTGTCTTTCTGCGGGGAGTGGGCGTCAGATGACCTCATCAATCTGCCCATCCATCATATAAAATCAACTTCTGCTTGTGCAGAAGTTGATTATTTTCCAAGAATGAGCGCCATCCAGATTTCCCAATTTTGCACCTGCGCCAGCGTAGGCGTCGGAGCCAATACGGGCTGCGGGGTGGTGCCCGGCGGGGCAAGCGGGATGACCAGTTGTTCTCCAGGGCGCACCATCTTGCCATCACTGTAGGCCCATTCTTCCACTGCCCCTTCAGATCGGGAATACTCAACCTGGGTCATCAATACACCTAAAGTGCGTTCCAGGTTCGCCACCACTGTTGCCGCCTGGTCGCGCTGGGTTGAAAGCCGTGAAAGCTCATTAAGGCGGCTGTTTAGATCCATTACCAGCAGGAACATGATCACCGCGACAGCAATTAGCCCGATTTTCTTATAATCCAGTTTGTTCTTCAGCCTGCCGAAAAATGCTCTCATGATTTAATATTACCTCAATCACTGAACACAGACAAGAAAAAAACCCGCGTCAGTTAACGGGTTTTTGAGGTGCCGAAGGAGGGATTTGAACCCTCACGAGCGTAATGCTCACTACGCCCTGAACGTAGCGCGTCTGCCAGTTCCGCCACTTCGGCAATTACGAGGGATATTTTAACAGACTCCTGAAGAATGTCAACCTGTGGCAGTACTGTGGCAGAAGTAGTTTTTTCGCGACCCGGAGGACAATGGTTGAACTGAACCATACTCAAGAATTAGTTTAGACTTGTACTATTCCTTTTTTCTCAGAATTACCGTGTAGGAATAATTACTATCATCATCGAAAATATTTTCGGTTGTAACTTCTGGAGTTTCATGGTCAAACTCCATGCCACGATATAGCATTTTCTCGATAGATAACCCGCATCCCGCTGCCAATAAGACAAAATCCGCAGGTGTGTAACACCGGATGGATTGCACTCTCCTGTTTTCCTTGTTGTCCCTTGGCTCCCAAATATCTATCCAGCGACTCTTTATGGGGTCGTAATACGAATATTCAGTCATATCCACCGAACCAGCGATGTTTTCCAATTTGTCAAGTTCCTGCTTTTTGCCACACGCTCGGATAGGTCCTGCCGGGTGGTAGACATCCAGGATCAGGACACCATTTGGAATAAGCCAGTTCTCATTCACCCTTTTCAACAATTGTTGCTGTTCCTGATCACTTCCAAATCCAAAAGACTCAAACATGCAGACCGTAGGGAACTGTTCCTTGATATCCAATTTCAGGAAATCGCCTTCAACGACCCGCAGGTTAGATTTGCCTAATTGAAGATTGATCATCAATTCACAGTTACAATGCGAGATATCAACGGCGAGGACGCCATAGCCATGATCACAAAAATAGGCAGCCGTCTCACCTGTGCCTGCAGCCAACTCCAGAATTCTTTTATCTATATTGCTTGCATACTTCCTTACGATATCCAATCTATTCTTTAGATTTTCTCCCTCATACCAACTCTCTCCCCACCACCCAACAGCAGAATCATAGAAAGATCTGATCCACCCAGCATCGCCCACTTTGTGATTCATGAATTCTCCTTTATTAATATCAAAAATGAGTACTGATCTGCATTAACGATATGCTTGACACCCGCCAGTCCGCGGATCTTTCGCAGCCAGGTGAGTGGAATATCTGTTTTCTTCTATAGTGATGCTTTGCACCTGGATGAAGATAGATTGTTAATATTTTGATAATCAGCGGACTTTTTTCTCCAACCATTTTGCACCGAAAGAGAAGAATACCATACCAACCAGGTTCAGCCAGCCCATCCAATCCAGGTTTAGCCAGTTGTAAACGGTTTTCCCGCTACCGATCGGCACATCCGCAGTCAGGGTGAAAGCTGCACCCTGCGGGGAAGCGTTACGCAGGGCAACGATCTTTCCGTACGGATCGATAATGGCTGAAGAAAAAGCGACGTCCGCCTTGACCACTGCCACCCGGTTTTCCACCGCCCGCATCACGCTCTGGGCGACCTGTTCCAGGGTAATCCCGGAGATTTCCAGAGTAGGCACTGCAATCAATTGGGCACCAGCGCGTGCCAGCCGCCGTGAAGTATTGGTGAAATGCACATCGTTGCAGATGATGGTGGCCAGCCTGCCGATGGGCGTATCATAAACCGGGTACACTCCGGCTGTAATGATGCGAGGCTCTCCGGGAGAGGTGGGATGGTTTTTTCCATAGACTGCCAGGAATTCACCCTGCGGTGATAACATCACCATCTCATTTCGCCAGCCACGGGGGTCATCCAATCCATAGCCGATTAACAGGTATGCGTCAGTTTCAGCAGCCAGGGATATAAGCTCCCCGGTATGCTCCACTTGCGGGTCAAAGCCCAAACCAAGTTCGGGCCAAACGATTAACTGAGCGCCTTCTGTGGCGGCAATCCGGCTTAACTCAGCCAATACATCCAGTCGGGTGGATTGGGATTCAGCCGTATCCTGGTGAGCAGGGGCGGAGATTCCCAGTTGGACAGCAGCCACCCGGACAGTTGTTGGATTGGCAGGTCGGCTCAAAAGGATAGCACCACTGATCCCAAGCCAGAGGATCAAGGTAGCACCCGCAACAGTCAGCCAGCGGGAGGTGGAACGCCGGTTCATTTCTGGTAAATTAAAAAACAACTGCTTTTTATCCAAAAATAAGATGATACCCTGAAGTAAAGTGTAATTGACAAGCACGATCAGGGTGGAAAGGCCATAGATACTAAAGATGGAGATCGGCTGCAGCATCCATGGCTGGGTGTACATGGTCTGGGCAATAAAGGCATGGGTGTTGATGGGCGGGATAAATGAGCGAATCATTTCAGACCCTACCCAGCCTGCGATGCCTTCCAAGATGAACCAGCGGTAAGCCGTACGTTCGTGGAATTGCCGGGTTGCGGGAATGGTGAAAACCTGCACCAGGACAATTGCGAGCACCACGATTTCAATCACCAGTGCAGGGCCGCTGAAGCCGAACATCCGTCCCAGGAAAACCGCCAGCCAAACCCCAACGCCTATCCCGGAACCCAAACCAGCCCACTTACGCGGGAAGAAACGATACTCTGCCAGCCGCATGGGAATGAGGGCAAAAAAAGCCAGGTACCATTGGTTATATGGATGGAAGGCCAGCAGCAGCATTCCGGCAGAAAGCAGGCTAAGGAAAATACCCGCAATAAAATGCCAGGGTTTGTTTCCGGCTCCAAATAACTTTTTCATTATTTTCTCCTGATGTATAAAAAAGAATATTAGGAACGATCGCCCGCAAGGGTAGGCAAAATATATTCACGCGATTCAACCGTGTGAATGACTTTATCAATCCATTGAATCTGTGAGATCGTCTGGGCAACACCGAAATCGACTGTCAGCATCCAGAAGAATTTATCTCGTGGTGGGTCATTTCGAAGTGAATCCCGGTTGTCTTCAGGGATGGACGCATACCCTTCAAGCCGTTGACGAAAAACTGATTTTAGGTTGTGCAAGAGTAGCAAGGCTTTCTGATCATCCAGTTGACCTGCAAAAAACACCTGCACCAGCCAGGCTATCCTCGTTTCTCCATACGGCTGGGGAGTTGTCAACCAGTCCACGAATTCCGCTCGCCCAGTAGGGGTTAATGAATATACCTTGCGTGGAGGGAGTGACTCCTGCGGTATTGTCTCTACGGTTACCCAGCCTTCTTTCTCCATTTTTGCCAGGGTTGTGTAGATTTGAGACTGAACCGCTGGCCAGAAATGATTGATGGAGATGTCGATCGTCTTTTTCAGGTCATATCCTGTCATTGGCTCATAATTCAACAATCCGAGGATTGCGTGTTTAAGTGTCATTGAATACCCTTTCTCCTTATCTATAATGATTTAGTATCAAATAGATATATATATGTCAAGTCATATAACAAAGAAAATACGAATTACTGGTAGGGGCTCCACAATTTTCATTTTTTATACTGGTAAAAACAATGCTCTGAATAGAACTGCGCGATTGGGGTACAATAACGCAATGCGCAGGCTTCTGCTGGCGTCATTATTTGTGTTCTTTCTTCTCCTTTCTGCCTGTTCAACTTTCACCACGGACCTCAAGGGAAACACCCCTATTCCGATCTCTGACTTGTTGACAGGAGAAGGCGGCCGATTCACCGCTACCCCCACCCCCTTCCAACCCGTTTTCCAGGGAATAAATCCCCCATCTGTTTTCACCAGCACTCCCTCAGTGACTCCTCCACCAGGTACAGGTGGAATGATTGCATTGGGGTTGGCACGACCCGCGAGCCAGGTGAACATCCTCCTGCTGGGTTCTGACTGGCGACCCGGGCAGGGTTACCGCACAGACGTAATCATGATCCTTTCGCTGATACCCGATAGTAACCGAGTGACATTATTATCTTTTCCGCGCGACCTGTACGTCAATATTCCGGGGATTGGTTACGAGCGGCTCAACTCAGCCCAGGCTTATGGGGGGTTCCCGCTCACCGCGGAAACGCTCAAGACCAGTTTTGATGCCAGTGTAGATTATTATATGATGACCGACTTTTCAGGTTTTAAAAACATCATCGATACCCTGGGCGGCATTCAGGTATACGCAACTTCCGACCTGTATGACCGTTGCGACCTGCCACAGGCTTACGCAAAAATGTGTTATATCCCGGCAGGTTGGAACACGATGAATGGAGAGACCGCCTTATGGTACGCGCGCTCACGTTATTCCACAAGCGATTTTGATAGAACCCGGCGCGCACAGGAAGTTGCCGTAGCCATCACCCAAAAAATGATCAGCCTGAACGCCCTGAATCGTGCTGGTGAGCTCTACCAACTTTTTCTTTCCAGTGTGGAGACGGATATCCCGCTTGATTTAATTGCGCGGCTTTTACCTATGGCAGCCACCGCTGCTGATAACCCCTCCTCCATCCATCGCTTCACAATTACAGAAGATCAAACGACAAACTATATTGTGCCTGCAACAGGTGCCATGGTACTGTTGCCTGACTATGATTCGATTGCCCGAACGATCCAAGACGCCTTATACCCCTCTTTGGAACATTAATTGCATATGAATAAGTTCAGATACATATGAGACAAAAAGGCTAGACAAAAAAGAGCATCGAGGTCATCCTTAAGGGTGACAAACCAAACAAAAGGAGAGAAGCCTCGATGCGCATACATTGTATCCCAAAAGAATTTTATTATCTAG
>JAAZNW010000039.1 GCA_012798065.1 Chloroflexota bacterium
CGTCCTGTAAGGATGAGGATTCGAACCCAGATTGACTTAGCGATGAGTTATTAAGAGCGGAGAGGGCCGCGGAGCGTCCTGTAAGGATGAGGATTCGAACCCAGATTGACTTAGCGATGAGTTATTAAGAGCGGAGAGGGTGGGATTCGAACCCACGGTGACCACGAGAGCCACAACGGTTTTCGAGACCGCCCCGATCAACCACTCCGGCACCTCTCCAGCGCCAGAATTATACCCGAAATCTCTCACAACTCGGCGGTGTCGCCTGGTGAGGGGTAACGGAAATGCGCAAACCCCTTTTCTTTTAACTTCCCCATGAACACCCCAGCGGCATCCTCTTCACCGTGAACCAAAAAAATCTCTTTTACCCTCTCTTTTACCGCACCGGCGTAATCCAACAGCAGGTGCTGACCGGCGTGCGCCGAGAGACCGGTGATGACCTGCACTTCGGCACGCCGATCGTAAAGCTGACCGAAGATGCGCAGTTGATCAGCGCCTTCCATCAGGCGCCTGCCCAGTGTGTCTGGCGCCTGCCAGCCAACGATGAGGACTGTATTGCGCGGGTTGCCAATGTTGTTCTTTAAATGATGCAGGATGCGCCCGGTTTCGGCCATACCAGAAGCCGAGATAATGACCATTGGCCCTTTTTTATCGTTCAGGGCTTTTGACTCTTCTACTGAACTTATATACGTGAGCCCGTCGAAATTGAGCGCCTGGTGTTTTTGCGTGCGGATGAATTCGTTGGTTTCCTCGTCGAAGTATTCCGGGTAACTGGCAAAGATCTGTGAAGCCTGCACCGCCAGGGGGCTGTCTACATATACGGGCAGCCGCGAGATCAAACCCTGCGTGCTCATCTGGTTGAGGAAGTAAACGATCTCCTGTGTGCGCCCGACGGCAAAAGCCGGGACAATCACCCTGCCGCCACGGTCAATGGTCTTTACCACAGCCTGGCTGAATTTTTGGTAAGCCTCTTCCACGGTGAAGTGTTCCATGTCGCCATAGGTGCATTCCATCAACAGGTAATCCACATCGCTGGGCATGACCGGATCAGTGATCAGGGGCAGCCCAAAGCGCCCAATGTCACCTGAAAACCACAGGCTCTTGTGGGTACCGTTTTCTTCGATATCCAGGCGGATGGCGGCTGAACCGAGGATATGACCGGCGTCGATGAACCTGGCGGTTACACCCGGCACCGGTGAAAAGGGCTCGTTGTAATGAACCGGGTAATACAGCTCAATAGCCCTGGCGGCGTCTGCCCGGTTGTAGAGAGGTTCAATGGGTGGTTCGCCATGGCGGGCGCGTTTTTTGTTGATATATTCAGCGTCATATTCGTGGATGTGCGCCGAATCCATCAACATGATCTCGCCGAGGGTGGCGGTGGGGTAAGTGGCGTAGATCGGACCGGTATAACCGATCTTGGCCAGGTTGGGCAGGTTGCCACTATGATCAATGTGCGCGTGAGAAAGCAATACTGCGTCCAGTTCATCGGGGTTGAAACTGAAATGGCGGTTTTTTTCATAGGCTTCAGCCCGTTTGCCCTGAAAAAGGCCGCAATCCAATAACAGCTTATGATTGTTGACTTCGATAAGATGCTGCGAACCTGTCACTGTTCGCGCCGCCCCGTTAAAGTGAATCTTCATATTCCTCCTGACGGTGAATAACCGACAAAATGGCTTTGCCGTACTGGCGATATCGCCACGGAATGTCAGCCATGAGTTCTTTGAGGTCGGCAAGCCCTTGCGGGTTTTCAGAAGCGATGTGTTCCATGAACACGCGCGGTAGCACCACATCTGACTCTGTTTTTAGACTGCCAGCCAGCGTTTTTCGCCACTCGTGCAACCTTTTTAGCCTGTTCAGCACGTCTTTTTCTGGACGCTGGCGCGGAGGGCGTGCTGGCGGTTTGGCACGTTTACCTTCTTCAATCGCGCGCAGCAGGCCGGTTCCGTGGCGCTTGAGTAGGACATCGTTCATTCCACTGACAGATTTGAGTTCATCCAGCGTGCGCGGCATGGCATGGCTGAGCTCCAATAACAGGGTATTTGAAAGCACTTTAAAATGCGGCAAACCCATGCGCTGCGCCTGCTGATCGCGGTAAGCGCATAGCGCCTGCAACACGGCCGTTTCTTTCGCGCTCAGATGCTTCCCTCCTATGACTTTCCAGCAGGTACCCCCATTATTGTCTGCAGGAGCTGGAACCGCCTGGCACACCAGCGAAAAATCCTCCAAAGCCAGTTCCCACAACCGCTTTTCTTTCAATTCTCTTTCAAACCTCGTCCGAAGGTCAAAGAGATAGTGGGTATCCATACGGGCGTAATCCAGCATGGCCTGGGGCAGGGGTCGCTTTCCCCAGTCGGCGCGTTGATATTTCTTTTCCAGTTCAATACCAAACCAGGCAGAAAGCAGATTGCCCAGCCCGACCTGAGGGTAGGAAAGGATGCGCGCGGCGATCATCGTATCGAAAATATTATTGAAGGTGAAGTTGTAATCGCGCTTCAGACACAGGATGTCGTATTCCGCAGCGTGGAAGATCTTCTGCCGGCGAGAATCAGCGAACAGGCTTCCCAACGCGGAAAGATCAGTCAGCGCCAGCGGATCCACCAGGTAATCTGTTTGCGGTGTTGAAACCTGAACCAGGCAAACCCGCTCGCGGTAGGCATAGAGCGAATTGGATTCGGTATCGATGGCCAGCAACGGTTCAGCAGTGATGGCGTCTGTCATCTTGAGCAGGTCATCCTGTGTGGCGATCCAAATTGGGCTTGCGCTGGGACGGGTAGGCATAGACGAATTATAAACCCGCGATTCCCTTGATTGGTTTTTAAAAACAAGATGATTCTTCACAACTGGTTGGTCAAAAAAAGCCCAGCATCAGTGCCGGGCTTTTGGGGGGCGAGGGAAGGTTAAACCTTATAAGCGCTTTGTTCTTCTGCTGCCATGAATTCGTTGCGCTGGATGGGTTGCCCGACACGCGCGTTACTTGATCTGACCATGGAGGTCACACCTGCACGCGGGTTAACCGACCGAGCGGAGAGGGTTGAGGATTGCGGACGGCTGAACCCGGCGGCAGGGCGGCTGCTTACCGGAAAACCAGTCGGCTGGCTTAACCCATCGGCGCGGCGAACCGCTTTGCGCGCCGATGACGATTGCTCAAGCGAAGAGGTGAGCGACCCGATGATGAGGATGCGAATGACCCAAACCAGGATGGCCACAACGAGCGGCACAACGGTGGTAAGGTTGTGTGTGCTTACCACTTCTGCGCTGCGCAGCGGGTGATTGGTGATGGCAATGGTAACGCCCCACCAGGTGAGCGCGGCGTTAAAAGTGCCAGCAATGAGCCAGGCACCAAACAGAAACCAGGATTCTCGTGAAGCCTGGAGTTTGGACTTCTGGGTTACCAGGCGGGCGATACCGGCGAAATCGAGGCTGCAGAAAGCCAGCGCCATCAGGGTTGCCCAGCGTATCCCTATGAACTGCAGGTCACCCAGCAAGTCACGCAAGGCGTAGGCGGTAGTACTGTAATTAACGGCTTCGAAAGCAATAAGCGCGAGCACGATGATCGCGCTGTATACCCTCCAGGAACGCACGCGGACGCTCTTAAGCGTCTGCAGAGGGTGATGGATAGCGGAACGGGTGGCGGTTAGGTTCATGACTGTTCTCCTTGAAAACGAAATGATCAACACCAACAGTCACATTATAGAACAAGTATTCTATTAAGTCAAGAGATTTAGGAAATTCGTTCTATTGGTTTTCAGAAATATAAGCGCTGAAATCCGGTAATTCCAACGGGTTCTCCAGCTGGATTAACAGCGGCTGTGTGTTTTCTGGGATATAGCGCGCCACATCCACCAGCGGGATTCCTCTGGCAACAGCGTACAACGCTGCGGCGGATAGCCCATGCGTCGAGAGCAGCAAACGACCACTGTTATGGCGCGTGTGATACTCATTGGCTGCCGCGACCATACGCCTGATCACCTGCTCGAGAGATTCGGCTCCTTCCGCGCGTGGGGTGGAAATGTATTTACCATTTGGGCTGAAATCTGGATGGTACTTCTCGCGAACCTCCTCGATGGTCTGCCCTTCCCACACGCCCTGGTTGATCTCGCGCAGGCGCGGGTCAGCGATTACCGGCAGCCCCAGCGAAGAAGCGATGAAAGACGCAGTGTGCAGCGCGCGCCCCAGGTCGCTGGAGTAGATCGCTTCAAAGCGTATGCCGCTGAGCGCGGCTGCCAGCGCGCGTGCCTGGTTGATACCCGTCTCATTCAGCGGAATGTCACTTTGACCCTGGAAGATTCTGCGCAGGTTCCAATCCGTTTGCCCGTGCCTGACCAGCCACATTTCCGTCATAAGATAGGATTATAACTGATTAAAAAGCGCGGGTTGAATCGTTTTACGCCAGTTTGCTTGGACGTGCGCCAGAATGAAAAGACCCTGGCTTCCGTCTCTTCTAGTGAAAGAAGGAGAAAAGAAGAGGGGAGGGTGTGTTTCGATAAGAACGAGTTGTGAAGCGTATTTTCACAGAGAAGGAAAGGATAAAGTGAGGTAAAACCCGCGCTCGGGGTTTAGGGCTCTACGGTCTTATCGGGGTAAAGGCATAATTCTCTCACCGGGCAGCGCGGACAATCGGGTTTGCGGGGGTGGCAGGTTTCGCGACCCAGGCGGATCAGGTTCAGGTGCCCGGCGTAAAAATCGTCAGGATCGATCAATTCTTCCATCAACAGGTGTGTTTTTTCCACGCTCATGGTGGCGGGTCTCACCCCCAGGCGGCCGGTGACGCGGTAAATGTGCGTATCTACGGGGAAGGCGGGATGCCCCAGCGCGAACTGCAGCACAATGGCAGCTGTTTTGCGCCCCACCCCTTTAAAACGCAGCAGCCAGGCGCGGGCTTCTTCCAGTGGCATCTCCGCCAGGAAGGAAAGGTCGAGTGACCCTACCTCCTCATGTATCTGGTTCAGAACCGCCTTGATGCGCGGACCCTTCTGGTTGGCCAAGCCGGCAACGCGCACCGCGGCAATGATCTCCTCGTCTGGGGCGGTACGCACCGCGTCCCAATCGGCAAAGGTCTGACGCAGGGTATTGAACGCCCGATCGCGATTACTATCATTCGTGTTCTGCGAAAGAATCGTGGAGACAAGCTCATCGATCGCTGGCAAAGGATCACGCCAAACCGGCGCGCCGTAATGGCGTTTGAGCACCTGAAGCACAGAGCGGATTTGTTCTGCTGGCGATGTAGGCGGCATGTGATTGATGTTTTGCCTTTACCTTATAACACGGCAGGTTGTTCTGGATGGCTGCCCGTACTGTGCTTGAGATACTGCACCAGGCCCCAGCGCGCGCGTTGCAGGTGCTGCTGCTCTTCTTCCTTTGGCACATTGCACTGTTTGAGAATGTTGGCGGCGGTTTTCTGGATGTCTTCATTGCGCAGGGGTTTTCCGCCCAGCTTCTCGAGCTGCTTGTTGATCTTTTCCAGTATTTTTAACTGCTCTTTTATATCATTGGTGCTGATCAGCCCGCCGCGACCCGAGACAAGGATATAAGAGCGGTAAACAGGTTTCAGCAGCAAAGAGAGTGTATCCCTCCATTGCGCCAGGTCGGCGTTGGCCAGGAAGGGCACGGAGTGGGGCGTAACAGTATCACCGATAAAACACACCTTTTCCTCTGGCAGGGTTACCCAAATTGCCGCCGGCGAATGACCGGGGTGACTGTCAAGAAGCAAGGTATGCGCATCAGAGTGTATTTCGAGATGTTCGGTGAAGGTAATTTCAGGCACGCTCCAACGGATATTGCCCAGCGTGTTGTGCTGCTCCCAGGCGGCGCCTGTTTCAATCCCCTGTGGTTTGATATTGACCGGCCGGTCTTTGAATAGCTGGGTGAGTTTTTCATGGCCAATGACAGGACCTTCGATCTGCCTTGAGCCTAATGTGCGGTCGTAGTGGTCATCCAGGCTGATGAGCAGACGGTCTGTGTTAGGCGCCAATTCATGCATCGATACCCGCCATAACCGGATATCCTCTGGTCTGAAGGGCGCGTCAATCAGGATCAGGCTGCGCTTCCAATTGATCAATCCCAGCGTAACCCCTGGGTACTCCCTTTCAATGTAAATTTGAGGAGCGATTTCCTGCATCTTTTATCCTTCCGGAGTAAGCTCCTGCCGTTGACTAAGCGGCAGGCTGAACGCGAACCTGGCCCCCCCGGCGTGGAGGTTCTCCACCCAGATTTTACCACCGTGCGCCTGTACAGCGAGGCGGCAGAAAGCCAACCCCAAACCGATCCCCCTGACTGCGCTTTCATCATCAATCCTGGCGAATTTTTCAAACACCCGTTCTTTGGCTTCTTCAGGAATACCAGTACCCTCGTCCTCGATAAAAACCACGACCTGGTGCGCCTGCGCTTGAATCCTGGTTGTGATTTTACTGCCGGGCGGTGAATAACGCGCCGCGTTTTCCAACAGATTAATGATGACCCGCCGGATCATGTCCTCATCCGCGTTCACCACTGGAACCTTGCGCGGCACCTGCTTGACCACTTCAAGCTTTTTGCTGCGCACCTTGGGTGAGATAACCTCGATGCTTTCATCCAGTAATTTTTTCAGCTTTGAACGGCGAAGCCGGGTGAGCTCTTGACCTGATTCAAGCCGGTTAATATCCAGCAGCGAACTGACCAGGCGCTGCATATGCGCGCTGGAGCGCCCGGCAATCTGCAGCAATTGTTGCGCGTCTGGACCGGCTTCAGGGGGGATGGTTTCTGCCAGCAATTCCAGCCCTGAAATGATGTTGGCGAGCGGGGAACGTAAATCGTGATAGATCATCGCGCTCAAATTGTCACGCAGGGCGTCAAGCTCATGCCGCGCACTGGTGTCGCGGTATATCCACTGCAGACAGTCAAGGTCGCGGTAAGGCACACGCACGGCGCTAACCTCTACCGGTAAACGCTGCTGGCCTTTGATTGACAGGCTTGATTCATAATCCCCAGCGCTGGAACGCTTGCGGCCTGCCCCAGCGCGGGTCAACACGTCACTTGCAAGAGGGTCCAGGTGGATGATCGAGCTTCTTAATAAAAAGCGCCGGTCAAAGCCGCTAACGAAAATGCCCTGGCGGTTACAGTCAATGATCTGACCGTCCAGGGTGGTGATAAAAATTGGATCCGGGCTGCCTTCGAACAAACCACGATATAAATTGCGACTGTGTTTGGCGTCTTCGTATAACCGCGCGTTGTGAATGGCGACGCCCGCCAAATCGGCGATGGCCTGTTGCAGCTTCAGATGGGCTTCATTAAAGTTCCCCGGCAAAGGGTGGACGATGGTGAGCACACCCACAATTTTCTCACGGGCGTGCACCGGCAGGCATAAAGCGGATTTTGGCGAACCTGCGGTTTCTTTTTCATAGGGTCTTTCGAGCCAGCGCGCGTCAGCACGGGTGTTTTCAAGGATCACGGGCTGGCGGTTGTGAATGACCCAACCAGCCAAACCATAGCGCACGATCGCGTTGATGGTTTCGTGTGAAGCGGATGAAAGCTCGCCTTTATAAAGGATGACCGCGTCACACGGTTTGTGGGCATTGTCAAGCACGATCAGGCTGGCTCTTTCCGCGCCGAGGTTGCTGGTGGAAAGGAGCAGCACGCGCGCCAGCACTTCGTGCAGGTCAAGACTGGCTGCCAGTTGACGGCTGACGTTGTAAAGTATTTCCAGTTGTGCGTGATCTTCAGTGATCGACATGGTCTTGCTGGAAGTATTTAAGTCCGGTTCCTGTGTTAAATAATACGATGCTTTCCCCATATTCGCACCAGCCTTTTTTAAGTAAAATTTTTAAAGCCGCCAGCGTTGCCGCGCCTTCAGGTGCAGCCAGGATGCCCTCAGCACGCGCCAGCTCGTGCTGGGCGAGGGTGAGCTCTTCATCGCTCACGCTGACAGCGCAGCCTCCGCTCTGGTAAAGGCAGCGCAGCACCAGGCGGTCGGCGAAGACCGCAGGTACGCGCAACCCAGCCGCGATAGTAGCAGCGTTCTGCCAGGGTTGGATGCGCTGCGCGCCTTCTTCAAACGCCCGAACCACCGGAGCGCAACCCGCTGCCTGCACCGAGACCATTCGCGGTCTGGCGCTGTCAATCCAGCCGAGAGATTGCATTTCATCGAATGCTTTCCACATCCCAACCAGGCCGGTACCGCCGCCAGTGGGATAGATAATGACGTCTGGCAACCTCCAGCCCAGCGCTTCGGCGAGCTCGTAGCCCATGATCTTCTTGCCTTCAACGCGGTACGGCTCTTTGAAAGTGGAAACGTCAAACCAGCCGTGAGCGCGTGACTCGGCGGCAGCCAGGCGCGCGGCATCATTGATGAGCCCGTCCACCAGGTGCACATCCGCGCCTGACATGCGGATTTCGTACTGGATGGGTGCCGGGGTGTCTTTTGGCATGAACACATGCGCGGCGCAGCCGGCGCGCCCGGCATAAAGCCCCAGCGCCCCTCCCGCGTTGCCGGCAGTTGGGATAACGAATTCACGGATACCCAGCTCCAGCGCTTTCGAAACCGCCGCCGCCATGCCGCGCGACTTGAAGGTACCGGTGGGGTTGAGCGACTCGTCCTTCAGCAGCAGGTTGGAGGCACCCAAAGCCGCGGCAATGGTGGGCAGAGGCAATAAAGGCGTATCGCCTTCGCCAAGTGAAACGCGGTTGTGCGGGTCTTCCACTGGCAGCAACTCGTGCCAGCGCCACATGCCGCGCGGTCGGGCGCTGATCTCCTCACGGCGCAGTTCCGCTTTCAGCCGCTCGAGCGGGTAATGCGAAAGCAAGGGCGAATTGCAATCGTGGCAGTAAGTTTGCGGCAAGAGGGGGTCAAACGCGCGTCCGCATTCCGGGCAAGACAAAGTGAAGCGTTGTGAGGGAGATGGATTCATAAAATGAGTATAGCATAAGGGGCGTTTCGGATGAAAGGGTAGCACCAAAACGCTTCAGAAGGCTCTCTGAATGCCGGGAGGTAAATCCTTTTTTGCTCAGGGGGTGCACACCGCCGGGGTGGTCGCACCGGCTTTATTGTTCAATGCCATTCCCAGATAGGGCGAAGGGTCAAGAGTGTTGTCAATTTCCAGTTCATTCAGAAAGCGGCCGTTACCGTCGTCTTTCACGATTGAAAAATGCAGGTGCACGCCAGTGGGCTTGTCGCGTGTGCCCGAGTAGTTCCCCTGGTAGCCCAGCAGGGTTCCGGCCTTCACAAAGACTTCGCTGCTGCCGGGCGGAAATTGCGCGGCAATCAGGCTTTCACCTGATGGGTAAGCCATATGAGTGTAATACGTCCAGATCTGCCGCTGTGGTTGCAGCGGGTCAGCGGGGATGCGGATGATCACAGTCGATTTCCAGTCGGCTAACCGGGTGAGGTAACCATCGTAAGCGGCGTAAACAGGCACGCTGCCGGGCTCACCACCGCCGAAAATATCAATGCCCTGGTGATGGTGCCCCGGGCGAAAGGAGTCATTCCATAAATAACCGATATAACCGCTGGTCGGCAGGCTGAAGAGGGCGCCGTCGCAGCGTTGACCGGCTTCTATACGCCAATCGGGATGAGCGGCGGGGTCGCGCAGCCACTTCATCAGGTCACGCGAGCGCGGGTTAAAAAGGGAGGTGTTGACCCATAAAAAATACACTGCCACAATGACAGCGATGCACACACCCGAACCCAAAAGGAAAAAGAAGCGTTTCATACGCTCAGCTGACGAGTTCTCCCAGCATAGACCAGGGCCCGGTGCGGATGATCTTCACCGGCAGTACCATGCCGCGCAGGTTCGTTTCAGTTTCTACGAAGACCAGCTTATTGGTAGGTGTGCGCCCACGCCAGCGTTTCTTCACCTTGTCTTCGAAGAGCACCTCTACGGTGGTGTGAAGGTAGGTCGCGTGGATCTCGCGCACGATGGCTTCCTGCAGCAGCTCCAACGCCCGGAAGCGGCGCCACTTTTCAGTCTCGGGCACGTTATCTTCCAGCGAGCGCGCCGATAAAGTGCCAGCGCGCGGTGAGTAACGGGCCAGGTGAACGACATCCAGTTTCAATTCTGCCAGCAAGTCATAGGTGTTTTGGAACTGTGCTTCGGTTTCACCGGGGAAACCCACAATGATGTCAGTGGCAATGGAAACCCCGGGAATGCGGTCGCGTATTTTCTGCACCAGGCGGCGGTAATCTTCCGCGGTGTAGCCGCGCTTCATCGCTTGCAGAACGTCATCATCCCCTGACTGGTTGGGAACTTCAATGTGCGGCATAACTTTGGGTAGTTCTGCCACGCACTCCAGCAGCTCATCCGTCATCCAGTTGGGGTGAGAGGTAAGAAAACGCAGCCTTTCGATGCCTTCAATGCCGCTCAGCTCGCGCAGCAGCCCGGCGAGCGTGGGGTAGGCCGGCTGGTCTTTTCCGTAACGGTCCACGATCTGCCCCAGCAAGGTGATTTCCTTAACGCCCTGAGCGGCAAGCGAGCGGGCTTCACGGTAGATCTCTTCCGGCGGACGGCTCACCTCCACACCCCGGCGGTACGGGATGATACAGTAGGCACAGGCGTGCGAACAGCCGTAAACAACCGGGATCCAACCGGCTACCTGCCCGCCGCTGCTACGCGGCAGCACCAGGTCTCCGTCCATCAAGGCGAAGCGCCTGGCGGTCTCGGCTTCTTCTGCACTGCGGGCGTCGCGTTGGATAAGGTATTCGACCAATGGGGCAGGGTCTGATGGGGGAGAAAAAACGTCGACATAGGGGAAGCGCTGGCGCAGTGGTTGGTGGTCTTTTATCCCGACCAGGCAGCCCATCAAGTTAATTACCACTTCCGGGCGGTCGCGTTTGATCGGCAGCAGAGAGGTGAGCCTGCCGTACGCCTTATCTTCAGCCGACTGGCGCACCACGCAGGTATTGAGCACAATCACATCCGCATCTTCAGCGTTGGAAGTGTGTGTGTAGCCCAGATGTTCCAGCGCTGAAGAAACACGCTCCGAGTCAGCCACGTTCATCTGGCAGCCTTCAGTCCAAACATGATATTTCATAGGCGCCATTATAACAAAAGAAGAGGTTCGCTCGCCGGGTCACCTTTTTACGAACTGTGACGAGGTTCTTTAGGGTAAAATGGGTGAAATATCTCACAGCCCTCTCTTGTGGATGGGACAGATGAAAGGCGATGGCTATCAATCATGAATAAAAAAATCGGAGTGACTTTACTGGTGCTGATTATTTCATCCTGCGTGCTCTTGAGCGCCGGAGTGATCATTGGCGCGTATCTTTTGTTAAAAGCGCATAAAAACTATACCGACCCCCTACTTACTTTGAGAAACACGCCAGCAGTGGCCACGGTCACTGCAGCGCAGCAAACACAGGCGGCAGCTCCGTCTGATGGACTTCCGCCCAAAATCGCCAAACAAATGGATGAGATTCAGCAGCAGGTGATCGCCATCCGCGGGCTCCACATGACCACCGACTTGAAGCGAGACCTGCTGACCCCGGAAGAATTACAGGATAAAGTGATCAACGATTTCTTCGCCGATTATAGCGATGAAGACGCGTTGAAAGACTCCAAAGTACTCTCCACACTGGGGTTGCTCGATGAAGGGTTTGACCTGAAACAGTTTTACCTGGACCTGTATTCAGAACAGATCGCTGGTTATTACGACAGCGAAACCAAAGACATGTACGTCATTGCTGGAGAAGGTTTTGGCGGTATGGAGCGCATGACTTATGCGCACGAGTTCAACCACGTGCTTCAGGATCAGAACTATGACCTGGAGAACGGTATGAAACTGAATGATGACTACTGCAAAGTAGATACCGAATACTGCGCCGCGGTGAGCGCGCTGATTGAAGGTGACTCGGTTTCCACTGAGAATGAATGGTTTCTGAAGCACAGCACCCGGCAGGATCAAAAGGACCTCTTCTCTTTCCAGGAAGAATACACCAGCCCAGTCTACGACTCAGCGCCGGCGTACATGAAAGAAGATTTCTTGTTCCCGTACACCTTTGGGCTTGACTTTGTGCAGCAGTTGATCAACCAGGGTGGGTGGGCGGCCGTTGATGCGGCTTATGCAAACCCTCCTGTTTCTACTGAACAGATCCTGCATCCTGAAAAATACCCGGATGATCGACCTGTTCCGGTGGAAATGCCTGACCTTGCCGGTATGCTGGGTGATGACTGGAGCGAACTTGACCGCAACGTGATGGGAGAATGGTACACCTACCTCGTATTTGCCAAAGGGAGGTCCTCCCAGTTCTCCATGGATGATGAAAAGAGCAAAACAGCCGCAGCAGGTTGGGGTGGAGACACCTATGTTTATTACGCCACAGCAGACCTCAAGGAACACCTCTTTGCCTGGCGCAGTACCTGGGACACCTCCAGTGATGCCGGCGAATATTTTGATATGTCACGCGACTATGGGTTGGCGCGTTGGGGCATCCCGGTACAGAACAGCAACGGTGTTATCTCCTGGAACTCGACCTCTGACGGCATAATCACCATGCGCCGCAGCGGTCCGGATGTATTGTGGGTGATAGGCTCCTCAAAAGAAGTGGTCGAAGATGCACTGACGGAAATTAAAGATTTTGGAAAATAAGCATGCCGCTTGACCTTCAGCGCATTAAAGGGCTGTGCTTTGATGTGGATGGCACGATCTGTGATACCGATGATGCCTGGGTCGAGAAAATAACCGATTTCTTTCAACCGGTTGCGAAAATCGTTAAATGCCAGAAACCGCGGCAGTTTGCACGCTGGCTGGTGATGGCGGCTGAATCACCGATGAACCTGGTGATGTACTGGCTGGATACCCTGAGCCTGGATGATAACTTCGCGCGCTTGTTTACGCGGATGATGAAAAGGCGCGAATATAAAAACATGGCATTCAGACTGATGAGGGGAGCGAATGAACTACTGACAATGGCGGAGAAAAAATACCCGCTTGCTGTTGTCAGCGCTCGTGATGAAAAAACAACCATGATGTTCCTCGAGCAATTCTCGTTGAGCAAACACTTTGTAGAAGTGGTCACCTCTCAAACATGTGAACGCACCAAGCCATACCCGATGCCGGTGCAGCACGCAGCCAATGCCATGGGGTTGCAAGCGCGTGACTGCGTGATGATTGGCGATACCACCGTAGATATCCTTGCGGGCAGGCGCGCCGGCGCGCAAACGGTAGGCCTGTTATGCGGTTTTGGCACAGAAAAAGAATTAAAAAAAGCTGGAGCGGATGTTGTGCTGAACGACCTTGAAGAACTTCAAGCCTTATTGTTCCCGGTTGGTGGAAATTAAGGAGCAACTGAAAAAGAGATCTTTTCGCTCTGGATGGAGTTCCCGGCGACATCCCAGGCTTTCAGATACACACTGTGTTTCCCCGCAGATTCGCTCAACTGGTAAAGGTAGGGCGCTGCTGTTTGTTCTGACACTCGTTTGCCATCCACCCACCATTCCACTCTGGCTACTCCAACCAAGTCTTCAACCTGCGCGGTGATGGTCACCTCACCGCGTACGGGCGTGATGTGCTGGTCAGGCAGGGGATAGGTGATACGCGCAGAAGGGGGGGTGTTGTCTACTGTCACCTGGGTGACCGCGGAGCGAACCGCGTTGTCGGCATCAATGACCGTCAGGCGGATGGCGTACAGCCCGTTCAACCCGCTGGTATCCCATTCGGCGAGCACGCCGTCTTCGCTCAGGCTGCGGGTTGATTCCTTAACTCGCAGCCAGCTTTCAGGATTAATCCCTTCGCCAACCTGAATGGAATAAGAAGCGAAATGGGCTGCCGCTGCTGTTCCACGGATGACCACTTTCCCTGCTACCGCTGAAAACATCAGCGGTTGAGTGATGTTGACCAGCTCATCTTGCCTGATGGTTTGAATAGCATCATACCCCTGTGGGATTAGTTCAATCCCGGCGCTTTGCGCCCAGAGGCGCGCTTCTGCTGGGACATTCATAAACACTTTTTCATCGATCAGTTCGGGAGGTGTAAACACGGTTGCCAGCTGACCGGTTTCGCGGTTAACCTTGAACCGGGTGAAGAGCGTGTCTGGCAGAGTGGGTTCGTTCCCGTAAAGGAAATAGTCATAGACGAGGTTGGGGCAGTCCATGGTCGGCAGCATGCCAGATGGGCTGCATACCTGAAGCTGCGTGATGCCAGCCGGGCGCTGCCAGCCTTTATGCTCCAGCCCGCGAGAAGCATACTTAATCACCGCGTGCCAGATACCGGCTGCCATCCGCTTATCTAATCCAGGGGTATCCTTTTCAGTTGAACGGGAACCCATCCATACCAGTACCAGGCGCTGCGGGGTATAGCCTACCGTCCAAACCTGGTGCCCGTTATCCGCGCGTCCCATTTTGGCCGCGGCTTCCATACCAATTTCAAGTTCGTTGGGGTGCCCCAAACTTGGCCAGCGCGCGCTTTCATCGCTGAGTACATGGTTGACCAGATAAGAGACGCTTTCACTGATAATGACGGCGTTCTCAGCCAATGGCGCCTGCCAGATGGTTTGATGGCGGCTGGTATTGACCCTTAACACCGTCACCGGTTTTATGCGGTTGGTCGCCTTATCCAGCCGGCCGCTGCGCACGCCCGCGTTTGCCAGCGTGCTGTAAGCGGAGCCCACTTCGAGCAGGCTCACAGGGCTGCCGCCGTACAACGGGGAAGCGTTATCAGGCGGGTTTTCCCACGAATCCAGACCAATGTAGGCAGCAGAGCGCCAGGTGTTGGCCGCCCCTGTTTCATTGACAATTTTCGCGAGGGGGGTCAGGTAATCGTTGGCCAGGGCTGAACGCATGTTCACCGCGCCATGGTAAGCGTCAGGCGCAGCGGGTTCTCCGGTATGGGTCACACTGTTTTGCGAGGGAATATCCCATAGCAAACGAGCGGGTGAATATCCGCGCGAGAAAGCGCTGATAGCCACAAATGGCGTTAACAGCGAACCCGGTTGGTATCCTGAATCTGACAGGCGGGCACCGTTGAGGGTCGTGGGTTCCAGGTAAGCCAGCAACTCGCCTGAACGAGGGTTCATCACCAGCCCCGCAGCAGCCAGTTCGCCCGACCCGGTGTTGGTAAAACGCTGAGTGGGCAGCAGCAGGGCGGCGTCGCAATCAGGCTGGTCCGGTGCCACGCCACTCACGTCACTGTAAGCGATGCGGTTCAACTGGGTGTTGGCAGCACAGGCGAGCTGCTCTTGAAGGTCCGCCTGCAGGGTGGTGATCACCTCCAGGCCGCCGCGCCTGAGCCGCTGGGCGGGGAGGATGGATTCCAGCTCCTTCTCGACGATTTTCACGAAACCGTTTTCGGCTGCTTCATCAGGCTTATTTGTTGCGTGCAGGTGAATTACCTCGTTCAGCGCCTGTTCATACTCTTCCGGGCTGATGACGTTAACGGCGCGCATACTGCGCAATAGCTCTTTTTGTGAATTGAAGGCGGCTTCAGGCGCATCAAACGGGGTTAACGCCGGGCTTTTCAATAACGAAATTAACAGCGCCGATTCAGCCAGGGTGACCTGTTGAGCGGACTTACCCAAGTACAGGCGCGACGCACTCTCCACGCCGTATGCGTTACGACCGAACCAGGCGCTGTTCAGGTACCATTCAAGAGCCCTGGTTCTACCATAGGTGGAGACGACCTGCCCGGCGAGGATACGCATTCGAACAGCGCGGGTGATAGAGGGCGGTTCATCCCAAAGAATGAGCTCGCTCACCAACCTCTCTGCGATGGTCAGGGGCTCAACAGTGTGCCACTCTTTCAAGAGATATCCCGGGTTGCTCCAGAAGGTTGGATCTATCGCAGTGATGGCGCTGCGCACCAATTGAGGGCTGATGAATTCTGGATTATCAGGGTTGACCGGTAAAAACTTTCTTTCAATGCCTTCATTTGAATAGGCAAAAAGGGTAACCACGCCGGAACGGTCATACAACCTGGTGGGCTGGAGAAGCTCGCCATTCTCGCGGTCCATCAAGCTGGGCAGGATTTCGATCGAGGGCAAGTCGCGCGCGACGAGCGCGTAAAAATACCCCGCTATCAGTAGTGCTGCAACGATCACCAGTGAAACCACACCCGCCAGGGCGCGTGCCAACCAGGTAAACGCGCGGCTCGCCCGGGCCGTGTGGCGTTGCCGTGAATGCGAACGGTGTTTGAGGAGCAGGTAAAGCGACGTCTTGCGCACGGGTTTTTACCTTCGCGGGGTGGGAGAACTTGTTTGCGCGCTGCTGCCTGCTGGGCTGGGGGTTGGTGTACGGGTGACGGAGAAAGTGGCGCTCTGCGTTGGTGCAGGTGTGGCGCTGGCTGAGGGAGTGCGCGTTGTGGTGCGGGTTTGACTGGTTGTGGGTGTGGATGTAGCGGCAGATAATTGATGAAGCAGTTTCCGGGCTTCTTCACGCAGGTCTGCCGGAAGGTTTTCCACGGGCAATTCCAGCAAGGCTTTCAAGTCAGCCCTGGCCGAATCGTTTTGTTTTTTCGCCGCGTAGGCGCGTGCCCGCCAATAGAGCGCGGTGGCTTTTTGCCGATCATTCTTGGCCAACTCGTAGGCTCGGCGAGAAAATTCAATGGCGCTATCATTTAATTTCCGGGTCAACTGCACCTGCGATTTGAGGATATTGGCTTCGAATGAAGTCTCTTGAATCTCGATGGCGCTGTCCAGCGTTTCAGCGGCTTCAAGATAAGCGCCTTGCTCAAACAAGACGCGCCCACGGGCAATGAGCGCCGGCACAGAGCGTTGATCGATGTCCAGGGCGCGCTCTGCATAAAGTAGAGCCTCCTCCAGGTTGCCCTCTTCGACGAGCGCCAGCGACATCATCGCCAGGGCTTCGGCGTCATTGGTTTCGTAGGTCAGATAGGTTTCCAGCGGTTCAATCGAGTCTGCGACCTGCTCGTTGTTTTGCATGGCGGCGGCGATGAGCTTATACGCCTCGAGCAGCGTGATGTCCAAACGGTTGGCGTGCTGCGCGGCGGTGAGCGCTTCTTTTACATTACCGCTGACCAGGTAGGCACGGGCGCGCAGCAATTCCACCTGGGCGCTGAGAGGGAATTGTTCTTCATACTGGCTTAAGCTGTTGAGCGCTGCAACAGCATCCCCCTCTGATAACTGCAGTTCAGCCAGCGCGGATAGGGCTTCAGAGAGCCCCGGGTCAAGCTCGAGCGCTTTTTGTAAGTATTGGGCAGCGTGCTTGTGATCAGGTGGTTCGAAAGACATAGAAACACGCGCTTTTCCCAGGTAGGCGGGCGCGAAAGCCGTGTTACTCTTGAGGCTGTTGCCATACGCGGTGTCCGCCGCTTTTAACATCCCTTGAAAGCGGTAAACCTCGCCGATGTGATACCAGACATCTGCTGAATCGGGTTCAGCGTCTACCACCTGCTGGAAAAACACCAGGGCGTTGACCCAATCTCCTTTTGTGTAGGCGCGCATGGCTGCCATGTACGCTTCGGAGAGTTTGTGCGGAGTGGCCGCGTAGATAGGCGTGGGGGTGTAGGTGGCTTCCAACAGCGTCCATAAAGGGGGAGCGCCGGTTGTAAACGGGGTTGGCGTGCTCGTTAG
>JAAZNW010000110.1 GCA_012798065.1 Chloroflexota bacterium
AAAATTGGCGGTTGAATGAAGGACTGACCCAAAGAGAATTCAGCGAGTTAGCAGGAATTCACTACAATAGCACCCACAGCATTGAGCGTTATAAACTATATAGCGTGCTCACTTTATTAAAGTCCGTAGATGCGACCGGATTGACCCTTGGAGAGTTCTTTGAAGGAATGGAATGAATCACAAATTACCATTCATCCTGCAAATCCATTTCCATTATTCTTTCAACCAAATTTCGTAATAACTGATTGGTGTTACCCTGTACGAAACTGAAACCACTGCGAAGGTTAATTATATCATCAAAGAGTATATTCCTTTCGCTTTGGTTCAACCACGACAAATTTGAGATATCTTCCAAAAAATCAGCATCTACATGCTCATAATAGTCATTTTGCAGTCCTATTTCAAGTACCCTGTGACAGGTCTGAATTTCATCTTCATCCATAAAATCATCTTTAATCGGTTCGGCAAATCCACCTATTGTATCGTAATTGGTTGTTAATATGTCCTCGTCTGTTAACCACTGCATGTAAGGGTCGTCATCCAGTTCTTCAAAATCAACGGCTTCCCAGAATTTCTCTTCAACCTTGTGATTATACTTAAACCCAAAATCAGCAAACACGGTTTTTGCAATTCTTTCGGCATCTTTTTCAAATCCCTCAACCACAATTATCGAGTCGTGTCTGCTGAAGCATGGGATGCCTTCATCCCGGAGTCTTTTCAAAATATTATCCACGAAAATTTCCGCTTCAATGCACTGCAGAAAAACGGAGAAATTACTCTCACGGGTATCATCTCCTGCTTCTACGGCTTTCTTCTTATCAGGTTTCTTAAATTCAGCAATAATGTTTATTACTATTGGGTATAGTTGTGCAAGTTTGTTAAGCAGTTCATCCGGGCGGTTGGTCTTTTTGAATAATAATTTGAAGAGAGCATGTTTTGCGATTAACCTGTCATCCAGACCAAGTTCCTGCTGAACAACGGTATAGAAATCTTTGAAGAAAACGTCATTGATAAAATTAGTTACATCACACGAACTGGTCTTACCGGAATATCGGTTGCTGATATCAACTGCGACCTGCGGTAATTGAGCCTGATGCTGTTTTAATACGCTAATGAGACGTTTGAGGTAGGTTTTATTCCTGTTCTGGTTGAATAAAGATAAGAGACTATGCTCTCCATCTTTTATGTAAACATTTAACAGATTGGCAAAAATTAAAAACTGTGATGTCCGCAAATCAAGTTGTACAACCGCTTTATTGTTAATGACGACAAACTGCAAAATCCGACTGGGAAAATTTGTCAGGTGGCTGTAAATCCTCAATGTAACCGGACTCCGATTCTCTTCAACTGGTGATGTTCCGATTTTCGATATCTCATGCTTGTAATGGTAAATTAGTGCAGGCATCCTTTGCTGAAGGAATTCATCAACCTTTGCGATGTAATACGAGTTGTTGAAATAGAAGAACTCTTTATTATGTGCTTCGGCAATGATTCTTGACCATTTTACGGACTGGTATCTGACGTTAAACGACCCATTGTCCAGATATTCTCTGCATTCGATTTGAAGACCATCCGGCAGAGAGTTAACGGTGTCACGCTTCAACATTTCATTACATATCCGCTCTGCATTATCTTCGACCCAACTATTCGCTTTATTGATGTTGATGTTAACACGAAAATTCAAATCTGGGATTTCCGGTAGTTTAAATTCCTGTGTGTCAAAAAGAATCCGTTCCAGTGCCGTTAAAACCTTGCCTTTGTCAACATATGGCAGGAAGATGAATTGTTCTTCCAACAGTTCGGGGTTAATACGATACCGTACACCTACATAACCATCCTGTTTCCCTTTAGTGGTTTGTACAGTGCCGTCAGGGATTGTTCGAAAACCAAAATCAAGACTCTCAATGATTCCATTTTGAATCAAGGGTGAAATAACACTCTTCCGGTAGTTTCCACCATAGATTTTCTTCCAGTAGTTCCTGCCGAGGGGCACATAGACAGTTAAACCATTGCCCTGAGTTACCTGATAGTAAAATATTATTGCAATACATTGAAGAAAATTGTTCTTGGTTCGATATTCGAGTTTATCGTTATCGAAAAATACCTGCTCAATTTTCTGTGCCAGTTTCTTTGGCAGGGATTCACCCTTCGCATACTGCTTTCTGCTGGCTTTCTTTGGTACTGCCATTTATCTTGTTTTCACTTTATCACCTATGTTGTTAACTAATATTTTACCTAATTATATATATTTATTCTCCTCCCAAAAAAAAAAAACTATACACCATCCTATACCATATTATTGACCTTAACCTTTCCTGTGAAGCGACCTTAACAAGTTATAACAAACTGCATATCAATTATATATGTATGTTTTGCAGGTTGTTTTTCGATGCAAGTTACTGCAGTTCAGGGTCGCATTTAAAACCAAGTTTGGGTCAGATAAAAGCATTATTTAGAATATTCTTAATATATTGTAATACAGTTACATATAGCATTTACATAAAGTAATACTTTATTTAATATAACCAATCTTCATGAGCAAGAGGAAATTGATTTAGTTCTTGTTTATGATTCCTCCACAGGGGCATGAATTTATCCATGTACGCAACAAATCGCTCCGTATGATTGCGTTCCAGAAAGTGAACCATTTCATGTACGATAATATACTCCAGACAATGCTCCGGCTTTTTTGCCAGTTCAAGATTTATCCAGATACGCCTCGCCTCCCGGTTACAAGTTCCCCATTTGGTTTTCATTTTCTTCACTTCCCACTCGGCAACCTCAACGCCAACAATCTTTTGCCACTTTTCAACCAGTGCAGGAATTTTTTCTTTCAGGGTTTTCCTATACCAGTTTGTCAGAACATTTTCACGCTGTTCCTGCGTATAGTCTGATTTTACGAGAAGTTCGATGTATTTCTTATTTCTTATTGAAACTTTCGGATTTCCGGTGTGATGAACAACATTCAGGATATAACGCTGACCGTTGAAGTAATGACTCTCCCCTGATATATACTTTCTTTCCGGCTGTCGCTGCTGGTTCTTGTATTTTGCCTGATTCTTCTTAATCCACGACATTTTTGAAATGGCGAACAACTTGACCGCTTCATCGTCAACATTCAAAGGTGTGGCAATCCTGACCCTGCCTTCGGGCGGGTAAACAGCCAGATGAAGGTTCTTGATGGATTTTCGCACCACATCAATTGGTATACCGTTGACAACGATTTGATGCATCTCAATAATCAGGTTGGTTCTTGATGATTTCAAAAATCTGTTTCAGTTTTTCCTCGTCTTTGATATGTTTTTTAATGGCGAACAGAACCTCTTTCTCCTTTATCCTGTTGCCACGCCAGTCGTCTTTTTTCGTATAAATGACCTCATAATCAAGAACCATCGCAAGTTCTTCATCTTGGTCAAGATTGTCATAAAGTGCCCGTTTGGCTCTTGTATCGAGGGTTTTTGGGTATTTAGTCTCATTGGGTCGTTTTATCTGCCGGGTCAATTCCACAATCATCGCCAGATATTCTTCATATTCCAATGCTTCCTGCCGTCTTTGTGCAATCAGTTCATCCAGCAGTTGTGACATGTTTTCGTAGTACTTCGGATTGATGGGTCGCTCATCATGAATGACCTTGCGTAGGTTGTTTTCGATGGTCTCTGCCACTGCATGTCTGTTCCTTCGAATGCCGGAAGGTAGTTTTTCAATTGCATTTTCTCCTCTTTCTACAATCAGTTCAACCAGCGACATATCATCGAACGCACTGATTACTTTGCTCTCTTCTGCACTGATATAAGTGTCAATCAGATGGCGCATGGCAGGTTCATAAGCCTTGAGGTCAATATAATCGGCA
>JAAZNW010000040.1 GCA_012798065.1 Chloroflexota bacterium
CGCGATCAGGACCAGGTTTCACCTGTCAGCCTCATCAACATCCGCCCGGTGGTCGCCGCGCTGAGAGAGTTCTTCGGCTCTTCACAACTCTCGCAGTTTATGGACCAGACCAACCCACTGGCTGAGTTACGCAGCAAACGCACGCTCTCTGCCCTGGGCCCTGGCGGCTTGCGCCGCGAGCGCGCTGGCTTTGACGTGCGAGATGTTCACCACTCGCACTATGGGCGTATTTGTCCCATTGAAACACCTGAAGGCCCGAACATCGGGCTTATCGGGCGTCTGGCGAGTTACGCGCGCGTGAATGAATACGGGTTCATCGAAACCCCTTATCGTAAGGTATTAAAAACGTTGGCATATGATGACCCCAGGCTTGCAGGACGGTTATTGCGCGAGAGCCTGGTGGATGAAAAATCAGGCGAGGTCTTCGCCCCGGAGGGTGAGCGCGTTACCGCCAAGATGCTTTCAGCGATTAAGAAGACGAAAAAAGAAGAGATTCACGTTGCACCTTTTGTTACTGAAGAGGTTGAATACCTGTCGGCTGACGCGGAAGATAAATACGTGATCGCGCAGGCGAACACTATTTTGAATGAAAACAACGAATTCGCGCAGAACCAGATTTCCTGCCGGCATCACAGTGATTTTATTCTTTCAACCCCTGAAAGCGTTCAATACATGGATGTCTCGCCGCATCAGGTGGTGGGTATTTCCGCCGCGTTGATTCCTTTCCTGGAGCATGATGACGCGAACCGTGCATTAATGGGCTCGAACATGCAGGCTCAGGCGGTGCCGCTTGTCAACCCAGACAGCCCCATGATTTCTACCGGCATGGAGCGTTACGCCGCGCTCGATTCTGGTCAGGTTGTGGTTGCTCATGAAGACGGCGATGTGATTTCGGTCACCGGGCAACAAATCGTTGTGAAAAACGCTGAAGGAAAAAATGACGTGTACCATCTACGCAAGTATCAGCGTTCCAACCAGAGCACCTGTATTGACCAGCGCCCGGCTGTGGTCAAAGGCCAGCGTATTCGCAAGGGAGATATCCTGGCAGATTCTTCCTCCACTGTCGGGGGCAAGCTGGCGTTGGGTCAGAACGTGGTGGTGGCTTTCCTTTCCTGGGAAGGCGGGAATTTTGAAGACGCCATCCTCATTTCTGAAAGACTGGTGCAAGAGGATAAGTTCACTTCAGTGCACATTGAAAAATATGAAGTGGAAGCGCGTGATACCAAGCTAGGACCGGAGGAAATTACCCGCGACATTCCCAATGTGGGTGAGGATGCGGTTAAAGACCTGGATGAACAGGGAATCGTCCGCATCGGCGCGGAGGTAGGCCCTAACGATATTCTAGTCGGCAAGATCACTCCCAAAGGTGAAAAAGAATTAACTCCCGAAGAGCGCCTGCTGCGCGCCATTTTCGGAGAAAAATCTCGAGATGTGAAGGACACCTCGCTGCGCATGCCCCACGGAGAGCGCGGAAAAGTTGTGGATGTGAAAGTCTTCACCCGGGAGGATAATGTGGACCTCTCCGCTGGAGTGGATATGATGGTGCGCGTCTCGGTCGCGCAGCGCCGTAAGATCACCGCCGGCGACAAAATGGCAGGACGCCATGGTAACAAGGGTGTTGTTTCTCGCGTTGTTCCGGTGGAAAATATGCCGTTTCTTAAAGATGGCACGCCAGTGGATATCATTCTCAATCCGCTGGGGGTGCCGGGCCGTATGAATATCGGCCAGGTGCTGGAAACGCACCTGGGTTGGGCGGCCAAAGAACTGGGTTTTGAAGCGATTACGCCAGTATTTGACGGCGCCAATGAATACGAAATTGAAGCTGAACTCGCCAGAGCCTGGTTGATGGATTACACATGGACAGAAGCGGGAAAAAGAGCCTGGGAGTGGCTGAACGGCATTGACCACGACCCTGAATCGATTAAAGATGACGACGAAGTGCGGCTGCTGTACCTGGAGCAGACCCTCGACCACAAGTACGACATGGGCCGCATTGCCACGGACCCAACCTACGCCCGCCAGATCACGTTGGAATCCTGGCTTAATGAAAGAGGCTTCGACCTTGCCCCCATTCTTGATTCTGCTGACCCCAACACGGAAGCAGAAAGGAAAGAACGAGACACCCAGGCGATTAACACCTGCCTCCGTGTTTGGCTTGAGGTAAATGGCACAGACCCGTCAAAAATAAAAGACGAGAAAATTCGAGAAGTGGCAGATAAAGTTGCGCTTGAAACCCGGCAGCCGGTTCCCACGCTCGGAAAGCAGATATTACGCGACGGCAAAACAGGCCAGGCTTATGACCAGCCGGTTACCGTTGGCGTAATGACCATGTTGAAACTGCATCACCTGGTAGAAGACAAGGTGCATGCCCGTTCAACCGGCCCGTATAGCCTGGTGACACAGCAACCTCTTGGCGGCAAGGCGCAGTTTGGCGGACAGCGTTTCGGTGAAATGGAAGTTTGGGCGCTGGAAGCATATGGCGCGGCTTATACGCTGCAAGAGATGCTTACGGTCAAATCGGATGATGTTCAGGGTCGCGTGAACACCTACGAGTCAATTGTCAAAGGTGAGCCCATAGAAGATCCCAGCCTACCGGCTTCCTTCAGAGTTTTGGTGAAAGAGCTGCAAAGCCTGGGTTTGGCTGTTGAAGCGGTGATGGACACCAAAGAAATCATCCGCTTTGGAAAAGATGAAGAACGTGTACGACCTCCACGCCTTGAAACCGGGTTACTGGGCCTCGGCGAGGAGTTGCAGGGACTGCTGTAACAGGGCAGTCGCGGGCCGTTTTTTATGGATTTCTCTTGACCATGAAAAACCCTCGTGTTATAATTTTTCGCCGTTGCTCTAGTTACGTGGTGATGTGTGCACCTCTGCCATCAGTGTGAACCGGTGAGGCCATCATTGCAGTCGATGGTCTCATCTTAATTAGAAAAGAACAGGCAATATCAAATTTACGGAGGCAAAGAAGAAGTGCCAACAATCAATCAGTTGATCAGAAAAGGTCGTGAGACGAAAAGGGCCAAAAGCAAGGCGCCTGCGTTGCAGTACACTTTAAACTCAATGAAGCAACGCCGTTCCCGCCTTGAAAAAGGCGCTCCGCAGAAGCGTGGCGTGTGCACAGTGGTGAGGACGATGACCCCCAGGAAACCGAACTCAGCGCTGCGAAAGATCGCCCGCGTCAGGCTTTCAAACGGGATCGAGGTCACTGCCTATATCCCTGGCGAAGGTCATCAGCTGCAGGAACACTCGGTGGTGCTCGTTCGAGGCGGTCGTGTAAAAGACCTGCCTGGTGTGCGCTACCACATTGTGCGCGGCACGCTGGACACCTCTGGGGTCGCGAAACGTTCACAGGCGCGATCGAAATACGGTTCAAAGAAACCGAAAGCATAACCATAGGATTTGATGGAGTATTTGCATGCGAAGATCAAAACCCGAACCACGTGAAGTCACCCCGGATGTGCGTTATAACAGCGTTCCCGTGACCTATTTCATCCACCGCATCATGAAACGCGGCAAAAAGAGTGTTGCCACCACTATTATGTATGATGCGCTGGAAATGATTAAAGAGAAAACCGGCAAGAGCCCTGTGGAAGTGCTGGACCTTGCGCTTAAAAACGTTGGTCCTGTGATGGAAGTACGCCCGCGGCGTGTGGGCGGTGCCACTTACCAGGTGCCTATGGAGGTTCCCGCGCACCGACGTATGACGCTGGCCATGCGCTGGATTCTGGATGCCGCGACGAGCCGCACCGGCAATTCCTACGCGGAAAAGCTCTCGACTGAACTGATCGAAGCTTCAAATAACCAGGGTAACGCAGTGCGCAAGCGCGAAGAGACTCATAAAATGGCTGAGGCTAACCGCGCCTTTTCCCATTACCGGATGTAAACCATTTCTGATACCAGGAAACGATGTCACGCAATTTTCCGTTAGACAAGTGCCGAAATATTGGGATTATTGCTCATATCGACGCGGGTAAAACCACGACGACTGAGCGTATCCTCTTCTATTCCGGCAGAACCTATCGGCTGGGAAACGTGGATGAAGGAACCACAGTTACCGATTGGATGGTTCAAGAACGGGAGCGTGGGATTACGATCGTTTCTGCCGCGGTAACCGCGGAATGGAAGGGATATCAGATCAATGTGATTGATACCCCGGGACACATAGACTTTACCGCTGAAGTGCAGCGCTCGCTGCGCGTGTTGGATGGCGGGGTGGTTGTGTTTGATGCTGTTCAGGGCGTTGAGCCGCAGAGCGAAACCGTCTGGCGTCAGGCTGACCGATACAGTGTGCCCCGTATTTGTTTCGTGAATAAAATGGACCGCGTTGGCGCGTCCTTGGAATACACTTTGGGCACGATCCGCGAAAGACTGGGCGCGCAGCCAATTCAGATGCAGCTGCCTATCGGCAGCGAAGCCGGTTTTAAAGGTGTGGTCGATCTTTTAACGATGCAAGCGGTCTATTTTGAAGATGACCTTGGCAAAGAGCCCAAGTACGCCCCCATTCCAGAGGACCTCCGCAAGCAAGCCGAAGACCTGCGTGAGCAAATGGTGGAGCAAATCGTAGAATTAAACGACGGCTTAACGGTGAAGTACCTCGAAGGTGAAAAAATCTCTATCGATGAGTTAAAACAGGCTTTGCGCGCGGCAGTCATAAACACCAGCGCGACACCTGTATTTTGTGGCTCCTCATTACGCAACAAAGGCGTTCAGCTTGTTCTGGACGCCATCGTGGATTACCTGCCGTCTCCTGTAGATATCCCCCCCGTTATCGCGCATTCGCCTGACGGTGAAAAAGAAATGGAGCTGCCAACAGAAGACAACGCGCCATTGAGCGCGCTGGTGTTCAAGATTGTCAGCGACCCTTATGTTGGCCGCCTGGCTTACTTCAGGGTTTATTCAGGCACGCTCAAAACCGGGGATACGGTGTTGAACCCGATTAAAGGCCGCAGGGAACGCATCGGTCGATTGCTGCGTATGTACGCCGACCGCCGCGAGGACATCACCGAGGTTACCGCGGGAGATATCGGCGCAGTGTTGGGGCTGAAAGAGTCCTTTACAGGAGACACTCTCTGCAGCGTTAACAAACCCTTAATCCTTGAAAGCATTACCTTCCCTGAACCGGTCATCTCGATTGCGGTTGAGCCAAAATCTACCGCAGACCAGGATAAAATGGCGTTGGCGCTGCAACGTTTAGCGGAGGAAGACCCAACCTTTAAGGTTCACACGGACGAAAGTTCGGGGCAAACAATTATTGGCGGCATGGGCGAACTGCACCTGGATGTGCTGGTGGACCGTATGCTGCGCGAATTCCGCGTGCAGGCAAACGTAGGTAAACCGAGGGTTTCTTACAGAGAGACCATCACGCGAGAGGTCAAGGAAATTGATTACAAATATGTAAAGCAAACCGGTGGTCATGGTCAATATGGGCACGTGGTATTGAATTTGGCGCCCCTGGATCGCGGGGCTGGTGTGAAATTTGAAAGCAAAATTACCGGTGGCGTTATTCCGCGTGAATATATTCCCGCAGTTGAAAAAGGCGTCAAAGAGGCTGTGGAGTCAGGCGTTTTGGCGGGGTATCCCGTGACAGACCTGCAAGTACAGCTGGTGGATGGTTCTTTCCATGAAGTTGACTCGAGCGAAATGGCGTTTAAGATGGCGGCGATATTGGGCATGCGAGAAGGCCTGCAAAAAGGCGCGTCAGTATTGCTTGAACCAATCATGCGAACTGAGATCGTTGTGCCTGAAGAATATCTTGGCGATGTGCTCGGTCAGGTGACTTCGCGCCGCGGGGTTGTGCTGGGGATGGACGTGCGCCCGGGCAATGCCCAGGCGATTCATGCATTATTACCTTTGTCTGATATGTTCGGGTACGCAACTGAGCTGCGTTCTGCCACGCAGGGGCGTGGCGTGTTCACGATGGAATTTGACCACTACGCGCCGGTGTCGGCTGCTGTAGCGGAAAAAATCATCAATTAATGCAATCATTGGAACTTAGTTTCTAAGGAGAGGAAACATGGCGAAGCAGAAGTTTGACAGGAGTAAGCCGCATTTGAATGTAGGGACGATGGGGCACATCGACCACGGGAAGACGACATTGACGGCAGCGATCACGAAGTACTGTCGATTTTTTGGTCGGGCGGACTACAAAGCGTACGATCAGATTGACAACGCGCCTGAAGAGAAAGCGCGCGGGATCACGATCAACATTTCGCATGTTGAGTATGAGACAGACAATCGGCACTATGCGCACGTGGACATGCCTGGGCACCGTGATTATA
>JAAZNW010000006.1 GCA_012798065.1 Chloroflexota bacterium
AGGCGCAAACCGCGCGCCAGGTTCGCGTTCTCCAAACGGGTGGATTGAGTATAATCAGGTTATGCCTAAAACCATCAGCCAGTATGTATGCCAGCAATGCGGAAAAGTGGCGCCGCGACCTTTGGGCAAATGCCCGCAGTGCGGCGGATGGGATACTATGGTGGAAGAGGTGCTGCAGGCGCCCACGGCGCCTGCCAAACCCCACTTACGCGGACTGAACGATCGTTCACATCCGCGCCGCATGGCAGAGATCCAGGGGAACGCCGAAGAACGCATCTCCCTGCCCATTGGAGAGTTCGCGCGCGTGTTGGGCGGCGGCGTGGTGCCGGGTTCCATTGTGCTGGTGGGTGGCGATCCGGGCATCGGTAAATCCACGCTGCTGCTGCAAATGGCGCTGGAAATGGCGGGCGACCACAGCGCCAGGAAGGTGCTGTATGTATCTGGTGAAGAATCAGAGCGCCAGATCAAAATGCGCGCCCTGCGCCTCACCCGCCAGCCGGGTGAAAACGCCGCTGGCTTCAGTGATGACCTGCTGCTGCTCACCGAAACCAACCTTGAAGCCATCCTGGAGCATATCGGTGCGCTTAAACCAGACCTGTTGATCGTGGATTCCATCCAGACGGTGTACCTGCCCGAGATGAGCTCAACCGCCTGGTCGGTCAGCCAGGTGCGCGAATGCGCCAACCGTCTGCGTGAACTGGCCAAATCCAGCGGCATGGCGGTGTTCCTGGTGGGTCATGTCACCAAAGAAGGCGTTATCGCCGGTCCGCGCGTGTTGGAGCACATTGTGGACACGGTGCTCTACCTGGAGGGCGACCGTTTTCAATCGTACCGCCTGCTGCGCTCGGTGAAAAATCGTTTTGGCGCCACCGCCGAGGTGGGCGTGTTCGAAATGCGTGAACAGGGCATGGTCGAAGTGCTCAACCCCTCAGAAGCCTTTTTAGCCGAACGCCTGGTCAACGCCCCGGGGTCGGCCATCGCCGTCACCATGGAAGGCACCCGCCCGCTGCTGGTGGAAATGCAGGGGCTCACCAGCCCCAGCAACCTGGGCAATCCGCGGCGCACTCCCAACGGGGTTGATTTCAACCGCCTGCTGCTCATCACCGCGGTGCTCACGCGCCGCCTGGGTCTGCGTCTGGCTGAACAGGATGTTTTCGTCAATGTGATCGGCGGGCTGCAGGTGAGCGAGCCCGCAGCCGACCTGGCGATCGCGGCTTCCATCGCGTCTTCCATGAAAGACATCCCGGTGAAAGCCGATATGGTGCTGATTGGCGAGGTGGGGCTTTCAGGAGAACTGCGCTGGGTGGGGCAGATGAACGCCCGCCTGCGCGAAGCCGCCAAACTGGGGGTTAAAACCGCCCTCATCCCGCGGCGTGTGCGCCCCGGTGAACCACTGCCCAAAGAAATAGAAGTGAAAGAAGCCCGTTCGTTGCGTGAAGCCCTGGGCTTCGCGCTGCTTACGGAGAAATGATACGTTCCATGACCTCGGAGGTGATATATGGCTGAACTTAACAAGGTGCTCGATTGGGCCCCGGTATCCATGATCAGGCGCAACCACGGCCTTGAACACGCCACGCTTAATCTCTTGGCCGCTGAATTCCCGAGTTGTTCGTTTGCCGGGCACTCCGACAGCAAGGGCTTTTGGATCATTGGGGAAGTTTCGACTGATAAATTGCTGGAAACGGTGCAACAGGCGCTTAAGCGTATGAAAGCAGGCGAGAGCGATTTGGCGCTACACACCAATTGCGGCACCAATTATGTCACCACCGGGCTCATCGCCGGCTCCGTTGCCTGGTTGGGCACATTGGGCAACGCAAATTCTTTCTCGAAAAAACTCAACCGGTGGCCATTATTGGTGATGCTCATCACCGGTTCGTTAATCCTGGCCCAACCTCTCGGAAAAAAGGTGCAGGCGCGCATCTCAACCTCGGGTGACCCCGGCAACCTGGTAGTGAAACAGATCACGCGCTACGAACGTAAAGGTCCCACGCTGCACCGTGTGCTCACCACCGATATACTGGAAATCACGGAGAGCTGACCCTTGACCGATGCGCACGTTCACCTGCTGCGCGGAGATGACGCTTTCGCCATCTCGCTGCAGGTAAAGAGCATCATCGCCAGCCTGGGCGCGGATTTCGACTCCTCCATGAATTATTCACGCCTGGATGGGAAAAGCGTCTCGCTGGAAGATATGCGGTTGGCGGTATCCACGCTGCCTTTTTTTGGCGGCAGGCGGCTGGTGGTAATTGACGATGCCATCAGCAAAGTGGAGAAGAGCCGTGTGCCTGCCTTCACCGCGATGCTCGCATCCGCGCCACCGACCACCACATTGGTGATCATCGTCGAAGATACACAAAAATGGCGCAAGGTTGAAAACGAGTGGACGCGCGTTTGGGAGACCCTCACGCCCGCGCATTGGCTGGTACAGTGGTGCTCTTCGCACCCGCAGGCGTGCATTGTGGACCTCGGCCTGCCGGATGCAAAAAACATGGATGCCTGGATCCTCAACGAAACCAAACGGCAGGAAGGGAAGATGGAACCCTCCGCGGCGTATGAGTTGAGCCGCCTCACTGGTATCGATACCAGTATAGCCAGCCAGGAGATAGCCAAACTGCTGATGCATGTGGATTTCCAGCGCCCGGTGACGCGCGAAGATGTGCTGGAATTGGTCTCTGATGAAGGTTCGGTGGATGTGTTTGCCATGCTCGATTCGTTAATGGAAGGCAAAACCCGCAACGCCCAGGCGATGATGAGGCGCCTGCTGGATGACACGCCGCCGGAGGTTGTACTGGGCGCTCTTGCTCACCGCCTGCGCCAGCTTATCCTGTTGGCTGAAGCGATGGACAGCGGCGAAGACGCCAGGAGCCTGGCGCGCAAGTCCGGCATTTTCATCAACAAGATCGAGAGTTCCCGTAACGCCGTGCGCTGCATCGGCATTTCTGGGTTGGAAGAGCTGTACCACCACCTGCTCGAAATCGACCTGCAGGCCAAAACTTCGGGGACTGACCTCGCCACCAACCTTGAGCTTTTGGTCTTGAAAACAGGGCATTATTTCAAGAAATAAATCTCCTTTTAGACCTGACGAGGAAAACATGACCCATTTATTCGACCCATTAAAGATTAAAGACATCATCCTGCGCAACCGCGTGGGGGTTTCACCTATGTGTCAGTACTCTTACACCGACGGCTTTTCCAATGACTGGCAGGTGATTCACCTGGGGGCGCGCGCTGTTGGCGGCGCGGGACTGGTCATCGCGGAAGCCACAGCGGTGGAAGCGCGCGGGCGCATCACCCCCTTTGATGTCGGTATCTGGCGCGACGAACACATCGACCCGCTGCGCCGGGTGGTGAAGGTGGTGAAAGAGAACGGTGCCGTACCGGGTATCCAGATCGCCCACGCCGGGCGCAAGGCCTGCGTGGGGCAACCGTGGACGGGAGGCCGCCCCGTGCAGGAGGGAGACCCGTTGTGGTGGCCGGTCGTAGGCGCAAGCCCAATCGCGTTTTCAGAAGAACACCAGGTGCCGAACGAATTGACCGTGGAAGAGATCTCCGCCATCCGCAAGCGCTTTGTGGAAGGCGCCCAACGCAGCCTGGCAGCGGGTTTCGAGTGGTTGGAGATTCACGGAGCGCATGGCTACTTGTTGCAATCCTTCTGCTCGCCGCTTTCCAACCAGCGGGGTGACCAGTACGGCGGTGTGCTTGAAAACCGCGTGCGCTTCTTGCTGGAGGTGGTGCGAGATGTCCGCCGTGTTTGGCCGGAACGCCTGCCGCTGACGGTGCGCATTTCGGGTACCGAGTGGATGGAGGGCGGTTGGAACGTGCAAGACTCGCTGGTGCTGGCTCGTTTGCTCAAAGAAGAGGGGGTAGACCTGGTTGATTGTTCATCGGCGGGCAACCTGGAGAAAGCGCCTGTACCCACCGACCCAGGCTACCAGGTGCACATCGCCGAAGCAGTGCGCCGGGGGGCGGGTATTCTCACCGCCGCTGTCGGGCTAATCACCACGGCTCAGCAGGCTGAGGAGATCATCCACAGCGGCAGCGCTGACCTGGTACTGCTGGGGCGGGAAATGCTGCGCAGCCCTTACTGGGCCATCCTCGCTGCCAAAGAACTCGGCCAGGCGCCGCCCGTGCCGCCGCAGTACCTGCGCGCTTTTTGATAAACCCATAAAACAACGGCTGGAGGTGCTCCAGCCGTTGTTATTTAATACTTGAGAATGTTTTCGCGCAGTTTTCCCCACTTGAGGGCATCTGCAATACCCTCTTCGATGGAAAGTTGCGCTTTCCAGTGCAGCAGCCGATAGGCTTTATCGGCGTTGGTGTAAGAACCTGCCACGTCCCCGGGGCGTGGACCGGTCTCTTTTTTGTTGATCTTTTGACCATAAACCTTTTCAAAGGCGGTCACCAGCTCACGCACGGTCACGCCGCGCCCAGTGCCGAGGTTGATGACCAGGTAATCAACGGGCAGTTCTCCGGCGCGTTCAAAGACCTTATCGAAATCGGTTACAGCGTTCACATGCGCCTGCGCCAGGTCCCACACATGGATGTAATCACGAATGCCGGTGCCGTCGCGGGTGGGGTAGTGCGTGCCGGTGATCTGAAATTCCGACTGCCGCCCCTGGGCGGTATCCACCAGTTTGCCTACCACGTGCGTGGGATGCTGCACATGGATGCCGCTGCGCATTTTCGGGTCCGCGCCGATGGGGTTGAAGTAGCGCAGCGCGATGCCTTTCATGCCGTAAGCCGCGCAGTAATCTCGCAGGACCATTTCCATCATCAGTTTGGTGCGCGAATAGGGGCTATTGGCATTCAAAGGGGCTTCTTCCGTCACCATAAAGCCGGGCACCACGTCATAAAGCGCGGCGGAAGAACTGAACACCACTCTGTCATAACCCAGGCGGTGCAATAAATGGAAAAACTCGATCGATTTGGAGACGTTATCTTGATAATACTCGTAAGGGCTGCTGACGGAGTCGGGCACGACGATGAGGGCAGCGCAGTGCACCGTGGCCTGAATATCAGGGTGCTCACGGAAGAGCTGTGTGACCGCGCGCTCGTCAGCAATATCCGCCTGGTAAAAAATGCGCCCGCGCGTAAACTCCTCGCGACCGGTGATCAGTGAATCCAGCACGACCGGAACATGCCCCGCGTCTTCAAGCGCGGAACAGATGGTGCTGCCAATATAACCGGCGCCTCCAGTGATGAGATATTTCATGCCTTTCCTCCAAGAGCGGTAACCGGGTAATGCAAAACAGGCTTAGTATACCAACACCTGCCGCCCGCGCAGGTTTAGTTCTAGAAATAATTAGAGAGAGAACAACGAGATGACCATCGTCACCAGCCCCACCGCGCCAAAGACCCCGCCGAGGATGAGAAAGAGTTTACCGCCAGCGGCATTGGCTTCGAGGGTGGCGTCTTTCACTTTATCCGGGTTATAGCGCACGTTCACCTGTGCGCCTACCGGGTAACGCGCGGCGATCTCCTCCGCTTTTTTATAGTGAAAACGATTGGCGCCAAAGGCAATCCGCTTGGCGGTGTATGCCTGGCCCATCACGATATACTCGTACTCGACCCGCGGCTCGTAAGTGACCGTCGTGGTGCCGTGTTCACTGTCTGTGCTCTCGTGTTCGACAACCTGCGAGCTCAACACCCTGCCGGGAATAGTCGGCCAGGATTGCGCGGCCTTTGCGCGTTTTGCCGCAACCAGGCCAATGATGAGAAAAACGACTCCAGTCAACAGCAGGGAAAAACCAATGATCAACCCAAGCATAAGAACCCTCCTTTTTCAAGTTAGCGCTTGCTGCCGCGGGGTTTCCCAGGGCAGGCGGCTTCACAACCACACAACGTGTGGGTCGCTCTCGTTCATTTCATCCTCGCGCCAATCATCCTTTTTCACTTACCCACGAGCGTCCATCGGTTAAAGTTTTTAGTTCGGAAATAAAAATCCCATCACGCCAATCGCGATCCCTGTCACAATGAAAAAGGTGCCGGGGATCAACGAACGCAGCCCTTCGGTGGCCTGCGGCAGCAGCACAGCGTCTTGCGGGTTGGCGGGGTTGTAGTACACCTTGGGTTCACTGCCCACGGAGAACTTTTCGCAGATGCGCGAAGCGGTGAGGTAATCGTAGGTGGTCGCGCCAAAAATCACCGTGCGGCTGGTATAGCTTTTTCCGTTCACCTGGTACTCATAGGAGATATCAGGCACAAAGGCGATGGTGGCTTTCCCTGTGGCGCTGCGAAAGCGGTCTTCTTCTACTTCGGAAGAGACCACCCTGCCCTTCACCACCGGCCAGGCTTGCGCCTTTTTAGATTTCAGGCGTCCACTGACCGCCCGGAACATGAACACGCATCCCAGCAAGATGAACCCCAGCATAAAAACGATCGAACGCAGCTGCATGCCTTCCTCCCGTAATTGAGAATGGTTTTAATGAATCCTCCCCGCAGCAAGCTGCGGGGTATCGTCTTTAGATTTTTTCCTTGCTAAAACAATTTAAGCTGTTCGTCATAATGCAAATGCTTGTAGTCCTTTTCAATTCCTTGCTCTTGTACATACTTTCTGATCGTTTC
>JAAZNW010000142.1 GCA_012798065.1 Chloroflexota bacterium
AACTTAAATTTATTATCCAAGGGGGATGTGACTATAATGATTCTCACTCCCGTTCTGCATCCTTAAAAATAAGGCTGGCCGCCCTTCTGTACCCAGAAGGTTCGGTCCAGCCAACGGTTAATCAAAGATTGTCTATTAATAATTATAATGACGGAATGAAGTTATCCAAGATGGCCAATAGAATCATATCTGAAAGATATATTTACCAAGTTTTTGTAGAATTCGTATATACTGATTTCTAAAGGGTAAACAATTTCTCATTTCATCAAGATTTGTGAATAACTTTGCCCTTCCTCTTCCTAAACAAATAGAAGAATCTATTTCAACAGCAAGCCCAGATCGAAAAAGGGAGTTACATGGTTGATCAATTGCTAGATGGTACCGAAGAATCCTCAAGGAAAACGCTTGAAGAGATCAAAACCTTTTTTAGAAATATGATGCCAGAAGATATATATAAAGGTGCCTGGTTTGAGAAGTTGTTATATCTCGCTTTGAGCAATTATCAGAAAAAGGTAACGGCAGAATACTTTCAGAAGGAGTATCCTGGTTTGCCACCAGATGCAATCGTCGACTTAAGGATAGCATTAGCTAAAAAGTATGCAGCAATCAGCGGTGGCATGACAAGTTTAGCTTATTCAGGAGCAGTAGTAGCAACTATTGGTAAACGTGGTGGAGCCTCGAAGGTTATAATACCTGCTGCCATTACGACCCTTGTGGCAGATTTGGGATACACCAGTCTGCTCCAACTTCGCCTTGCGTACGATATTAGTATCCTATATGGGCATCCACTGGATTATGACGATCCTCAAGACCTCACTGATCTTATCGATCTTGCCTTCGGCGTTAAAGCAGGAGAGGCACTAAATAAAAGCTTACAACAACTCGCTCCCGAATTTATACGAGTATTCATAAAAAAAACACTTACGGGCAGTAGTCTACAAGCACTCAAAGCCCTGCCTGTCGTTGGTAAATACCTTCTTCAAAATAAGATTATTAAGGGAGCCATCCCTGGCATCAATATCCCCCTTGGAGTAGGTCTGAACTATTACAATACCGGCCAAATAGGGAAACGTGCCAGAACAAAATATCGGAGACGCGCCGCCATTGATGAGGCTGTGCGCGATTTTCCCCTTGAAGGAATACAGAATAAATGCCTGTTCCTGAACCTGATCTGGCTAGCCATTTATTCTGACAAAAAAGTCACGCGTCCGGAAGCATGGTTTCTTCGAGCATTTACCACGCGAATCCAGGAAATTGGGAGTATTCCAGATGTCGAGAACTTTTCAAAACAAGTAAACTTCGATAAAGAAGAAATTCTCAACCTATTAGCGAACTGTTCTATTGAGGAAAGGCAAACTATATTTAAAGCAATATGCATTGCTGTTGTGGTTGATGACAAACCTTCAGATACTGAATTAGCCTTTGTTCGAGAGGTAGTTCATCGAGCTGATATAGCGTTTGATGAAAATGGGCTTAATGAACTGGCGAAAAAATTTGGGTAGACCTGTCCCACTTAAGCCCTCAGAGAGCAAAATCATTACGCTCCTTGTCCCAGGCGTTTAGTAGGGTGTACTCGAGTGTTTCGCCACGGTGTACGAGAAGGAGACCTCGCAAGTTTGGCTATGATATAAGCATTATCCAGACATTGCGGATTAACCTAAAAAGATAATCCCTACTTTCAAGATTAATACAGAGGCTAACAATATCGGCAATCCCGGTAATCGGTGAAGCTTGATTTTCTGTTCCCGTATCATTGAAACCAATCCTGAAGCAATCACAACGATAAAGTGAATGACCAAAAACGATACAATAAAGGACATCCCTGGCCAGATTAGACAGACTGTAATTGCACTCACTGCATCCGCCCCACCCCACCACTTCAATTCCCAGGCTGCCCAAAAGCCAATGATCGCCAAAGCCGCAATGGGTGATAGTTGCACGGCGAAAAAAGCCCCAAGAAATAAGAGTGGAAGCCAGGTAATGATTCGCCCCAACTCATTCATCTGAAACAGGATTGATATCCTTTCCCGTTCGCTGACAACCACGACAAAAGCAGTTAGCAAGACTAAGGGCCACCCGCCCTGCCAGATTTGATAAGTACCTGCCAGGATGATTGGAATAATCACCCAGGCGCTGTGTGGTATCTCGCTTTTACGAATATCGAACCATGAAACCATTGCCAGCCAGATAACAACCAGGCCAAA
>JAAZNW010000041.1 GCA_012798065.1 Chloroflexota bacterium
CATATGAAGGGCTTCATCCAAGCTGACAATCAGGTTATCTGGCAGTTGAAGGTAGCCCAGTTCACGGGCAATTTTGGCATTATCTACCATGCTGAGACCCGCGAAAGCCATTTTTCGGTTGTGCTTGAGCGCGGCGTTGCCCACCTGCTGCATTCTCGAGATGAGAGAGGCAAATGTGGCAATGAGAATCCGCCCGTCGGCTTCGCGGAAAACTTTGTCGAAGGCATCATCGATGACGCGCTCCGAAGGAGTCCATCCCTGGCGCTCGGAATTGGTGGAGTCTGCCAGCAGCGCCAGCACCCCGCGGCGCTGAAACTCCGCCAGTTTGGCGTAGTCAGTGGGCCAGTTGTCCACCGGCGTGTGGTCAAACTTGTAATCGCCGGTGTGCACTACCAGTCCAGCCGGGCACTCGATTCCCAGCCCCACGCCGTCAGGAATAGAGTGACACACATGGAAGAAATCCACGCTGAACGGGCCAATTTTCCGGTTTTCACCCGCGTTGACCGTTTGAATCTGCGCTTTTGAAGCACCTCCGTTGCGGGCGAGTTTTACTTCCAACAAGCCGCGCGTCAGAGGGGTGGCATAAATCGGCGCCTGTAATTCTTCCAGCACATGGCGGATGGCGCCGGTGTGGTCTTCATGTCCATGGGTGATGATGATACCCTTCACCTGCTTGCGCCGCTGCACCAGGTAAGAAATATCCGGGATGATGTAATCGATTCCCAGCATATCGTTTTCCGGGAACATCAAACCGGTATCGACCACCAGGATCTGCCCATCGTATTCGTACACCATCATATTGGCGCCGACTTCTCCCAGCCCACCGAGGGGGATGATCTTTAATGCACCCTTGCGGTGGCTATCTTTTTTATCTTGCTTATTCATTAATTACTTTTATACCTTTCCTGTTCCATTTAAGGAATTTTGATTGGAATAACCGCGTCGAAAGGTCGCCCCTTAAAACCGCGGATATGGTTCATAAAAAACAAATCCCGGCGGTTGTTCAAGCCAGGGTTTGCGAGTGACTTCCTTTATTTTTGTGGCACTTCATCTCTGCTTGAGCAGAGCAAAAACGCAATGTTTGAACAAAATGGTTCTTCAATCCAGAACTAGCCTGCTTGTTGATAATGAACCCTTAATTACCCGTTTATTATACCTTATTTTATCCGATTATTCAGGTTTCCTTTCCACCAAGTTTAACTTTTCGCAAGGTATTTTTTTCTCCTTCAGGTAATATACATAAGAATAATCAACCTTTTTCGGAGGGAATATGTCTCAAACTTCCAGTAAAACCCGTTTGTTTTTGGCCATCCTGGCGGTGGTGGTGGGGGTGTTCATGGTGGGGGTGGCTCCGTTTCTTATTCAAACCTCATTAGACCGGGTGATGACCGCCCTGGTGAAAGTTTCCGCCCAAAAGCCGGCTTATGCCAGCGGCATCCTGTTGTTTTCAGTGCTCTACCCGCTGTACCGTGCGATCATCTTCATCGCCGGCATTACGCTCATTGTGATTGCCCGCTCCATCCGCGAAGGCAAGGAATGGACTTTTCCGGTAGGTCTGCTGGCGTCCGCTTTTCCTGCTTCAGGCGGAATGTTCATGATGCTGCCTTATGTCAGTTTTGTGCCTGGGCTGCCCCTGCCGATGCTTGTATCACTTACCGGCCTGTTGTTCTTCCTCTGCCTTATCCTGCTCAGAAAAGTAAACACGCAGAAGAAGATCGCCCAGCTGCTCACGCTCACCTTCTGCGGCATTATGACAGCCCACGCCTTCGTCATCGCGGTGGGGGGCATGCGCCAAACGCTCACCCGCCTCGAAAAGCCGCTTTACAGCGGGATCGAGGGCTGGGTGCTGGCGTGGTCCAGCCCGGTGCAATTTATTTGCGTGATCCTGCTGTTCGTTGCCATTTACAAGATTGCCGCGCGCAAAATGGAAGGCTGGTGGATGGCGTTGGTAGCGGCGGTCTCACTGGTGGCGATGAACACCCCCACGCAAATTATCCGCACGCTGCGCACTGATGCTACTTCGATCGATTACCTCATCGGCGCGCTGTTGAGCACTGCGCTGCTGGTCATTTTGCTGCTGCCCAAAATTAAGCGAGCGCTTTTCGAAGAGCCAGCATCCTAATTTCGATATACCTGGAAAAAAAACAACCTGACCACCACAACGGTCAGGTTGTTTTTCTTCCGTAAAGCTGTTCGCGTATTTGCAGCACCTGGCGGCGCAGACGGTCATCTCTTTCGATCATATCCGCCACCTTTTCGCAGGCGTACATCACGGTTGTGTGGTCGCGCCCGCCCATGGCTTCGCCGATCTGCGGCAGCGACACGTTGGCTTCCTGGCGCAGCAGGTACATAACCACCTGACGAGGTAGAGCGGCTGCGCGTGTGCGGTCGCGCCCCATCAGTTTTTCAGGGGTAATGCCAAATGCCGATGCCACCACGTTCACCACGTGTGCCTGTTCAAAAGCATTCCGTTGCGGCAAGAGATCGGTTAGCGCCACGTTGACCAGTTCTTCGCTCAACGGGCGTCCGCGCAGATCCGCGTAGGCCACCACGCGGGTCAGGGCGCCCTCCAGTTCACGGATATTGGATTGGAACTGGCGCGCGATGATTTCCAGGATGGCTGGGGGAACCGCGTGCCTTGACCGCTCCGCCTTGGAGCGCAGGATGGCGATGCGTGTCTCCAGGTCAGGTGGCTGGATATCTGCCGTTAATCCCCACTCAAAGCGTGAGCGCAGGCGTTCTTCCAGCGTGTTCATGGCCTTGGGCGGACGGTCGGAAGAGATGACAATCTGCTTATCCTGCCCGTGCAGGGTATTGAAGGTATGAAAGAACTCTTCCTGCGTCGACTCTTTGCCGGCGATGAATTGGATGTCATCCACCAGCAGCACATCGATACGACGATAGCGGTCACGGAAAGCCTGCGTGGTGTGTGTGCGGATTGCGTTAATCAGGTCATTGGTGAATTCTTCAGATGAAACGTATAACACCTGCTCTCCGCGCGCCTGGGCAAAGTTGCCAATGGCGTGCAGCAGGTGAGTTTTGCCCAACCCCACACCGCCATAAAGGAACAGCGGGTTATAAGCCTGGGCAGGGTTCTCCGCCACAGCCAGGCAGGCCGCGTGCGCCAGCCGGTTGGAAGAACCCACCACGAAGTTATCGAAGTTATAACGATGGTTCACCACCGGTTGAGAGCCTGTTACGGCGGGAGAGATCAACGGTAAAGGTTCCCCGGTACTGGCTGTCTGCGGCTGGTTTTCGTAATCCTTATGCCAGACGATGAACTCGACCTTTTGAGGGCATTCCATGATGCCGCTGAGAATACTGTTAAGTTTTGCGGTCAACCTGGATTTGAGCCAGTCACAGGCGTAAGCGTTGGGCACGCCAACCGTGAAGAGGTCATTTTCGTAACGCACCAGTTCGGCAGGCTGTACCCAGGTTTCATAAGATGCGCGCGACATCTCCATTTGGAGTTGTCCAACCGCTGCCTGCCATGCGTTCCGATGATCCAACACGCGCCTCCGCCTGGAATTCACGTCACGGACGGGGTAGGTCAGTAGAACCCGCCACTCCAGCGTAAGCAGGGATTGGGAACAGGATATTCTAGTGGATCCTACAAAGGCTTACCCGAAGCTGTGGATTAAGCTTCGTCCGAACGCGTATAAGCATTCTAACAGAAAGCCGCCCCGGTAACAAGTCGAATACCCTACGCTAACTTAAAAGAATTCAAATCTTTAAGGTTCCCAACCTTAAGAAAACCTGGGGACTTTGATGGATTACGCAATCGTTACCGATTATTTATATCCTTATCCCTGCGGTATCAACGCAACCGAAGCCCCTACATCTGGGGATGATGGGCGGTTTTTACCCTCGCTGCGGCTATATGGCGCCTTATTATAAAAGTTACAGGTTTCCATTTCCTCGTGCCAAACCCACCCATAATGCATTTTTTGGCATCAGGAATTTTTAATTTTCAGGTTCAAATCTGGTCTTTAAGTATGGCGCTTGCCTGGTTCATCAGCGCGCAATCAGCTACGCCCGCAGCATCAGGTCGGCAGCCCGGCGCCCGATTTCAACCGCGAAGTTTGTCCCGCGATCCCACGGATACACCTGCGACATACTGGCAAAATACAGCCCTTTAAGGGGCGTCTCGATTGAAGGGATATGACGGGAATGGTTCAGCAGCGGCACCGGTTGGGCGTAGTTGGTTTTCACCAGCCAGGAGCCCGTGATCCATCCCGTTTCGAAGTTCGGGTTAATCTTTTTTAGGCTGGGGGTAAAACGTTGTAATAACTCCTCTTTGGAAAGCTGAAAATACTCGTGAGCCGGGTCTAAATAATCACCGCAGTAGATAATGTGGTTGCCGCCGAATTTTTGCGGGGAGAGGAAGTTGGTATGTTCCACCAGCGCCAGGAATGGAAATCCTGCGTCTTTGGGCAGGTTGTACCAGTAGTACCCTTCGCGAGAAAGTTGATGTTTGAGCGCGAGCGTCATTACCACCGCGCCCATGCTCTTCAGGTCAAGCAGCCCTTTGAGGTAATCCTCGGGAAGCTGTGGCGCCATTTTTGACAGCAGCGCCGGTGATATTGTCGCCAGCACCCGGTCATAAGTTTCATCTCCATGAGTGGTGGAGAGCGACCAACCCCCTTCTTTTTCGCTCATCAATTGTTTCACCGCTGTGCGGTAGGCAAACTTGACGCCCATTTTTGCCAGGATTGCGGCAAACTCATCCGCAAATGCCTGAAAACCACCCTGATAGGTAGCCAGCCGGGTGGTGCGCGCGTGCAACCGTGCCCACATCCACGCCATATTCACCTGGTTGGCGTATTTTTCGCTGAATTTACCCATCACCAGCGGTTCCCACATCTGAGTGTATACCTTCTCGCCAGCCCATTTCTTCATCCACTCGGCTACGGTGGTTTGTTCCATGGGCTGCCAGCGGTTGGTGAAGCGCAGATACAGCCCCACCAACCCAAAGCGGATCTTGTTCAATCCGTAACCCAGCCCTGGGTAGAGTAATGCGCTGGTGATGGAATCAAAGGGGTAAAACTTGCCTTTGTGATACATTACCGTTTTTGGGCTTAAGATCATGACCCTGTCTTCAACGCCCAATTCTCTGAACAGGCGGAACATATGTTCATCTGAGGTAAACCAGTGGTGGTAGTATTTCTCCACTGACCACTCCCAGTCAGGTTCTTTGAAGCCTGCGGCCAGCCCGCCGGGGGTGCTCTCCGCTTCGTAAAGCGTAACTGTGTTTCCCGCTTTTACCAGGTCATAGGCAGCTGCCATCCCGCCAAAACCGGTGCCAATCACCGCGATTTTCATTTATTGCTCTCCTTATCGCTAATTTCCCCGCCTGCTTCAGTTTCGCCTGAACGGGCCTCCTGTCGCAACGAATCGCTCCACCTGATGCCCTCTCTGGTCATCAGGTAGGCGCCAACCAGCGTAACTGGCAGCCACAGCGCCACGTGCAGCACCACTCCATAACCCAGGGCTTCAGCCCCGGGCACGCCAAATGCCACCAGCACCGCCCGGGTCACCGCTTCCCAGGTGCCGATATACCCGGGCGCCGAAGGAATGGTGGTGGCCAGATTAGCAATCCCATTCAGCAACATCAAGGCAAAAAAGCTCACCGAAAAAGTAAACGCCTGCATCACAAACCAGTATTTCACCGTCTCCAGCAACCAGATGATGACCGAAGTAAAAAAGACCATCAAAATGTTGAATGGCGACCTTAAGGATTCAAGTCCATCCAGGAACTTGAGCATGATGCCGGTGGTTTTTTCACGCGCGCGCGGTGGCAAGAGGCGCTCAATGAACCAGCCACCCAGCCTGGCGGTTGTTCTGGGGAACATCGCTGCCAGCAAGAACACCAGCAACGCCGCCAAAAAAATGGCCGTGCCGATGAGCGCAAGATTCTGGATATTGCCAACAAAGCCAGACTCAAAAGAGGAGACCTTTGCCAGCGCCGGCAGGTTGAGGAACACAAACGCCAGCATCACCACGCCGTCAAAAATGCGCTCCACAATGATGGTGGCCAGCGAAGCCGAAATGGGCACCTGCTCACGGCGTTTAAGCACTACCGCTCTCAGCACCTCTCCCGCGCGCGCCGGGTAAATGTTGTTGCCCATGTAGCCGATACAGGTGATGGGGAACATGATGCGGGTGGGTACCTTCTTCACCGGCCCCAACAGGTAATGCCAGCGCCACGCCCGCACCCATAGCCCAACAAAAAAGACCGCCACTCCCGGCAGTATCCACCAGTAATTGGCGCTTTTCACCGCCTGCCAAAAATCAGCCAGGTTGAGTCCGCGAATGGCAAAATATAGAAATGCAATACTGATTAACAGACCCACCCAGAACTGCCATCTTTTCATGCTTCGAATTCTACCATGAAGGCTATACGCGCTGTTTGCAGCCTGAAGCGGTAAAATAACAGTGGCATGGAAGAAGAACCTCGCTTATATGACCTCATCTACGCCATCGTGCGCCAGGTGCCGCGCGGACAGGTGGCCACTTACGGGCAAATCGCCCGCATCGCCGGCCGTTGCTCCGCGCAGATGGTGGGTTTCGCGCTGGCAGCGCTGCCCGTCTTCCGCGGGCGTGATTTCGCCGAAGAAGTGCCCTGGCAGCGTATCATCAACGCTCAGGGGAAGGTCAGCCCGCGCGGCTTTGGTATGGGCAGCCAAAGGCAGCGCGCCCTGTTAGAAGAAGAGGGTATCCTTTTTGATGACCAGGGTTCCATCGACCTGTCGGTTTTCGGCTGGGATGGCGTGCTCTCTTCCCCGGTGAAAAACGAACTTGACCTCATTTAACGCTCTCATAGAAAAAAGCAGCCCGCCTGAGCGCTCAGAGCGGGATGCTTATTCAGTTAAGCCAGTTAATCCATAATGAAATAGGCGCAGTAAATTTCCTGCCCATTCAGGCGAACCACCCAGTCCCGGTCTGCCTGGTAAGCCTTATATTGGCTCCAGCTGTCCGCGTTTTCTCGTAACATCTGCGCAGCCCGCGCCTGGCCAAAGTTATAATCCTGCCAGGGGAGATCTGCCGGGTCTTTGATGGCCTTTTCCATACACGCCAGCGTTGCGCCCAAGCCTTCTCTCACTTCTTTTCTTAACTCAGGCGACTGATACTTTTGGAGGAGCTGCGGCACCGCATCAGCGGATAAGGTGGTCAGATGGACAACATCCAGTTCAGCACCAGCTTCGGCTCGGGCCACGTTGCGCTGAACGATAAAACCATCGATGTTCAGGATGGCCATCGTCGCGCCAAAACCCACCACCGCCACCAACAGCGCCAGCGCGATGCGTCCTCGACGCTTCATCAGTTCCAGCACCACCACCGCCAGGATCAACCCCGCCAGCCAGTAAATGAAAATATGGGTGTAAGTTCGAGGGCGTGAAAAGCCATAAGCGTTCTCATACAACATCAACCGCAGGAAAGAGGAAGCCAGGATCACCAGCACATTCACCATCAACAACACTGCCAGCACTGTGAACCCGGCCTTAGACCCCTGACTCTCGGTTTTTGTGACCGTGCCCAGCAACAGGTACAAACCCAAGCTCAACACCGCTACCGCTACCAGCTCGCTGAAGCCGCGCCTGGCGTACTCAGCGTAAGTAAAGCCAGTTTCACTGATATTGGCTTCACCACCGAAGAGATAGCGCACCTGGATGATGACGAAAATGATGAACAACAGGTTCACCGCCCCCAGCACAATCCCGCTTTCAGTCCAACCGAGGAAAGGTTGAAGCCACGCCTGGTTTGGTTCGGGCTTTTGGGCTGTCTTCCTGGGGTATATCGCCTTCAGGTACACACCCACCAGAAAACCAGCAATGATCAGGATGTAAAACAGCCTGAACAGGTATTCCGGTAGTTTTTCAATATTCAAAATACGCTTGATCCAGTCAGAGAAGACCTGGTCAGCCGAAGCCAGCAGCAACCCCAAAACGGCCACAACAGGGAGCGCAATGAGCAGGCCGCGAATGACCGGCCAGGCTTTGCTCCATCCGCTTTTCGCTGGAGAGCCATCCACGGGCGGCGGGGTTTTTCCTTTTGCCAACAGCCAGATCGCGCCAGAAAAGCCCGCTCCGATCACCCTGACCAGTTCCACTACATAATCCTTTATCCTGTACCACGGCCAGTACCCGTTCAAGAACGTTGCCGTCAGCAGCAGCATCCCGTTCAACGTCAGCAATATACTCACCGCCCGGGTGAGCGGTTCGTTGCGCAACGCTATGACCGCGGCAAAACCGAGAATGAAACATGTGAGCAGCACGCTCAATGCGCTCGGCTTTTTCCCTTCGCTCCACGCCAGCGTGTAACCCGCCAGCAGCAGGATGGCGATCCAGATGAAGAAAGATACACCTGAACCTTTGCTCCAGAACAAAAAATCAAACAACCAGGCAGCAATCAGCGCTGCCAACCAAAACCACTTTTGTTTTTTAGGCATATTTCCTCTAGAATTTCATGGTTAGTGCCAGTATCATGGAAATGATCACCACGATACCGATCACCGCGAGGATTATCTGTTGCGCGCGCATCTTGCGCTGGCTGGATGTTATTTTTGATCGCTTTTGCGCGCCTGTTTGTTTATTGGGTTTTGCCATGATATACCTCGCTATATGCTCGGGAGTTTATTTTCCGCAAACTATCATTTTCTATCAACGGTTTAACAAATCCTATCACATCCCTTTCAATGGGTAACAACCCGTAACCCGGTATGATTCTTCCTGGTAGGTTGATCTTCAAATGGAGGGTTTCAGGCTTTATCGCCGCTCGGGGTGCTGGTGGATTCGACCGTTGTTTGACTGGCTGCTTTGGTCTCAGTTTTCGTTTCCGTCTTTTCAGTGCTCTTGGCTTCTTCGTGTTTCGTGTTGGAATTATGTGCAGCGCCTGACGGTGAACGGTGGTCGGTGGCGTAAAAGCCTGACCCTTTGAACACAATCCCCACCGGGGTATAGACCTTTTTCAGGCTCTTCTTTCCACACTCGGGGCAGCGGGTTAGCGCCGGGTCAGAAAATTTTTGAGTCTGATCAAACTGAATACCGCAGTTTTCGCACCGATATGTGTATACCGGCATGAGTATCACCTCTGTTTCCTGCTTGTCGCAATAATGTGAAACATTATAGTCCCATCACTGAGTCGGGTCAAGAATTATTTAGGTCCCCAACAGATGGCTCAACAGCACCCTGATGCCAATTCCGATCAGTAGCAAGCCACCCAACAATTCCATCCGTTTACCAAATCGGCAACCCAGTTTGTCGCCCAACAGGTAGCCAGACACAGAAAGGGCAAATGAAGTCAGCCCGATGATAGAACTGCTGATGAAAATAGAGCCATCCACAATCGCCAGGCTCAAGCCCACTGCCAGCGCGTCTATACTGGTGGCAACGGAGAGGGCTACCAGCGAGCCGCCCCTGGTGGGGTCGGTTTTCCGGCACTCCTCTTCCTGTTTAGTACTGCCAATGACCATCCTGCCGCCCACCCATAACAGCAAAAAGAAAGCCAGCCAATGGTCAAAACTGGAAATCAAGCCCGCGATCTGACGCCCAGCCAGCCAGCCGATGAACGCCATACCACCCTGGAATAAGCCAAAATGGAACGCCAGCCGCAATACCATTCTGGCGGTTTTTTTCATCCCATTTGTGCCGATGCCGAGCGATACCGCAAAACAATCCATCGCCAGGCCTAACGCAATCAAGAGAATTTCCCAACTATTCATGCGCGTGGTTTCCAGAAGGCGCATTATACATCCAGTTGCGAGAATCAGGCATGGCTGTATGCCATGGTAATCACTGTCATTGCTCCAGTGTTTGCTAATTTTTAAGGTTCGAATCCCCATAACCGCTTGCCGTTGGCGATTGAATTATGTATAATTCAAACAAATGTTCGATTATTTAAAGGGGTTACGTGCCGGTTAATTACCTTCTCCTCAGTCAGCAGATACGCGATATGGGCAGAGATGCTTTATCCCGCGCGGGAGAAATACGTCAAAGCCTTGAACAGTTATCCGTCCGATTAAATGAAAATGCTGAAAACCTGAAGGGTTTACAGCGCCAGGTGGAGGAAGCCGCGGCAAAAACCAAAGGGCTGCGCTGCGCTGTTCCGCTGCATGAATCTCTCAACGCGCACTTTCCTTGCACCCTGCCCGCGCCCGCCAGCACCATTTTTGCGGCAGACGGTTCGCAAATCAACCCTGACCCGCATGATTCTGTGCTTTATGGGCTGGTCAACATCGGTGTGTTTTGTATCCAACCGCACAGCGGGCGCGTACCGCTGGAGCGGACTGAATCGCATCTTTTATTTGGAGATGAACTGTACGCCTCCGGAGGAATGGCTTCAGAAGACCTGGTGGCATTACTGCGCGACGTGCAGGAACGCCGCACCCTGGCGCAATTAGCGCACCTCGCCACCCCGCCTGTGATCACCCTTACTGACGGACCGCTCGAACTGTATCATGAACCGCGGACTGACGCTGCCTTTAAAGAGAAGTTCGAAGACTACCTGCGCGCGCTAGACGACCTGGCAATTGCGGATGTGATCACCGCCGGCTACGTCAGCCGGCCGCGTGCCGACCTGGTGGTCAGGCTGCTTACGCTCAACGAAGAGAGCAGCCAACCGACTGTCAGCGGCATCAGCGACATTGCCCTTTTTCACAGCATCCTGCAGCCTGGCGAGCGCTCTGCAATTTTCCGCCTGCACTCGCGCTCTGCGGATGAGTATAAAGACCGTAAGGCGCTGCATTTTTTCTACCTCAACGTGGGCAGCCCCTCTCGCCCTGCTTTCGCTCGCGTGGAAATCCCCCAGTGGGTAGCGGAAAATCCGCAATCGGTGCAGACCCTGCACACCACACTGGTGGAACAATCCGCCCTGAGCGGCGAGGCGCCTTACCCCTATCCGCTCATCCGCGCCCACGAGATTGCTGTCGTAAAGTTAAGCGACCGGCAGCAATTGACCACGATGATCGAAAGCGAACTTGCCCGTCAGGGCATCCTGCCCGGCAGCAGGTCTGAAAAACAGGTGCATAAAGACCATCCAGGAAGAACGAGGATCAACCCATGAACGCGATACCTATTGGACGATTACTGCGAGCCAACACGACCAGTTGTGTGATGGGCTGCCGTGTCAGCCAGGCTGGTACTCCCCCTTTTGGAGCAATGGTGCTCATCCCTTTGAGCGATGGCACACGCATTTACGGCTTGGTGTACGACATTCACATCGATGATGACGGTCTGGTGCGCCAGCTGGTCAGCGCGCAGGTTTCCGAGGAAGTGCTGGAGGATAACCGCCAGAACCGCAACGTGCCCATCGAGATCAGCCTGGTATTCATTGGCTGGGAGGATAGCGCCGGTCGGGTTTCGCATGCCCGCGTGCCCCGCCCTCCGCTGACACTGGATGAAATATTCTTATGCAGTGATGCAGATATCCTGCGCTTCACCAGCAATGCCAGGCTGGGTTACCTGCGCGGCCTACTGCGTAACCAGGAAATACCTGCCGCTGACCTGGTGACCGCTCACCTCGTGCAGGTGTTCAAAGTGGCGCATCACCCAGACCCCGAGGGTTGGCGTGACCGCTGCCTGAACGAAGTTATCGCTCTGCTCAAAGATGATTATCCTCAGTTGATGGACGTTTTGAGCGCAGTCTCAGTGGTGATGGAATAGAAAGAGGTAAAAAAATGACAACCGCTGATCTTAACCGCACGCTTTCCCCATCAGACCCTGGCGACCGCCCTATTGGTTACGTGGTTGGTGGCGGACTCAAAGCCAACCTCTTTGTTCGGCTTACCCTGCCCGCGCAGGAGGTGCAGGAGGGCGGGTTTGTGGTACTCGAAAGCGGTAACTGGCAGTTCTACGGCCTGGTCACTGACCTGCAGCTGGGCGCGCTTGACCCGCGCTACGCTGAACTGCAGAATGCCGCGCGCCTTTCGCAACCCGCCGCCCGTCTGCTGGCCAGCCAAACGCTTTACACCAACCTCGAGGTGATGCCCGCCTTAATGCTCGAGCGCGGGCCTGAGCCGGGGTCTGCTGAATACGAGGACTGGGCGCGCGAACACCAGGGAGAAAATGCCCCCCGTCCGCTGCCTATCAAGACTGTTCCCTCGCATCACGCCGTTGCCAGGCTGGCATCCGCCGGTGATGTTGCTGAAATCTTTGGTGACCCGGAATCGAAGGGCTTCTTTATTATTGGGCGCACGCGTGAACAGGACCACCCGGTATGCATCAACCTGGATAAGTTTGTGCAGCGCAGTTCGGGCATCTTTGGCGCCACTGGAACCGGAAAATCTTTCCTCACGCGCATCATCCTGGCCGGTCTCATTCAACACAACGCCGCCTCTGTGCTGGTGCTGGATATGCATAACGAGTACGGTTTCGATGATACTTCCTCTGACACCGGGCAGGCGGTTCCGGGGCTCAAAGGCAAATACGCTGAGCGCGTCAGGGTGGTCGGGCTGGGGCGTGAAACCACCATCCGCAAGCGCACCCCAGACCTGCACCTTGAGATCTATGAATCTGATATCCAGCCTGAAGATATCGAGCTGCTCTCCCGTGAATTAAATCTCAGAGAGACCACCCCCACCACCCTTGAGGCGCTGGTGCACTCATTTGGGCCCAACCGCTGGTATACCGAGTTTAAGAATATGGCTAATGGGGCGACGATCATAGATGATGAAGGGAAAAAAGTCCCCGCCCCCGGCAGTGTGGCTTTTTGGGCCAACCAGGAAGGGGTGAACGTGGCGGCGGCAGAAGGCTTACATAGCAAGCTGCGCAACGTTTTTAACCGTCCTTATATCATCGAACGCGACCCCGCAGACAAGACCGCGGTCAATTCGTTAAACAACATCATCGATACACTCAAGGCTGGCAAGCACGTCGTGCTCTCCTTTGGGGACTTTGAAAAAGACCTGGATTACCTGCTGGTTTCCAACCTGCTTACACGCAAGATCCGTGAATCCTGGGAAAAGATGACCAACGATTTTCGCAGCAGCGGGCAAAACGAACCGCGCCCGCTGGTAATTGCTGTGGAGGAAGCGCATAAAATCTTAAACCGCGAAATGGCCTCACAGACCACTTTCAGCACCATCGCGCGTGAAATGCGCAAATACTACGTCACCTTGCTCATCATCGACCAGCGCCCTTCGCAAATCTACGATGAGGTGATGTCGCAGTTAGGCACGCGTGTTTCTGGCTGGCTGGGAGACGAGAGTGATATCGCCGCTGTGCTATCTGGTTTGGCCGGGCGAGACTCGTTGCGCGGTATGCTGGCACGCCTGCAGCCCAAAGAGGAAGTGCTCCTGCTGGGGTGGGGGGTGCCCATGCCCATCCTCGTGCGCTCTCGCCGCTATGACAACCGGTTCTGGGAGGAACTGAAGGGGAAAAACGCGAAACCCGATGTAGAAAAAAGCCTTTCAGAACTTGGCTTTTAAGCGATCGTAGACCAGAGCATATTAAAAAGACGGATGCGTTTTCAGAGAAGTGCCTGCCATCGGCAGGCATCACTTGGGCCAGATGAGCCAGAGAATTAACGTCGTCAGGGTCCCTGAAATGACACCTCCCACTACTTCCAACGGGGTATGACCGATCATCTCCTTCAACTTTTTCTGGTCTATCAGGGGGCCCTTCACGTATTCATCGATTAGGCGGTTGATAATGACCGCGTGGTAACCGGCTTCGCGCCTTACCCCTGCGGCATCGTATATAACGATCATCGAGACCGCCACCGCTAACGCGAAGGCCGGGTGGTCGAACCCGCTGAACAGGCCAATAGCCAGTGTGGTCGCCGTCACCGTCGCCGCGTGAGAGCTGGGCATGCCGCCAGTGCCAAAAGCTTGCTTCAGGTTGATGCGCCGGTGTATAGAGTAATAGGTCGGTATTTTTAAAAGGGAAGAGACCAGCCACCCCATGATACAGGCAATCAGCTCGGGGTAACCCGCCAGAATGCTCACGCAGCGTCCTCTGTGGTTTCTTTGTTAGGGTTAAGCTGTTGAATGCGCAGGTCAGCCTGGTCGAGCAGGGCGGCGCAATATTGAACCAGCAGTTGACCGCGTTCGTAAAGTTGCAATGCTTCGTCCAGCGGTTTTTGTTCGCTTTCCAGCGCGGCGACAATGGTTTCAAGTTCACTGAACGCCTGTTCATAACTCAAGTCTGAAAGCGTTGATGCTGATTTAACCATCGGCAATCCCTCCGTTACGTTCTGTTGTGGGCTCGGTTAGCACTTTTGAAAGAATCGCGCCATCGGCAACACGGATATCGAGCACATCCCCGCGGTGAACCTGGCGTACGCTCTTCACCAATACACCCTCTGCTGTTTTAATGATGGCGTAGCCCCGCTGCAATACCGCCTGCGGGCTGAGATTAACCAGCCGCTTTTGTAAATGAACCAGGTTGCTGCGCATCAGCTCAAGCCTATGCGCCTGGTTATTAGCGATCCTCGCCTGTAATTCATCAATATGCTGACGGTCATTGCGCACCCGCCACAGCGGAGATTGCAGCTCCAGCCGCCTGGCGCTATCCTGAACGCGACCACGCTGTGCGCCGCAGATCTGTCGGATGGTGGCGGACAGCAGATTGGCCATATCGCTCAATTTCACCTTGATCTCAGCCGCGTCGGGCACCACCTGTTCTGCCGCGGCGGTGGGTGTGGCAGCGCGGACATCTGCAGCGAAATCAGCAAGGGTAAAATCTGTCTCATGCCCAATACCAGTGATCACTGGTATTTGCGAATCCGTGATGGCGCGCACGACTCCTTCGTCATTAAATGCCCACAAATCCTCGAGGGAACCCCCGCCTCTGGCCACAATGATGACATCGGCCTGGTTTTGCGCGTTCAGGGCTGCCAGCGATTTCACAATCTGCGGAGGGGCGTCTTCTCCCTGCACCGCGCAGGGCGCCAGAATAACCTGAACCAGCGGAAAGCGCCGCTTCAATGTATTCAATATATCCTGCAGCGCCGCTCCGCTGGAAGAGGTGACCAGCCCGATAGCAGACGGTTGTTCAGGTAACGGGCGCTTTCTTTCAAGAGCGAATAATCCTTCGGCTTCTAGGCGGGTTTTAAGACGCAGAAATTCCTGGTAAAGCGCGCCTTCCCCGGTCAGGCGCAGCGCATCCACATAGAGCTGGTACTGCCCATCGCGCTCATAGATGTCTACCCCGCCATGCGCTTCCACTGCCATACCGTTTTGAAGCGTCAAAGGCAGCCGCCATGCGGTTTGTTTCCAGATAACACATTTTATTGAAGAAAAAGCATCTTTTAGCGTAAAGTAAATATGCCCTGAGGAGGGTCGCGAAAGGTTGGACACTTCTCCCTGTACCCACACATCGCTCAGGATCTCGTCAGACTCAAAGAGCGCACGCAGGTAACGCGTGATCTCGCTGACGCTGAGCGTCTTCACCGGGAACAGGGGTGGTTGCAACATAGGGATAGGATAACATCGACCTTGAGCACCTGTCAACAGAACAGGCGTGTTTTTAAGCGGGTCTAAAAAATGCTCATATCGCGTGTAGAATTAAGCCAGTAAAAGAAAGAAGGCGGAAAAATGGACATTCTCTGGTCTCCCTGGCGCATGAAGTACGTTACCGACGCAAGTAACTCCGGCGCGTGCGTGTTTTGCACCTCGCCCGGACAAGCAGACAGCGTTGCCAACCTCATTGTGCACCGCGGTCAAAAGGTCTACGCCATTCTCAATCGATACCCCTACACCAGCGGGCACCTGATGGTGGTGCCCTTCGCGCACGTTTCCAGTATTGAACTGCTCACCCCCGATGTGCGTTTTGAAATGATTGAAATGGTCAATCAGGCCATCCTGGTGCTGCGCAAGATCTACCAGCCAGATGGCTTTAATATCGGCATTAACATGGGCGTGGCGGCAGGCGCAGGCATCGCCGAACACGCGCATATACACATCGTCCCGCGCTGGAACGGCGACACCAGTTTTATGTCGACCACGGGTGAAACCAGGGTGTTACCAGAAGAGTTGCAAGAGACCTTTAAGCGCGTATCGGCTGGCTGGCCATAAACCGCTGCGAACAAACCCTCGCCCAAGAATGGCTTTTGGGGGATGGGCGTTTGTGTTCGCTCTCTTAGCCATTTTTCTCGTTTAACAGGTCTTCCAAAATTTGGCGCGCCAGGGAGGCGTCTGCCTTGCCGCGCATCTTTTTCATCACTCCGCCCACAAACCAGCCAATCAGCGTCACCTTCCCCGCGCGGTACGCTGCGACTTCATTGGGACTCTCTGCCAGTACCGCCTGGCACACCTCGCGGATGGTGCTGTCATCGCTCACCAGTCCCAACCCCTCCTCCGCCACAATAGCACCGGGTTTTTTACCGCTCTCCTGCACTTTTTGCAGTAATGCCTTCCCGGTGTTGATATTAATGGTACCCGCGTCGACTAGTTTCAATATCTCCGCCAGCGCGTCAGGGGTCAGTTGCATCTCTTGCGGGTTCAACCCTTGATCGTTGATCATGCGCAGCACATCGTTCATCAACCAGTTAGAGACCTTTTTGGGATCGCCGCCGTATGATTTCACCGTGTTTTCATAATAATCTGAGAGTTTGCGCTCGCTGGTGAGGATGTCAGCATCATATTCAGGTAGATTATATTGCTCCACAAAGCGCGCGCGTCGTTCCAGCGGCAGCTCAGGAAAGTCCGCCAAAATCTGTCTTTGCCATCCCTCATCCAGGCGGATGGGCAGCAGGTCAGGCTCACGAAAGTAGCGGTAATCGGCTTCTGTTTCTTTGGAACGCATCTTTTTCAGTGTTCCGCTATCTTCGTCCCATTCCAGCGTCCAGGCTTCTATATGCCTGCCTGCCTCTACCTCACGAATCTGGCGCTCAATTTCCCGCGCAATCGCCTCTCTGACTGCGTCAATGGAATTGACGTTCTTGATCTCCGTTTTCGGGTTCAGCTTGGTTTCACCCCGCACACGGATGGATACATTGGCGTCGCATCTCAGGTGCGCTTTTTCCATATCGGCTTCAGAGATACCCAGCCAGCGTAACAACTGGCGCAGGCGAATGAGATACTGCGCGGCTTCGTCGGCAGTGCGCAGGTCAGGCCCGGTGACCATTTCAACCAGCGGGACGCCGCAGCGATTAAAGTCAATCAGACGCCGCTGGTTGCTTACCTTGGTCTTGCCGGCGTCTTCTTCTATATGCAATTTCCATATGGTCACGTGCCTGGTGTACGCTTGCTTGTCAGGCGAGGCCGCGGCTGGTATCGGCAGGTCCAGGTATCCTCCCCTGGCCAACGACTGATCGAATTGCGAGATCTGGTAGCCCTTGGGCAGATCAGGGTAGAAATAATTTTTACGGTCGAAGAAAGAGAGCGGACGGATCTCGGCGTTCATCGCCCGCGCCAGCAACACGCCTTTCTCCACCACCGCTTTGTTAAGCACTGGCAGCACCCCGGGCAGCCCGCAGCACACCGGGCAAATATTGGTGTGAGGCGGGTCAAACCATGAGTCGGCTTTACATGAGCAGAACACCTTGGTGACCGTGTTCAATTGAATGTGGGTTTCAAGCCCGATGACGGCTTCGTAATCTGTCATGATCGCCCTCGCAGCACTTCAGGTTTTTGTTTACGCCAATCTTCCTCTTGCGTGGTCATTTCGTATGCCCGCGCTGCGCGGAACAGCGTTTTCTCTGCATAATCGGCGCCAAGCAGCTGGATGCCAATGGGCAACCCCTCGTTATCCAGCCCGGCAGGCAGCGAGATACCCGGCACGCCGGCGTGGTTGGCGGGCACCGTCAACTGGTCAGCGTACTGCATCAGCACGGAGTCTCCATACAACGATGCCATCTTGAAGGCAGTGGTGGGCGTGGTAGGTGTCAGCAGCGCGTCCAGCCTGTACGCGCCAGCCGGGTCAAATATCGCTTCAAAGTCCTGGCGGATAAGCGTGCGCACTTGCAGCGCGCGACGGTAATATTGTTCACTATATTGCGCGGCGCTCACATACATACCCATGAGGATGCGCAGTTTGGGCTGCGGACCAAACCCCTGGTTGCGCGTTATTTTATACATCTCTTTTAGGTCTGCGGTGGGCGCTTCACTGCGTAGCCCGTACTTCACCCCGTCATACCGGTGCAGGTTGGAAGCGGCTTCAACACGGCTGATAACGAAGTACGCCGGGATGCCAAAACGTGTGTTGGGCATGGGTACGCCCTCCACAATATCCGCTCCCATCGCTGACAGTTTTTCAGCCGCTTCAGTCACTGCGCGGGCAACTTCTTCAGGCAGCGGCTGGCTGAGCAGCTCTCCGCTCACCGGGTCGGGGTAGGTAATACGAAAATAATCCGGCGACAAGCCAATGCGCAGCCCCTTCACTCCCTCTTCAATGCCTTCCAGATAATCAGGCACTGCCAGCCGCGCGGCGGTGGCATCGCGCTCGTCACTGCCGGCAATGACCCCCAGCATGGCGGCAGCATCTTTCACGTCGCGCGCCACTGGCCCGGGGCAATCGAGCGAGGAGGCAAAAGCGATCAACCCATAGCGCGAAACCCGCCCATAGGTTGGTTTGACCCCCACCACTCCGCAAAACGCCGCGGGTTGACGGATAGATCCGGCAGTGTCAGTGCCCAAAGAGAGCGGCGCTTCACCAGCGGCCACGCTGGCGGCGCTGCCCCCTGAGGAGCCCCCAGGCACGCGGTCGGTATTCCAGGGGTTGCGCGGGCTGGGTTGATAGGCGGAGGATTCATTGGAAGAACCATACGTAAATTCATCCAGGTTTACCTTTCCCAGCAGTATGGCGCCAGCATCCTGCATGCGCTGCACCGGGGTGGCTGTGTAGGGAGCCGTAAAGTTCGCCAGGATTTTTGAAGCCGCTGTTGTGAGGGTATCCTGTACGCAAAAAATGTCTTTTACTGTGAACGGCACACCAGCGAGCACGCCCGGATCTTCGCCAGCGGCAAGCATTTGGTCCACTTTCTCCGCCTGCTGCAGCGCGTTTTCACCAGTCAGTGTGATGAAGGCGTGCACGCGTTTTTTATCTTCATCGGATAGCGGCATTTGCTCCAGCGAACCCGGTCTTCCGTCTACCTGGGCAACGCGTTCAAGGCAGGATTTCACCACCTCCACCGCGGAGGTTTGCCGGCTGCGCACCAGGCGCGCCAATTCAAGTGCGTTGAGATCACAAATTTCCATACGACCTACTTTAACTCGGTATGAGGGATATCAGGAACCACAATGTAGCCATCCACCACCTGCGGCGCCTGTGCCAGAATGCCTGCCGGGTCAGGATAAGGTTTCCACTCATCCTCGCGCGGCGGGGCGCTGAGCGATGCTTCATAAGGCACCCCATGCAGACTGATGGGCACATCCTTTTCCAGCGGGATGGCTTCCAGTTCAGCAATGGCTTTTAACTGGTTGTTTAACTGCTTACGCAGGTATTCAGCCTGTTCCATCTCAAGTTGCAGCGCGGCCAATCCAACCAGATGGTCAAAAACCTCTTTTGTTATCTGTTCGCTCATAGGTCAACTCTCTCTTTGTGTCGGGTAGAAGAAATCTCGTTCAGGGTGAAGGAATGAGAACCTGGATTCTCTCCTAAAAGGGGGTGGGCGTCCAGGTGGGCGGCATTTGCAACAGGGTGGGGGTAAGCGTGGGGATTACAATCGTCGCCGGGAGCGAGGGAAAAGGGAACGGGTTGATGCGAGAATCAGGATGGATGAAAATCACCATCACCACCACCAGCAGCACGAGAGCAGTAAGCAGCAACACGACCGTCAGGATATCCCAGATTGAGATTTTCATCCGCGCCTTTTTCTTTTTCTCGCGAAGTCTTTGTCAGTATATCCGACTTTAAACGGCTGTCAAGTTGGCACTGCCCAGAAGGGCGCGTGCTATAATCCACAACACCTGTGATGGAAAAGACGACCGCGCCCCACCCTCCTTTTTTGCTGCATCTGTTCGCCAGCGCTTTTCTTCTTGTGTTTCTGATCAATCTCGCAGGCTTTTTGCAGGCGCTGCGCTCCTGGAACTGGCTGCTGGCAGCGGGGGTCTTTCCTCACCCGGTCTACCTCCTTTTTAAGACAGTGTTGCTCGCTCTTTTATCCTTCACCGCAGCGCTTGCCATCTGGGGGCGCAGGGCGTTCGCGCCAAGACTGGGCCAGGCAAACAGCCTGCTGTTTTTTTTGTGGTACTGGTTTGACCGTCTCGTGCTCACTCGTAACCCGCTGCCGTTTAAAAACCAGCTCCTTCCGCTCCTGGTATCTGTGCTGCTGCTGTTATTTGTGTTAGTATCAGCATGGTTGCTGGAACCCTACATGAAGGAAACCCGCAAGCCACCAGATGATGTACCTGGAGGTTGACCCTGGAAAAACCCGGCGTGGAAATGGAAGTGAAATTTTTCCTGTCTGACCTGCCCGCTTTGCGAGACAGGTTGCTCTCGCTTGGGGCTGAACAGAAGCAGGCGCGAACCTTCGAGAAAAACGAGCGCTTCGACACTCCGGATGGCGCGCTTGCCCTTTCTGGTCGGGCGTTGCGCCTGCGCCATGACCTGCGGGATATTCTCACCTTCAAAGGTCCTTCCTCTATTATAGACGGCGTGCGCGTCAGACCCGAACACGAAGTGTTCATAGATAACCCGGACAAGGCGCGCCTGATCCTCGAAGGTCTGGGATACGAAATGACCGTGCGCTACGAAAAGTGGCGAACGGTTTACCTCCTTAACGACCTTTTCATCACTCTGGATGAACTGCCCTATGGTCATTTCATTGAGATTGAAGGTGCCGACACAGCCCTCATCCGCGCCACAGCCGGCGCGCTCGCTTTGGACTGGGACGCCCGTATTGAAGCCAGTTACCTTGAACTCTTCGAGAGGCTTAAACAAAGCAAGGGGCTCACCATGCGCAATCTGACTTTCGCTGACTTCGCTGGTATCACGTTCGCCGGCAGTGACCTAGGCGTACGCCCAGCCGATTGCCCTTTTCTCTCATAACAAATCAGCCTGGTCCGTTTTCAATTTTTTGGCTTGTTTGCTTCGTTACGGTCTCGCACCGCTACTTGAGCCTTTTCGCCGCGCGGGGGCTCGCGCTTTCTTAAAATTACACGGGGATAAATGATCCTTAAGAAACGGAGAAACGCCACATGCTATAATATTTTTAATTATTATCAGTAGAGAGCGAGACCGCGGTCTGTCATGTCTTTTGCCCACCTTCATGTTCATACTGAATATTCTCTCCTCGATGGCTTCAGCAACATCAAGAAGCTGATCCAAAAAGTTAAAGATTTAGGCATGGATTCGATTGCCATCACTGACCACGGCACGATGTTCGGGGTCATTGAGTTTTTTTCCACCGCGGTCGAGGCTGGGGTAAAACCCATCATTGGCGTCGAAGCGTATGTGGCCGCCCGCCGTATGAGCGACCGCGATCCTCAGAAAGACAAGCACTCGTATCACCTGGTCTTGTTGGCTGAAAACGAAATTGGTTATAAAAACCTGTTGCAAATCGCTACCGCCGGGCAGCTGGAAGGGTTTTATTACTATCCGCGTATTGACCACGAGTTCCTTGAAAACCACAAAGAAGGTTTAATCGCCACAACCTCGTGTATGTCTGGCGAGGTTCCGCGTACGATCCTCAACAAAGGAGTGGAAGCCGGGCAGAGAGTGCTCGAATGGTATATCAACACCTTCGGTAAAGACCATTTCTTCATCGAGTTGCAAAACCATCCCCTGCGCGAACTGCCGGAGTTGAACCGCACATTAATTGACCTGGGTAAACGCTATAACCTCAGGTGCGTGGCCACCAACGATTTGCATTACATTGAACAGGAAGACGCGCACCTGCAAGATATTAAGCTCGCCATTCAAACGGGGTCACTGCTCTCAGACCCAAACCGCATGAAGATGGGCGCGAACACCTTCTATCTACGCTCACCGCAAGAAATGGCAGCGCTCTTTCCAGACATCCCTTCAGCCTTGACCAATACCCTTGAAGTGGCTGAACGTTGCAATGTAAACCTCATCCAGAAGGGCTACCATCTGCCTTTGTTTACCGTACCCGATGGATTCACCCCGCAAACGTATCTCAAAAAACTCTGTGAAGACGGTTTACAGGTGAAATATCCTGGGCGCGTCGATGACCCCGAAGTAAGGCAACGCCTTGAACACGAACTGAAGATCATCCACGAAATGGGCTTTGATGCGTATTTTTTGATCGTGTGGGATCTGTGCCGCTACGCTGCTGAAAATAACGTGTGGTACAACACCCGCGGGTCTGGCGCGGGTTCGATCGTGGCCTACACGCTCAACATCACCCTCATCGACCCCCTCAAGCACGGTTTGTTTTTTGAGCGCTTTCTCAACCCGTCTCGCATCGAAATGCCAGACATCGACCTTGACTTCGAGGACGACAAACGTTCCCTGATTTTACAATACTGCGCTGAAAAATACGGCAGCGATAAGGTGGCGCAAATCATCACCTTTGGTACCCTTGGGGCGCGCGCCGCCATCCGTGATGTCGGTCGTGTGATGGATGTACCGCTTTCAGAGGTCGACCGCATTTCAAAGACCGTTCCGGCGATGTTCCCCGAGGAAGCGGTGACCATCCCCAGGTCGCTGGAAAAATGCCCTGAGTTCCAGACGGTTTACAGCGAGGGCGGATATGTGAAAGAACTCATTGATACCGCCTGCCGCATGGAAGGGGTGGCCCGCAACGCCGGCACACACGCTGCCGGAGTGGTCATCACCGACAAGCCGCTGCTGGAGTACCTGCCGCTGCACCGCCCAACCAGTAACGCCGAGGAATCTCCCATCAAGTCGGTCACCCAGTTCGAGATGAACATCATCACCAAGCTGGGTCTGCTCAAGGTGGATTTTTTAGGCCTTTCCACCCTCACGATCATCCACAAAGCCTGTGACCTGATCAAAAAGCGCCACAAGATCGAGCTCAACCTGCACAATATTCCCCTGGATGACCCGGAGACATTCGAGTTTATCAGCCAGGGGCGCACCGCCGGCCTGTTCCAGCTGGAAGGCAGCGGCATGACCCGATACATCATGCAGATGAAACCTCACAACCTGGCGAATATCATCGACATGGTGGCGCTTTTTCGGCCCGGGCCCATGGAAAAAATTCCCAACTACATCAATCGCATGCACGGTGAAGAGGAGATCACCTACGAGCATCCATTGATGGAGCCAATATTCAAAGATACCTTCGGTTTACCGGTATACCAGGAACAGTTAATGAGGGCCGTGATAGAACTGGCTGGCTATACGGCTTCAGAAGCAGATAACCTGCGTAAAGCCATCTCCAAGAAGAACAAAAACGCTATTGATGAGCACCGCGTAAAATTTATCGCCGGCGCTCAGAAGAATCAGATTTCGGCTGTGCAAGCAGAAGAAATCTTCTCCGGGTGGGATAATTTCGCCCGCTATGGTTTCAATAAAAGCCACGCTGCCGATTACGGCGTTATCGCGGTCGAAACGGCTTACCTGAAGAAGCATTTCCCGGTGGAATACATGACCGCGCTGCTCTCTGCCAATAAAGATGAGAGCACTAAGGTGGCGTTTTACGTGGCAGATGCCCGCTCGATGGGCATCGAGATCTTGCCGCCTGATGTTAACAACAGCGAATGGGATTTTTGTATAGAAGACGACCCGGATGGCAGGACAGCCATACGCTTCGGGCTGGGAGCGATTAAAAATGTGGGAATTGGTCCGGTTGATTTGATCTTCCAGGCCAGGCAGGACGGCGGCTTCAAGGACCTTAACGATTTTATTCGCCGTGTCGACCTGCACAGCGTGGGCAAACGCAGCCTGGAATGCCTGATCAAGGTTGGCGCGTTGGATCGTTTTGGCCCGAGGCGGGCTCTGCTGGAAGTGGCAGACACCCTCGTTTCAGTCAGTAACAGTCACTTCCGTGCTGCGGAATGCGGTCAGATGAGCATCTTTGGCAACGCGACCGGTTTGGAAGATGAGATTCATTTGCCCGTTGGCGTTCAACTGGACCGCCGCCTGCAACTCGAATGGGAAAAAGAACTGTCGGGTATGTATATATCCGATCACCCCATCTCTCATTATCTGCCGCTTATCCGCCAGAAAGCCACTCACGCCACCAAGGAACTGGTTGAAGCCGAGCACAAACAAAAGGTCAGTGTTGCCGGTATGGTCACCCGTATCCGTTCGCTAACCACCAAGACGGGCAACCAGATGGCCTTTGCCACCATTGAAGACCTGCAGGGTGAGGTTGAACTGGTCATCTTCCCCAAAGCCTGGGAAAGAATGGGCGCGTTGGTCAAAATGGAATCCGTTATCCTGGTGGAAGGCAAGGTGGACCTGGATAAATCTGACCCCAAAATACTGGTGGATGTGATCAAAGCCTTGCGCGAGGAGGATATCCCGACTGACGAAACGCCTTCAGACCGTCCTTTCGCTCACGGGCAGGAAGGTACCTGGCAAACCGATATTGACACCATACGCTATACAGACCAGGCAGAGAGTTATGAAGAGCCACCGATCTCAGAAGAAGAATCCTCCTGGCAGGTTCCTACACCCCCTGCGGATCACCACGCGGCGCCTCCCACGCCTGATACAGATGTGGTGCCCTCCCCTGCGACTGACCTGCCGCAGGAGGAAGCCGTTTCTCCGTCAGCGCAGCAACCCCGCGAAAACGTTGAGACCAAATTTGATACGCCACCCCGCGATTACATCCTTCCGCCAGTGATCATGTCGCCAATAAAAACACCGCCCAACACAGCAGCGCCCGGTGGAACCAGGTTAGTGACGGTAACCATCAAATCCAGTGGTGAAAAGGAACGAGACACACGCCGAATCCACCGGGCGCATGGCCTGCTCAATTCTTTCCCGGGTCAAGACCGTTTCTGTTTTTTGGTGTATGAGCACGGTTACCGGCACTTGCTGGATTTTCCGAACCACACGACCAACGCTACCAAAGAACTGGTCGAGCAGTTGGCTGAGCTGGTAGGCAGAGAGAACGTTCAGGTTGAAAACCTGTAAACAAGAGAAGATGAACACAATGAACGAACCGGTGAAAAGTATCAAAAAGATCGCCGTAATGACCTCTGGAGGTGATGCCCCGGGGATGAACCCTTTCATCCGCGCCGTTGTACGCACCGCCTATGCCAACAACATTACCGTCCTGGGGGTTGAACGTGGTTACGAAGGACTTATTCAAGGCAAGTTCCGCGAGTTGAGAATCCGCGAAGTGGGCGGTATTCTTCAGCGAGGGGGAACCATTCTTCAAACCGCGCGCTGCACAGAGTTTCGTGAAGCCGGCAGTCAGCGAGAAGCCCTCCGTCACATCAATAACGCTGAGATAGACGCGCTCGTCGTCGCCGGCGGAGACGGCTCGCTGACCGGCGCGCTAAAACTGGCGCAGAAGGGAGTGCCGGTCATCGGCGTGCCGGCGAGCATCGATAACGACATTTACGGCACCGACATGTGTATCGGCGTCGATACCGCGCTCAACACCATCGTAGATGCCATCGACAAACTGCGCGATACCGCCTCATCTCACAACCGCGCCTTTCTGGTTGAGACAATGGGGCGCACCTCCGGGTACCTGGCGGTGCAGGCAGGAATCATCACCGGCGCTGAACTGGTGCTCATCCCTGAGCATAAAACACCTCCCCGGGAGGTCGCACAAGCCATTGAAGAAGCCTACCGTCGAGGGAAGACCCATGCCATCGTGGTTGTGGCTGAAGGTTACAAGCCGCCTACCACGGAGCTCGGCGCCATGATCGACGCCATGGATATCGGTTTTACAACTCGGGTCACCATACTTGGGCATGTGCAGCGCGGCGGCAAGCCCACCGCCTTTGACCGTATGCTGGCCACGCGCTTTGGGGTTAAAGCGGTTCAGTTCCTTTTGGAAGGCAAGAGCGCGGTGATGACCGCTTTATCGGGCCGCGAGATCATACCTCTTCCAATGGAAGAGGTCATAAACCACAAAAAGGTCATCGCCAATGATTACATTGAGATGGCCAGTATGCTGGCAAGATGACCTCGCTGCGCTCCTGAGAACGGTTATTTTTTATCCGTTTTCTTCCCCACTGTCGCCAGGTAAACCACGAACATCTCCTCGCCGTCCAGCCCGAGCGTGTTGTTGAGCAGTTCATCATCAAAAGCGGCGATGGGGCAAATACCGCAGCCCAGCTGCTCCGCGCCCAACGCCAGGTTCTGACAAACATGACCGGCATCGAGATGCAGATAGCGGTAACCACGCTCGACGTAACGCCAGAACATGCGCTCCACCACCGCCGCCCAAATGAAAGCCGCGGCGCTGCCAGTGAGCTGCGGCTGGTCAATGCAGGCGTGCGCGATGCTCCCCGCGATATCAGCGGCTGTTTCCAATCTCAGTAATCCGTGTTCGATTGCCTGGTAGCGATACAAGCCGGGGGTTAATCCCGCCACCCGGTTAATCAGCAGGTAGGTCTCGAAAGCGTGACGCGCGCCAGCAGAAGGCACGTTGCGCGCAGTAGAGGGTCTGGCAGAAACACGTTTGACCCCCTGTGATACCCACAACAGGTAGGTGAGTTCTGCGAGCGATAGAGGTGTTTCAGCATAAGCCCGGATGCTGCGCCGGGCTTCAATTGCCGCTCTCAATTCCATGGGAGCCAGCACCAGGTCAGCTGGTCTCGGCAGCGGCAGCAACTGCGCGCCGTCAGGCAGCGCCAGCTCGAGCGGCGGCTGCGGTACCACTCCGCTATTCTGTGGTGAGGGGCTGATATTGGCGTAACGAGTTTTCACCATGAATTCATGACCGCTATTGTTTTTCATCTGATTCTCCTGATGTTCTTTTCAACAATCTTCGTTTTGTTCCAACCCACGCCAGCTTCAGCTCAGGTACGCGCAACAACGCAAGCATCAGCACATAAACCAGTGCACCCACGAGCATACCACCCAGGGCGACCAACCACGCGGAAGCGCCAGCGGTGGCGCGCATCCAGCCCCACAGCGCCAGCGTCATCACACCTGCCGCGGCGAGCGCTTTTACCAGACCATTAAGCACATGCCTTCCTTCTAACCCTGTAAGCCGGCGGCGCATAAAAATCAATAACGCGCCCATTTCCAGAAAGGTGGCGATGGAGTTTGCCAGCGCCAATCCGCCGTGCGGCATCCAACCCCAGGTGTTGAACAGCCGGCTTAACCCAATGCTTAACCCCACGTTAAGGCTCATCGCTGCCACGCCCACCCCCACAGGTGTTTTGGTATCATGCAGCGCATAAAACGCGCGTGAAACGATTTCTACCACTGAATGCCCCACCAGCCCGGTGGCGTACCACAGTAAAGCCCACGCCACCAGCTGCGTGGATGACGCATCAAACTCGCCGCGTTGGAAAATAATCGTTACCAGCGGCGCGCGCAACAGGATCAACCCGATAGAAGCGGGCAGTGCCAGCAACAGCAGCCCTCGCAGCAGCGCAGCCAGCGAATTGCGCATTTCTTCCAGTTTTCCGGCTGCCGCTTGCGCTGAGAAGGCGGGCAGCGCGGCGATGGCGATCGCCTGGGCGATGGCTGCCTCAGGGATCATCATCAATGAAAAGCCCACCGCCAGCGCCGTCACGCTGCCCAGCGGCTGCAAGGATGCCAGGCGGGTGTTCACCAGAAAGTTCAGCTGCACAAATGCTACGCCTAACACACGGGGTCCCATCAGCCGCGCCACCTCGCGTACATCGGGCAGCCTGATGCCAAAAGTTGGCGTGTACTTCAGGCCTGGCAGCTTCAGCAGCGCCGGCATTTGAATCAGCCCATGCATCAGCGCTCCGCCAACCACGCCCAGCGCCAGGCCATATACGCCCAACGATGGGGCCAGCAGCAGCACCCCCAGGATCTTGCCGATGGAATACATCATCGGCGCCAGCGCCGGCCATAAAAAGCTGCGGTGACTGTTGAGAATACCCATCCCCAGCCCGCTTAAACCGAAGATGACCGGCGCGATCATCTGGATGCGCACCAGGTCAACGGTCAGCGCGAACTTGACCGGGTCAGCGGCAAAACCGGGCGCCAGGATACGCTGCACCACCCAGGGAGTAAAGAGAGCGATGAGCACCCCCAGCACAATAAAGATGACCGTGATGATATTGGCAATGGCAGAAGCCAGCAGCCAGGCTTTTGAGCGTTCGCCGCGCGTGAGCAGCGTGGTGAACGTGGGGATGAAAGCGGATGCCAGCGCTCCGCCGGCAATTAACTGGTAAAGGATGTCAGGTAGCCGGTTGGAGGCGTTAAAGGCTTCATTTTGGATCCCTGTGCCAAAAGCACGGGTGATGAGAATGGATGAAAGCAAGCTGAACACCTGCCCCAGCAGGATAGCCAGCATCACCGTGCCTGCGTCGCGGGCGATACGGCGATTTTCGGTATTACCCGGTAATGTCGCAGCATCCATATAACGCATTATAACCCTATGTCCGGCTTGGCCATTCGGATATGTCTTTCTTTCATCACACATGGCGCACAAGCGTGGTTAGAATGATATACTTCCCCTGTAATTCACACACCATGCTACGAAAGGACAAACCCATGGAACCCCAAAAGGAACCCCAACCCCAGGATAGCCCTGAAACCACAGAACCTTTACCGGGTTTTGAACCCGCCACCCAAGGAACCTCATCTTCACAGGAGGCAACCGCTGAACCTGTACCAGAGGTGAAAGACAAACCTGTTCTTTCGCCTTCTCAGCCGGTTAAAAAGAGCTTTTGGCAAAAAGTTTTGCCCTGGGTGATTGTGGCGCTTGTTTTCTACGTTGGCGGGCTGGCAACACTCTTCTTTGCGGTTTACCAGCCAGCCAAGCAAGCCGCTGCAGCCGCGGCGGCCAGCGCTGAAAAAGAAATCACATCGCTGAACAGCCAGGTATCGCAGCTTGAACTGCAGAATTCCCAGGTACAACAAGAGCTGGAGACCACGCGCGCCAACCTGGTGGATACGCAGGATGAGTTAACCACTGCGCAGGCAACCATTGAAAAACAACTGGCTGAAGTTGCCAACGCCAATATCAAACGGCTGGCTTACAAGTTGATGGGCAACATCAACACCGCCCGCGCGGCGCTGGAGAAGGGCGATACGAATTCGGCGCGCCAGGCGTTGAACTTTGCCAGTAAAGACCTGAGCGATTTGCAAGTGGCCGGGTTGACGCCAGAAGCCCTCTCGGGTTTCTCTAACTGGCTGAATGAAGCAGTTGCGAACCTCGAAGAAACCACGCTTCAAAAATCGCGCGCCGCCCTGGATATGCTGTATACCAACCTGTTATTGCTGGTTGACAACCTTCCCTGACCTTATCAATAAAAACAGCCGCGGTGTTCATCTCCAACACCGCGGCTGTTATTTTTCACTTTTTTACTTTTCCAGCGCCTGATCCAGCACTTTCTGCAACACTTCGGCGTTGCTGGCGGTCATGCCCATCGCGAAACTACCCACTACCAGGCTCTGCATCGATTTTGGCAGGTGGCTCTTAAAGCGCGAGATGTTCTCATCCGTTCCACCGAGCATAATCCGCCGAACCCGTTTGCTCTCAAAAAACCTGGCCGCTGTTTCAGCCACTTCACGTTGGTTGCGGTCAATGGTCTCACGCACCGCGCGCCCGCCATCCAACGCCCCGCCGCGCAAGCCGTGCGCCGAAGAAGCGCCGCCCGCTTTCACTTGCTTAACCTGGTCGCCCAAAAACCCCTGCTGCTCCACCAATTCTCCCATGTGAAAATGAAAAAGCCTGGCGCCTTGTTTATCCACCAGGATCACCCCCAGGTTGCTGTAATCCTGCAGCAGGTCTTCCAGCGGCGCTACCGCCGCTTTTGAACCGATCTGAATAAAATCTTTCACCGGTACAGCCAGCGGGATGGCGTGAAAAAAGCCGGCCGGCGCGCACGAAAAAACTGCCACCGAGCGGCCTGACCAGTCGTAAGTGTAATTGAAGAACTTTTCAATGACTTCGGCATCTTCTTTGAGGGAAATATCTTTAATCATGTTGCGCAGTCGAAGCCGGTGTGTTTCCGCGTTACCACGGCTTGGTTCGGTGTTCAAATACAGGCTGATGACCGGGTAATCGGCTGAAAAATCTTGGATCTTTCGCAGACTGGACTCTGTGAACATTGATACCTCCTCTTAAGTTTTTTATATGACCAGCAGTTCGTTGTTATCGCGAACCCAGGGTGAGTGGAACCTCCATTTCACGATCGTTGCGGATGATGGTTAGAACGATCACATCTCCTGGTGATTTGTTCTTGAAGATATAGCTGATAAGGTCGCCGTATATATTCACCGGCAAGCCGTCTACAGCGGTGATAATATCTCCCCCGCTGTAAAATCCCTGCACATCCGTCGCCTGGGTGCCGCCGACCAACCCCGCCCGGTCAGCCGGGCCTCCCGGGGTGACACTGACCACATAAACCCCTGAAGTGACCGTATGACTGATCTTTTTCCACATGCTCAACGTTAGTTCGTTGGATGAGCTTGAAATACCCATCAACGGATAATCATACGAACCCTTACTGATCAGAATCGGCACCACGCGTTTGACGATATTGATCGAAACTGCGTAACCGATACCGGTGTTCACCGCCCCTCCTTCAAGGGTGGTGCCTGAGGTGCGGATGGCGCGGTTGATGCCCACCACCTGACCCGCCAGGTTTAGTAACGGTCCTCCCGAATTACCGGGGTTGATCGCCGCGTCCGTTTGAATAAGGTCGCCGGCTGTGTATGAAGTGAAATCTTCCGTAGTGCGTAATGAATCAAGAATGCGCCCCTTGGCGCTCACCACTCCGAGGGTCATGGTGCTGGTAAGCCGGTACGGGTTACCAATAGCCACAACCATTTGTCCCACTTTTAACTGGTCTGAATCTCCAAGAGGTAGTGGCACCAGTTCAGCAGCGGGCATATCCACGTGGACAACCGCGATGTCAGAATCGACATCCGTGGCGATCACATCCCCATAGATCTTTTTACCGCTGGCGAAATCCACTTCAATCGTCTCAGCGTCTTTCACCACGTGGTAATTGGTGAGGATATGTCCTTCGTAATCATACACAAATCCCGAACCGCTTCCCTCCCCTTGTCTGGTGGTAGCGATGATGGTTACCACGCCAGGGTTTACCCTTTCGTAAAGGGTGGTTAACACCTGGTCAACATTGGCGAGGTCTTCCGCGTTTACGAAAATAGGCGGCACATTTGGTGCAACAATTTCTGGCACCTTGGTGACGACGTTCTCTAACACGTCTGAAGGGTTCCAATTCTGACTGGGAATGAACACACACGCCATCAGCACCATCAATAAAAGCAACGCAATGGTCACGATAACAGGTTTTCTCATTCGATCACCTTCTTATTTCTAGGAATGCTTCCGCAGTTGTTCAAACAGCTTCCGCTGTTCATCGGTTAATTTCTTAGGCAGTTCCACTTTCACCTGCACGTAAAGGTTGCCATAAGTCTGTGAAGACTTCAGCACCGGCATACCCCTGCCGCTCAGGCGGAATTTTTGGCCCGGCTGAGTGCCCGAGGGGATGGTGAGCACCACATCTCCAGAAAGTGTGCCCACTGTTACCGTACCGCCCAGCACAGCGGTGAGGTAATCAATTTTCACTTCCGTCGTCAGGTCAGACCCGCTGATTTTAAAGCGCGCGTGCGGCAACAGCTCAATCACCAGATAAATGTCAGAGCCTCGACCGTAGGCATCCGCTGGTCCGGCGCCCGCCACACGCACTTTTGTGCCGGTACGGGCTCCCGCTGGAATTTTCACTTCAATGCGCCGTTCATTGATCTGGAGAATACGCTGAGTGCCACGGTAGGCTTCTTCCAGGGTGATTTGAACTTTTTGCTCGTAGTTAGCCGTCCGGCGCGCCTGCGTAGACTGTTGAGTGCCAGGTTGGCGGGTTGGCTGCCGCCCACTTACCGGCATGCCGCCGAAAATCACCCTGAAAAAATCGGAAAAACCACCAAAGATATCGCCAAAGTCCTCCGGGTTCACCTGCTGTGCGCGCCCGCCCTGGTTGGTGTACCACTCGTTCCAGTTGAAGTTGCCTGGGTTTCCGCCGCCTTGCTGCCATTGTTGGTATGAACTGCCCAGCTGATCATACCGCTCGCGTTTCTTGGGGTCACTTAGCACTTCGTAGGCTTCGTTGATTTCTTTGAATTTTTCTTCCGCTTGCTTGTTATCCTTATTTCTATCAGGATGATACTTCATAGCCAGCTTGCGAAAAGATTTCTTGATGTCTTCCGGGGTGGCCTTGCGGTCAACGCCCAGAACCTGATAGTAATCCTTATACTCCATAGTTTAATTGTATTCTTTGTCGAAGATAAAAGTCAATAGTTGCGAACCGGTCTCTAATAGAACGCTAATATTTGCTCTCTTGCACGCCAGGTCAGTTGCCCAATCGTTGAATAAATTCCCTCACCACCACAGGTGCGTCTTCTTCCACTAGATATGTCATCACGGATAAGCCAGGGCTGGTATTCCCCGTAATGATTTTAGAGACACTCCTGCCCGCCTGGTAACAACACAACACCGGTTTACCCAGCGTTAATGCATAAGCGATCTCATACCCCACACCATGTGAAGGAGAAGACACTTCCGCTATCACTGCGTCGCATTCCCTCAACCACGCCATATCACGTTCATAAATCTCATTAGGGTCTGCCGTTTTTTCCATCTCGACCACTTCCGGCGCCGCGAGGTGCGCTGTTGGTACTTCGTAGCCCATGGAATCCAGCGCGCTCACAATTTTCTGATAAACGGATTCTTCAGACCGCCCACCGGTAATTGAACAAGAAAAATAAATCTTCATCACCACTCCGTCTAATTGGCATAAGGATTGCAACGTAATTTATCCAGACGATAACCGTGTGGCGCGCGTCTTGACTGCCGCGGCACCCCCACACATATTATCACACCGCGCGTTTTAATGATGCTCACTACCCTGACACGCGGGAAGGATAAGGAGACGCAAGATGAAAAAACGAATCCTCAGTTGGGTAATACTCCTGGTCATTGGCGCCCTGTTAATGACAGCGTGCGAACGCGCTGCCACCCGCGCCCCACGGGATACCACAAGAGCAAACGACGAAATTCCCTTTCCCGTATCCACCCAATCCCAAATTATGATCGATATTCTAGCGGCCACGCAAACGGCGCTGGCGGTTGAAGGCACAATCGACAGCGAAAACCCCCAGGCCCTTGCCCAAGCACAACCCGCAGCTATGCCAACCCCCATGCCCCAGCCAGAAGAAGAGGAGCCCGAGCCTACCCCCGGCCTGCCATCCACCTACACCATTCAAAAAGATGAATTCTTGTTCTGCATCGCGCGACGCCTGAACGTCAATGCCAGCGAGTTCCTCGCCATCAACGGGTTGGGGGTTGATTACTACGCCCAGGTAGGCGACCGGCTCACAATCCCACAGAGTGGTAAGCCTTTTGATGGACCCCGCGCGCTGCGCGCCCATCCTGTAGATTACACGGTTGTCGCCGGTGATTCCATCGGAAAAATCGCCTGCACTTTTGGTGATGTCAGCCCCGAAGCCATCTATAACGCCAATGGCCTGGAAGTGGGTTCTTCTTTGAAACCCGGTCAGGTGCTGCATATTCCCTGATTTCCCCATCTGGTGATCCACAAGGCTTTCCTGGTTTCAGGAAAGCCTTTTTCTTATTCTGTGCCATAATAATTAAGCGCGGTCACCCACACCATACCCAAATGATCCTTCTTACGAGGTCCAATCCGATGACCTATACCATCCATCACGAATCCATCGAACATCGCACCCCTTTGTTCACCGTCAAACGCGTGGACCTATCCCTGCCTGATGGCAAGCCGCGTGTTCTTGACCTCATCGAAATTCAGAACGCAGTCACCATCCTTCCGCTGGACAGCGAGGGGTATATTCACTTTGTTAAACAATACCGCATTGGCGCCCGGTCTGAACTGCTGGAGCTGCCTGCCGGTAAGATCGAGAATAATGAAGACCCGCTGCAAACTGCGCAGCGTGAACTGCGCGAAGAAATTGGGATGTCAGCCAGCTCGTGGCGGGCTCTCGGCAACTTCTACCTTTCGCCAGGTTACGCCAGTGAATATATGTATGGTTTTCTGGCGCAAGATCTTGTCCCTGACCCGCTTGCGCCTGATGCGGACGAGTTCCTTAATATCATCAAAGTATCGCTGCCGGATGCGCTCGCTATGGTCAGACGTGGAGAGATACAGGACAGTAAAACCCTGGCGGTTCTCATGCTCGCGCATCCTCTGCTGTCCTGAGATTTGTCGTGTAGCTTGTTACTCGATTCAACCCGATGGCGGTTGAACGGGGGAAATCGGAGTGTTTCTGTATTATAATCTTGGCGGCAACGCTGACGATTAAGGCTGAACGCCTATAACCAACCGACTGGAGTTGAAAATGAAAAGAGAATTGATCACTATAGACGCCAACGAAGCGGTGGCGAATATTGCCTACCGCCTGGCGGAAGTCATCGCGATTTATCCTATCACGCCCTCCTCGAGCATGGGAGAATTCTCCGACGCCTGGATGGCTGCAGGAGTGCGTAACCTGTGGGGTACAGTACCGACTGTGATAGAAATGCAATCAGAGGGCGGCGCGGCAGGCGCGGTGCACGGCGCGCTGCAAGCCGGCGCCCTGAGCACCACCTTTACCGCTTCGCAGGGTCTTTTGTTGATGATCCCCAACATGTACAAAATCGCCGGCGAGCTCACCTCCACTGTATTCCATGTGGCAGCGCGCACGGTCGCCACGCACGCGCTTTCAATCTATGGCGATCATTCTGATGTAATGGCCGCCCGCCAGACAGGCTTTGCCTTCCTGGCTTCAGATTCTGTGCAGACCGCGCAGGACCAGGCGTTGATCGCCAACGCCGCCACCCTCGAAGCGCGTGTGCCTTTTGTGCATTTCTTTGACGGCTTCCGCACATCCGCTGAGATCAACAAGATCGAGCGCCTGTGCGAATATGACCTCAAAGCCATGATCGATGAAAAACTCATTTCCGCTGTCCGCGCGCGCGCGCTTTCACCCGAGCGCCCGGTCATTCGCGGCACAGCCCAAAACCCTGATGTTTTCTTCCAGGGGCGCGAAACAGCCAACCGTTTTTACGCGCGCACGCCTGACATCGTTCAGAAAGCCATGGATAAATTTGCCAGGCTCACCGGGCGAAGTTACCACCTTTTTGATTATGTCGGCGCGCCAGACGCCACCGAGGTGCTGGTCCTTATGGGTTCAGGTGCTGAAACCGCTGAAGAGACAGTGAAGTTCCTTACCCAGCAGGGTCGTAAGGTTGGCGTGGTCAACGTGCGCTTATACCGCCCGTTCTCCGTGGCGCATTTTGTTTCCGCGCTGCCCGCCACAGTCAAGACCATCGCCGTGCTCGACCGAACCAAGGAACCCGGCGCCATTGGCGAACCGCTCTACCAGGATGTGGTCACCGCTGTTAATGAAGCCCTCTCCACCGGCAAAACTCCTTTCAAAGTCGCCCCGCGCATCATTGGCGGGCGCTACGGGCTCTCCTCCAAAGAGTTCACCCCAGCCATGGTGAACGGCGTTTTCAACGAAATGGTCAAAGCTGAGCCTAAGAACCACTTCACCGTGGGGATTGTCGATGACGTCACTCATACCAGCCTGGATTACGACCACAAGTTCTGCATCGCTCACGAAAAGACCATCCGCTGCGTGTTCTTCGGCCTGGGTTCTGACGGGACCGTCGGCGCCAACAAGAACTCCATCAAGATCATCGGCGAAGAGACCAATAACTACGCGCAGGGATTCTTCTACTATGATTCGAAAAAATCTGGCTCGGTTACCATCTCTCACCTGCGCTTTGGGCCTCACCAGATTCGCGCTCCTTACCTCATTGAAAAGGAAGACGCCCAATTTGTTGCCTGCCACCAGTTTAGTTTTTTGGAATGGCTGGATATGCTCAAATACGCCGCGCCTGGCGCCATCTTCCTGCTCAACAGCGTCTATGACCGCGATGAAGTATGGGATATGCTGCCCATCGAGGTGCAGCAGGAGATTATTGAGAAGAAGCTCAAATTCTACATGATCAACGCCAACGATGTTGCCGCGAAAACGGGCATGGGCGGGCGTGTGAACACCATCATGCAAACCGCCTTTTTTGCTATCAGCGGTGTGCTGCCGCGCGAGCAGGCCATCGATGAAATCAAAAAAGCCATCCTAAAGACCTACAGCAAGCGTGGAGAGGCCGTGGTGCAAAAGAATTACGAGGCGGTTGACCATACCCTGGCCAATCTGTTCGAGATAAAAGTACCCGCCACCGCTACCAGCAAGTACAAACGCCGCCCGCCAGTGCCGAAAGAAGCTCCGGAGTTCGTGGTGGACGTTCTCGGTCCCATCATCGCCTTCAAGGGCGAGGAACTGCCGGTCAGCGCCTTCCCCGTGGACGGCACTTACCCCTCCGCCACCACGCGCTGGGAAAAGCGTAACCTCGCTCTTGAGATCCCCGTGTGGGAAACCGACCTGTGCATTCAGTGCGGTAAGTGCGCTTTCGTTTGCCCGCACGCCGTCATCCGCCAAAAGGTGTACGACCCCTCTTACCTCAAAGACGCGCCGCCAACCTTCAAGTCCATCGAAGCCAAGTTTAAAGAATTACCCGGCATGAAGTACACCATCCAGGTGGCACCAGAAGATTGCACTGGTTGCAGCCTGTGTGTTGAGGCCTGCCCGGCGCGAGATAAGAACAACCCGCTGCGTAAAGCCATCAACATGGCGCCCCAACTCCCTCTGCGTGAACAGGAAGCTAAAAACTGGGACTACTTTCTCTCTATCCCAGCGCCCGACCCCGACCTTTACCAACCGACAACGGTCAAGAACTCGCAACTGGTAGAACCGCTGTTTGAGTTCTCCGGCGCCTGCGCCGGTTGCGGTGAAACGCCCTACATTAAATTGGTCACCCAATTGTTTGGTGACCGTACCATCGTTGCCAACGCCACCGGCTGTTCTTCCATCTACGGCGCTAACCTGCCCACCACGCCCTGGGCGGTAAACAACCAGGGGCGCGGACCCGCCTGGGCAAACTCGTTGTTTGAAGACAACGCCGAATTCGGTCTCGGCATGCGCCTTACGCTTGACCAGCAGAACGCCTTCGCGCGTGAGCTGCTCGTAAAAATGGCAGGCGAGCTGGGTACAACCCTGGTGGATGACATCCTTAACGCTGACCAATCCACTGAAACTGGCGTACGCCAGCAGCGCAAACGCGTGGAAGCATTAAAGGAAAAACTGGCGCCCAGTAAAGATGCCAACGCTTCGATGCTGCTGGGTGTGGCAGACGCGCTGGTAAAGAAGAGCGTGTGGATCATTGGCGGCGACGGCTGGGCTTACGATATTGGCTATGGTGGTCTTGACCATGTGCTTTCTTCAGGTCGTAACGTCAACGTCCTGGTGCTGGATACAGAAGTCTACTCCAACACCGGCGGTCAATCCTCAAAAGCCACGCCATTGGCGGCGGTGGCAAAATTCTCCGCCAAGGGCAAGGGTCTTGGTAAAAAAGACCTGGGGTTGATGGCCATGTCTTATGGTTACGTTTACGTCGCTAACGTGGCGATGGGCGCTAATGACAACCAGACCCTCAAAGCCTTCCTCGAGGCAGATGCCTATGACGGACCTGCCCTCATTATCGCTTACAGCCACTGTATCGCTCACGGTATTGATATGCAGAAGGGCCTCGAACAGCAAAAACTGCTTGCCGCTACTGGTTTATGGCCACTGTTCCGCTACAACCCCACCCTGGTGAACGAAGGAAAGAACCCGCTGCAGCTCGACAGCCGCGAGCCCACCGTGGCGGTAAAGGATTACGCCTATAACGAAACCCGTTACCGCATGCTGGTGCAAAGCGATGAGAATCGCGCTGAAATGCTCATGAACGAAGCGGCGCAATTCGCGCAATGTAAATGGGACCTGTACAAGCAAATGGCAGCCATGGCCTACAGCAAACCAGGGGTAGAAAAAGAGCAATAATCGCCCAAACAAAAAGACCGGTCTTTGAATAAAAGACCGGTCTTTGTTTATCTGGTTGGTTCATCCAGTATGGGTTCGTTCTTTTTCTGCCGGTAAACGATGCGTCCGCGGGTCAGATCGTACGGGCTCATCTCCACCTTAACGCGATCACCCAGCAAAATGCGGATGTAATACCTGCGCATCCGCCCGGAAAGATAAGCGAGTACCTCATGGCCGTTCTCGAGGCGCACGCGGAACTGGGTTCCGGGCAGCGCTTCGATGATCTCGCCTTCTATCTGTATCTTATCTTCTTCTTTGGCCATAATTCCTCCTATCCCAGCCTCTCGGGCTGCTCGTTCGTCAAGCAGGCTATTCGCCCACCCGTGTATACTGGCGGCGCTTGATGCGCCGGATGGCCTTTTTCTTTTCTACGCGGCGAAGTTCGCTCTTGGAAACAAACCAGCGCTTGCGGCGAATGGTGCTTAAAACGCCGCTCTTCACTACCTTTTTGCGGAAGCGTTTCAGTAGTGAATCCTGTGATTCATTGGGACGCAAAACAACAGAAGCCATGGTTTCTCACCTCCCTTCGCCGGGAAAATAAAATCGACTGTTAAGTCGCGCAGTCGATCAGTGTTCTTCCTCCAGAATTCTTTCGCGGATGTATCGAGTTTTCGGTCATCACCTCTTTGAAAGTTCTTTGGTTTTTCTAACCAACTGCAAGCGTAATTATAACGGGAGTGCAAGGTGTCTGTCAATCTTTTTTTACTCGTCGTTTACAGGCTGTTATGGATATTGGTCGGGTTAGCCCCTTTCATTATTTGGCGCACAGGGACGAAAAACAGTTTTTTTTGAATGAGCAATTTTCACCCTCGCTGTTTTTAAACAGGGTATATGTCATTGACATATCGGGAAATTAAGCAGGAATAAAAACGGCGTAATTCGTGTAAAATAGAAGCGGCTTGATGCCAGTGGGAGAAAATCCCACCAATATCGAAAAGGAGAAGAAATGAAAAAGAACCTGTTGTTTGCCATCTCTGTTTTGCTGGTTTTGAGCGTCTTGCTCTCTGCATGCGCTAAGCCCACCGCGGCGCCAGTTGCCACAGAACCCCCCGCAGTTCAAGAGACCGAAGCCCCAGCGGCTACCGAAGCCCCCGCGGCGCAGGAACCAGCCATGGAGGTCAAGCTGGCTGCTATCTTCCCGGGTGTGATTACGGATAACGATTACAACACCCTGGCTTATGTGGGCATGACCGCTGCGCAGGAACAACTCGGAATCCAGGCGGTATACTCCGAAAGCGTTCCTGTGCCTGATGTTGACCGTGTAATGCGCGAATACATTGACGCGGGGTTCAACGTCATTTGGACCCACGGTGGTCAGTTTGTGAACCAGACCGCTGAACTCGCCAAGCTCTTCCCCGAGGTTGTGTTCATTGCCGAAGGTGACGCACCCATCGCTGACCCTTCACCGAACCTGTGGTTCATTGACCGCAACTTCAATGTTGGCTTCTACGGTATCGGCGCCGCTGCAGCCCTGGCCTCACAGACCGGAAAGATCGCCTACCTCGGCGGGCAGGCCCTTCCCTTCTCCTACCAGGAAGTGCACGCCATCCAGCAGGCTATCAGCGACCTGGATATCAAGGTTGAGCTCGTTCCTGTGTGGACGGCTGACTTCAATGACCCGGCCAAGACTCGCCAGCTGGCTGACGCGCTCATCGCTGACGGCGTTGACGTCATCATGGGTTCTGTGAACCTGGGCATGGTGGGTGTTTTCGAAGCCGCCAAAGCCACTACTGACAAGAAGATCCTCATCACCGCCAAATACTCCGATAAAACCAGCTTCGGCCCCGATAACTATATCACTGCCGTGCTGTACGACTTCTCCAAGCCACTGGTTGATATCATCACCAGCATTGAAGGCGGTAAAACGGGTGGTTACTACCCGTTAGGGTTCGACACCGGTGTAGCGCTGCAGCTCCCGCTGCAGAACGTGACCCCCGAGGTCGCCGCCAAGGTTGAAGAGGTCATCAACAAAGTCATTAGCGGAGAAATCGTGGTTGTAAAGGATTCTACCGAAGTTACCTCCGCCAAATAACTCTTGTTGAAATAACTTGAGACGATAACTTCCGGGGTCGAGCCGAAACATCATGCTTGAAGCTCCCCCGGAAGTTGCTAAAACCCTCTGAACAGGACGGGAATATGGAACAAGAAAATGTGCTTCAGATGCAACAGGTCAACAAATCCTTTGATAGGGTGGTTGCCCTGTGCGATGTCGATTTTGAATTAAAACCGAGAGAGATCCTGGGTTTACTGGGTGGAAACGGCGCAGGAAAGACCACCTTGATGAATATTCTGTATGGTCTTTACCGTGCGGATTCCGGGACAATTCTGCTGAAAGGGCAACCAGTAACCATACACTCACCCAGAGACGCCATCCGCCAAGGAATCGGCATGGTGCACCAACATTTTTTACAGATCAATAATTACACAGTGCTTGAGAACATCATCCTGGGTTCCAAAGTCTCCCATCCTTTAAGCGCCAATTACCAGGTAGAAGAAGCGGCGATCAAGGAACTTTGTAAACGTTTTGGCCTTGAAATTGACCTTTCGGCGCGTGTTGAAACCCTGCCTATGGGAACCCGCCAGAAAGTTGAAATCTTAAAAGCGCTGTACCGCGGCGTCAACATCCTGATCCTCGATGAGCCCACCACCAACCTCATTCCCCAAGAGGTCGACTCTCTCTTTGAAACCTTAAAAATCATGGTGCGCGAAGGGTTGAGCATCGTGTTCATCACCCACAAACTGCGCGAGGTGCTGTCAATTTGCGACCGTATCACCGTGCTGCGCGAGGGGAAAAATGTGGTGAGCCTGACGCGAAAAGAAGCCAGCGATGAAGCGCTGGTGCGTGCCATGGTCGGCGACAAGATGGACCTGGAAAAAAGCGTGATGTTCACCTCGCATGCAGAAAGCTCAGCTGTTGCTGGCAGTCAAGAGGTGCTGAGCCTGGAAGGCGTCTCTCTGATCAGTCAGCACAAAATCCAGCAGTTGACCGACATCTCCTTCAGCATCAGTTCTGGAGAAATTTTCGGAGTGGCGGGCGTGGCTGGTAACGGTCAGCGTGAACTGGCTGAAGTGGTCATGGGAATTCAGTCGGTTACCAGCGGCAAAATCAACTTCAATGGTCAGGAGATCACCACTCACAGCACCAAAGAACGTATCGCTGAAGGTTTCGTATATGTCCCTGAAGATCGCCTTTCTGATGGGTTCTTAAACAAAGCCAGCGTTGCGCATAACCTCATTTTGGGCTATCACAACCTTGAACCGTATAGCAAAAAAGGGATCATCAACTGGAAGAACGTGCATGAGAATTCCAGGAAGATGATCAGCGAGTACAACATCAAGACCACTGGACCGGATGAAATAGGTGGTAACTTATCAGGGGGCAATATCCAGCGCGTCATGATCGCCAGAGCCTTCTCGCAGCCCTCAAGGTTGATGGTCGCCCACAACCCCACCCGGGGCCTGGATATTCCTTCGATGGATTTTGTCTACCAGAAGCTCCTCGGAAATTCTGCCACCGGCACAGCAACCCTGCTCCTTTCTGAAGACCTCGATGAACTGCTGCTCATTTGCAACCGCATCGCTGTTATGTATCGCGGCAAAGTAGTGGGGATTCTTCCCCGTGAGAAGTTCGAGAAGTACGAGATTGGCCGCCTGATGAGCGGTTACGAGCAGGAAAGTAAATAAAGGGAGAGAGCGTATACTATGACACAAATTAAAAAATTCTTTCCTTACCTGATCTCTGTCCTGGCGGCTTTTTTGGTTGTAGGGATACTGTTATGGGCACTGGGTTTTAACCCGGTAAAAGCCTATCAGACCATTCTCTTCACCTCCTTCCGCACGCCCAACGGGTTTGTTCAAACCCTTTTGAAGTGGATCCCGTTAACGCTCACCGCGCTGGCTTTTACCGTTCCATTATCATCAGGTAAGTTCAATATCGGCGCCGAAGGACAGATGCTGGTTGGCGCCATCGGCGCTACCGCGGTCGGCATTCTCTTTAAAGACTTGCCCCCGGCGTTGTTGCTGCCGCTGGTGGTTCTCGCGGGGATGTTGGCTGGTTCTTTCTGGGGTTTGATCGCAGCCTGGCTGCTCTACCAGTTCAACATCAATGAGATTCTCTCGACCGTGCTGTTGAACTTCATTTCGTTTGCGCTGGTCGACTTTGTAGCCACCGGTCCCTGGCGCGATCCCGCGGCTGGGCACCCCACCACTATACCGATTGGCGCGAACGGCTTTTTACCTATGCTGGTGAAAAACCCTCCGCTGCATTCCGGTATTATCCTGGCCGTCGTCGTGGCGATTGCGGTGTACATCTTCACCAGTAAAACGACTTCTGGTTACGAATTACTGGTAACAGGGGCCAACCCGCGCGCTTCCAAAGTGCACGGCATTGATACGAGAAAGATGTTCCTGTTTTCACTGGTCATCGGTGCAGCCGTCGCTGGATTGGCGGGGGTCATTGAAGTGGCCGGCACCCACCACCGCCTCATCGAGGGGTTGCACTCCAACTTCCCGACCCTCGGGCTGATCATCGGCCTGATGGCGCGCGGCAAGAACCAGGCAGTTCCCTTCGTGGCATTCTTCATTTCCATTCTTGAAGTAGGCGGCAGCGCCATGCAGCGTACCATCATGGTGCCGGTGCAGATCGTGCTGATCGCAGAAGCGTTAATCCTGATCTTTATTCTTCTCTCTGACATCATCAAGAGGAGGCAGAAATGAGCGGTTTAGAAACAACCATCACTGATTTCCTCAAACTCACTTTCCTGTCCATGGTCCCATTTGTACTGGCAAGCCAGGGCACAATGCTCGGCGGTCGTACCGGGGTGTTCAATGTGGCGCAGGAAGGAATCATGCTTGTTGGCGCTTCTGTGGGCTTTCTGGTGAGTTACACCACTGGCAGTAACCTAATCGGTGCGCTGGTGGCTATGGCGGCAGGCGGCCTCTTTGGCTTGGTTTTGGCATACTTCACCACCACGTTAAAGATGGACCAGTTTGTCGTGGGCTTGGCGCTGTTCTTTATTGGTACCGGGTTATCTTCTCTTTTACGCAAGCTCGTCATCGGCATCACTCTCACCCCGCCGCTGGTAAAGACACTGCCCGAAATCCCCATCCCCCTGCTCAGCCAGATCCCCATCATCGGGCCGGTGCTCTTCAAGCAGAACATCCTGGTCTATTTCTCGATCCTGCTTTCGATATTCCTGTGGTACATATTGTTCCGTACCAACATGGGCTTGCGCCTGCGTTCGGTAGGTGAAAACCCCAAAGCCTCAGACGCGCTGGGTATCAACGTGGTTTCCAACCGCTACATCACCTCCATCATCGGCGGGATGCTCATCGGCCTGGCGGGCGCTTACCTTCCCATGGTATACACCGGCACTTTCACTGACTTGATGACCAAGGGTCGCGGCTGGATCGCCATCGCGCTGACCTTCTTCGGCGCCTGGAGCCCGCTGCCCATCCTCATCGGCTCGCTGTTCTTCGCCGCCATCGAGGTGCTGTCGTTCCGCTTCCAGGTAGGCGGTTCCTTCATCCCCTACCAGTTCCTCTCAATGCTGCCGTACATCGCCACGATCATCGTGATGATCTTCACCTTCGGTAAGTCGCGCGTTCCGGCTTTCCTGGGTCAGAACTACGATCGGGAACGAAGGACGTTATAGCCAGCATTTGCAGCGTATTTTATAACGAGTGAAAAAAAACCTCCGGGAGTCCACTCTTCCGGAGGTTTTTTTATCATGGAGAGCCGCCAGAGAATAAAAAAACCACCGCGACAGCGTTCCACGGTGGATCGGCGTTAATAGAAAAAAGTCTCTTGGCAACGACCTACTCTCCCAGGGAGTCGCCCCCCAAGTACCATCGGCGCTGACAGCCTTAACGACCGGGTTCGGGATGTTACCGGGTGTACCACTGTCGCTCCAGTCACCAAGAGACTTAATTCACGAAGTTAAGATACCAACCTTACGATAGTATGTAGTCCATAAAAGAGTGCCGAGTTCCCCGCACCATATGAAGAAGCCCTCGATCATTAGTACAGATTAGCTCAACGTATTACTACGCTTACACACTCTGCCTATCAAACAGGTAGTCTACCTGTGATCTTACTCCCTTACGGGAAAACAGGGATCTAATCTTGTGGCGAGTTTCCCACTTAGATGCATTCAGCGGTTATCTCTGCCTGACTTAGCTACCCAGC
>JAAZNW010000128.1 GCA_012798065.1 Chloroflexota bacterium
GCATTCGATAAGCGTCCCGATATCGGCCAGCCGGATTTTTCGATATGGCGTACGAAAATCCCGTGAACCTTATCGATTAATTTTCGATAAGTAGAACGCGTTTGACTGATCACCTCAATTGATGCACCCCCTGAATCGAGGAGATCTCCAGCGGCCTGTTCAAATTCACGCTGGATGCGATCTACTTCACGGATATTGTTGGTGTAAAAATCCAACAAGGTATCCAATGTACGGGTGTGCTCAGATAGCTGGCGGTCGGAGTCTTCGCAAGCCTGCGCCAAGCTAGCAGCCGAATGGAGTAAAGCCCACTGTGCCTGGTTTTCACCCCGGCTGACCCAGACAGATTGTTCGTGGCGATTGAGAACACTGCGCAGTCTGTCGATATTATCTCGTTTCAACGCATCGACTGCCTGGTTGAAACAAGCACGCTCTTCAAATGGGAAGGTGTCCCGAACACCGAAATCATCAATTTTCTCGCAAATTGCTGGCAGGTTTAGGTCTTTTTCAATTCCCTCAGCTCGTTCAATGTAAAAAGCCTGGGTGCGCCGATCATTGCGTAATCGGTCGCACAGATCTTCCACCAGGTGAAGTGCTTCTTGAGGGGCACAAGGAACAGTCGTCAGAGCTACCGGCAGGTCACTTGGCAGGTCGAAAACAAATTCGCTAAAAAGCAGGAATCGCCACAGCTCATCTGCAACCGCATTCCAGGTTTTCATTTTGGTTTTCAAGTTCAGGCCCAAAGCGCTTTGGAACAATGCTGTGGCCTCAGTTACCCAACTGGCCTGTGTTTTGAGAGTCTCTTTTTGCGCTTCGGAGGGTGTTAGCAAAACAAATAAAATATCGCGAGCCGATTCGACTTTCAGCATTGCCTGCAGGTTCGGCCAGCCTGCTCCTCCGCCAACGGCGTCAATGACCGCAAAACCGGGATTAGGATTGTCCTTAAAAATCCGGCGGATTTCCGTAGCATAATCCGCGCGTGCTTTCAAGCAAAGACTGAGGAATTCATCCCCATCTCCTTCTGGAAAGACAGAGCCGCAAGCGCCGTAAATGGCAAACGGATCGCGTTGTTTTTCCTCATCCGTGATTGGCGACTTGGCGGGAACATACACCAGGATACCCTCAAGGGATGGGTTGGGCTGGCCAAACTCATTGAGTGCTTCCAGTGCAGCAAAGCGGCTGGTGATGCTGCTTTCGGATGTATCGATGACACGCAGTTTTTCAGCGTTCAGCTCCAAACACAGCTCGTGGTAGCGCTGGTCGGGGTCATACACAACCAACACCCCATTTTGTTTGAGGCGTGGCAAAAATATTTCTTTTTGGATGAAGTTTTTAATCGTCATTGAACCAACCTTCTGTCTCTTCATCAACTGCTGGTTTTTTGGCTTTTTTCTTTTTAGCGGATGCCGGCGGCTCTACATACAATTCTTCTAAATCGTGCGCAATTGCCAGTGATTTATCGTTCTTGCATTTTTCGCGCACGCGTTCCGGCCAGATGGAGTAAGCCAGGTGCGCCCAGTCGTATTCGCCGGCTTCCAACTTCTGCCAGGTTTCTTTTAAGCGTTTCTGCCAGGGTTTGTGCTGGAACAGCTTCCATAGCGGAGCAGCGGTGATTTCGACGCCATCGTTGAGATTCGGTTTCCAGAACTTCGCCACGCGCAGCAATTCTTCGCGGAAATCTTTCAATTCGCGCTCGAAGTCCGTCAGGCGCTCCAACTCTTTTTCATCCGCAGCGCTGCGGCCTTTCTTCAGACGCAGGCGGGCAGCTTCTTCGGACACCTGCTTGAGCTTGGGATCGACAAAGTCGTTGACGCAGGTGTAGAGAGTCTGATCATTCAGCCGGTGATAGTACAACCAAAGAGTGTAAGAGCACGAAGGAGTGGAAAGCGGCCAGTAGATGGGCGCAGCCCGACGACTTTTCGAATAACGCTTTAAATGATCTTTGAAGAACAAATCTGGATTTCCAAAGTACTCATCCATGGATGAAATCTTTAATGATTCGGAAATTTCCAATTCAATGCCTTCCAATTTTTCTTTCCAAATAATCCTGAGAATCTCCTCTAGTTTATTTGGTAAACTCTCTTTTTCAATTGGAGTTTGACTTTCAGCAATTCCTGACCATTTAACATTTACTGGGTAGAAATCAGGAATATTATTAGACGCCAATGGCTTTCCCTTATACACTGTTCCTGGTGGATAAATTGGCGCAGTATCTAGAGGTACTTCTATTGGCTCTTTAATACTTAAAATATTCCAATAACCAAAAAACACACCCATTATGTAATCAAGAAATTCAGATACCAATGAGTACCCATCAGTCTTTTGTTCTGAAAGTTGAAAATGAGCTGCGGGGATCTTTTTTGCCTTATTATTTATATAGTTAACTTCATTTTCGTTTAATCCACTACTTTCATAAATCATCATATTTAATGTATTTTCGTATTCATCAATTTTTACCTTTGATAATTCCCATTTTCTTATCAAATTTGAACGAATTTCATTGATCGATAAATTTGTTTCAAAAATTGCCGGATTTAATAATAATGGTCCACGAGAATATATAGAAGGTATTGTCCATATAAGTTCAGAGTACAGTATCTGGACAATATTATTAGAGATCTTACCTAAAATACTTAGATTAATATTTGGAAACGGGATAAGTTGCACATATCCATTAGATTTATGCTGACCGCAATATTCGTTAAGGATAACCCGAGCGAACTTTGAGTTAAAGAAAGCCAATAAGCCATATCTATTTTCTTCTGAGACTGGGAAAATGCATTGTCCCTCATCAGTAAAAGCGAATCCAGATGGAAGGAGCTGAACAGACAAATATTCACAGCGTTTAGAATAACTCAAACCAACCCGAGAATAATATTGACTATTTCTGAAAGTCGCTTTTCTATGTTCTTTAATTTCGATACCATCTCGATGCCAATTAATTATCTCCCTATCACCACGATAGTATGGAGAATACTCTCCGCCATTTGAAAGAAATTTCCAGTCATTTTCAAATCGTTGAGGTCTTTCCCAAAACATTTTATAGAATCTTTCGTTATCACCACTGCTCATTCCTGTCTTAAGGTGAGCCAAATTGTTAACGGACGGAAATTTTCCAAATAGTGATCTTATTCCTCTAGGCATTGAAAAATTGGGGATTGCATTTGGAAGAAATTTAAATTCTTCTGGGTTAACAATAACAAACTGATTTTTCTTTCCTTGAGAAATGGATAATATGTTTTCCTTAAGAAAATTTTCTTTAGTTTCTTTTTTAGACGCATCTACACAGAAACAGTTGCCTTTTTCAGTAGCTGTTCTAAAACAAGAATAAGCACATACCTCAACATTTGCATCAAGCACTTCCCACCCTAAAGAAGCATATGTATATAAACATAAGGAATTATAAAGAATAGTCTTCCGAAAATCTTCATATGATGATCGTATAGAGGTTGAATTATCAATGATTAAAGCCAATCCACCCATAGGATTTAGTTTATTAGCCATTCTCTCAACAAATATAGTGGCAATATTATTGCAAGTAAGTGGATATTTATTTGTTAAATATTCTTGAGCTATTTCAGACAACTCGCCAAATGGGGGATTCATTACTACTATGTCATAGAGCTTTCTACATAAGTCTATAAAGACAAATCCTTGTGATGCATCCCCTGCAAACAAACGACGCTTATAACTATCGCCGTTTACCGCTTGTTCACTGTATTCACGAAGCGCAGCCAGCACTAATCCTTCCGCCTGGTCAAAGAAATCCTGGTCTTCACCCGCTACCACCTGCACATACTTCTCTTTCGGGGGTTCATTCAACCCATATTCCAAAACACGGAAGAGCGGTGATTTTTCCTCGGATTCCTTACGAGCTGTGGCAATCGCATCGCGCAGTGTTTCTTCAATTTTCAGCAGGCTGCCGGCTTCGCCGGCCAGTTCCATTTCCTGCCAAACAGTGCGCACCAGTTTTGCCAGGGCATCTGCCATCTGCGGTGTGGCGCGCACTTTCTGGTCGGTAGGTACATGCCAGGCTTTGCGCATCAACGTTTCCAACCCATCTCCGCTCAGCGTACTCAAAAATTCATCCAACATCTGCCGGTCACCGGGCATGGGTTCGGCGCACACCACGTTGGATTTGCGAATTTGCGGTCGTTCGCTGAGGCGCAGCCCCTTGGTTTGCCAGCTCTTCTGAGCACGCAGCCACAGGCTCAGCCCGGCAATCTGCACCGCACGCGGGTCAATATCCAC
>JAAZNW010000042.1 GCA_012798065.1 Chloroflexota bacterium
ACTCTTCCTCCAAGCCTCACTCATCCTTTAATCTTACTATTTTTCGCAGCAAGCTGCGGGGAAATGCCCTCTTTTGATTATATACGCAAAGTAGGTGAACTGCCCAAAGCGCTGGACTACCTCACCTCACCTAGCCGCCCCGCCCACCTCGTAACCTCAATCATCCCCTCGGGTGGGAGTGGTTTTTTCATGAGAGGTCCTTGCGCTTATACCGAAAAAACCTCGTTAAACGGGCAAAAGAGTCTCAGAGAAACGCCGCCAGAAAGCCTGCTTACGGCACAGCCCGGGTTTGACCTCGTTAAAAAGGATTTTTCTGAGGTTATTTGACAGCCGCGTGATGGGTTATGTTTTCCTGGCGCGAGTCCAGAAAAATCCCCAATAAAGCGAAATGGAAAGCATATACAGGATCATCGTGAGCATAAACGCCGGCGCAAAGCCGTGCTTCACCTGGATATAACCGCTGATAGTGGGGCTAAAAGCCCAACCAAAATTGCTGGCCATGCTCACCAGGCTGGCGACCGTGGCGCGCGCCGAGGGCTCGACTTTTTCCATGACAAAGGTCTGGTACACCGGTCCGCTCATATTCATTAATGCCACACGAATATAATAGGCGGCAGCAGCGGCCCAATACAGCGGGGAAAAACCCAGCAAAGCCAGGAACGGGATTGAGAGCGCTTGAGTAATGACCACAAACTGGATCTTTCCATATTTCTCCGCCAGGGGGGGCGCGATGAGCAGCCCCACGCCCATGGCGAGCGACCCGAAAGCAAACAACGTACCGATGGCGCTGTCCGATTGACCGTGCACCTGGCGGAAGAAAACGTTCATAAATGGCATGACCAGACCAGCGCCAATGGATGTCACCAGCATCGGCAGAACCAGTTTGCCCAACAACGCCGGATGGCTCTTAAAGTAAGTAAAGGGGGCAAACAGCGAACGTTCCACCACTTTGCCGCGCTGGATGGTCATCAAAAAAAGCGGCACCACCGCGGTGCTGGCAGCCACAGCCACAATGGTAAGTGCAAGCCGGTAAGCGCTGGCGCTGGTGGCGTCTCCTCCGGCGTATACTGCCAGCCAGGTCGGCAATAACCCACCAATCCAGTTGCCCACTGAAGAGGCGGCCATTGAAATACCGGAACTGAAGCTAAAAAGGTAGGTGCGCTCTTTTTCACCGCTGTTTTCCATCAGGAATGGGCCCATCGTCACGCCGGAGATGCTCTGGCCCAGCCCCATCAAAATATTCATTAATATGAAGATAGTGGGTGACGGGAATAAAAGCATACCGCAGATGGCAACCACCATTACCAACCCGCCACCAATCAACGAAAGCTTGCGCCCCAGCAGGTCAGCCAGGTAACCCATGGGGATGGCCGCGACGAGGGCGGTCATACTGCTGGCGGCCACCAGGTTGCCGACCAGCGCCTGGTCATAACCCAGGCTGAGAACGTAAAAATTGAACAACAAACGGAACACACCGAACGCCGATGAGCTGAGGATGGTGCTTAACAGGTAGAGTGTTGCATTGCGCGAGAATGCGCGCACATTGCCAGCGTAAGCTCGCAAACCTTGAAGTACACGTTGATAGAACAGAGTCGCTGGTGGCATAATTTTCTGCGGTGATCGATGAAGCTGTTCTTTAAGGAATAAGCCGGTTTGAAGTTTACCATAATTGTTCATTACCGCTTACACCCGCTGCCGCTGGTGATTTGCAGTGGACATCAGTCTCTTAAAAGCCAAAGTCGGATTACAATAAGCTACCGAAAACGCTCACAGGAGAAAAGACGATGCTTGATCAAATAAAACAGCAGATCAGCCGGGTCAAGGCGTTGGGAGCGAGTTACGTGGACACACGCTGGTACCCGGTGGAAGAAACCAATTCATTGTTAATGTGGAACGGCAATTTAAAAGAATCGAGCGCTACATTTGAAAGCGGGCTGGGCGTGCGCGTGCTGTATCACGGCGCCTGGGGTTTTTCAGCCTCCTCAGATACCAGTGACCTCGCAGCCCTGTATGACAGGGCTCTCGATAACGCGCGGATTGCCTCCGAGAGGCTCTCTCTGCCAGTGAGATTGGCAGAGAAAGACGCCATCCAGGCGAAATTTGTGAGCCCCAACAAGATAAACCCGTTTGAAGTCCCATTGTCCGAAAAGGTCGCCTTCTTGAGCGAAATGGACAAAAAGTTGAATCAACCCGGTGTAACCCAACGGGCGAGCAGCCTGACCTTTACACGCAAACAAATCATCTTCGTCGACTCCGAAGGCAGCGAAATCGAGAAGGTCATTACCGAGGTCTTCGCCGGGCTCGAGGTGGATGGTGTTGATAGCGAGGGCGGGATGCATGAACGCAAGTTCAGCCCCTTCCGGCGTGGAGACAGCCGGGGCTGGGAGACCATTGACCTGCAGCACTTCAGCGAAAACGCGGAGCGCATTGTACGCGAACTCAACGACACGCTCAACGCCGACCCGTGCCCGGTTGACGACCGTTCGGTCATTCTCCTGCCCGGAATCATGTACCTGCAAACCCACGAAACCATCGGTCACGCGCTGGAACTGGATCGTATCCTGGGATATGAGCTGGCCTTCGCCGGTGGGTCCTTCGTCACCCTGGATGATTTTGGTAAATTGCGTTACGGCTCTGAAAAACTGACCGCCAGAGCGGACGCCACGCTCCCCAACACGCCAGGAAGTTTTGGTTTTGACGACGACGGCATTCCCGCGCAAGACAATCTGCTCATTGACCGGGGGTTGCTGGTTGGCGCGATCAGCGGGCGCCAGATGGTAGAAGAAGCCAACGCCCGGGCGCACCGGCAAATTTTTAATGGCAGCAGCGGGGCAAACCGCGCCACCTCCTTTTACCGGGTGCCGATCGAACGCATGACCAATATTAATATCGACCCTGGCAACGACGGCACGCTGGAAGAAATCATCCGCAATACAGAAAAAGGAATCGTGCTGGATGGAGACCGCAGCTGGTCCATTGGTTCTAATCGAGAGCAATTCCACTTTGGAACGGAAGCAGGATGGCTGGTAGAGGATGGTCGGGTTACCCGGGCGGTCAAGAACGCGACCTACAAAGGCGCCACCCTCCCCTTCTGGAATTCACTCACCGCAGTGGGTGACGCCTCCACCTGGGAAGTTTATTACGTGCCTAACTGCGGTAAAGGACAACCCAACCAGATCATGCAGTTGGGTCATGGCGTGCCAGTGTGCCGTTTTGACAACGTCAGAATTGGAGAATAACAATGAAGGATAGGATTCTTAATACATTAGACCAGTTGCGCCGGTACGCGCTTTCAAAGGGCTACAGCGTCTCCATCTATTTTCAAGAAGAAGACAGCTCGTTGATGCGCTTCGCCAACTCAGCCATTTCACTGAATACCAATGAACACCTGATCCGCCTGAATATCACCGCTTGTGATGGTCGAAAACGCGCCAGTTACGGGATGATCACCGACCTTTCCAGGGTCGAAGATATGCAAAGAGGGGTGGAGACCGCGGCAGAAATGGTGAAACACAGCATGCCCCTCACCTATGAACCAACGATCCCCGTTTTCCGAGAAGCGTTTATCGACGAGCGCGGGTACGACCCGTCCCTGGCTGAGATAAGCAACGCTGAGAAACTGGCTTTCTTCAACCGCGTCGTCGCGGACATGGAAAGTGACGAAATCAAACTTTCTGGGGTCTTTTCTAATGGCGCGAACACCACCGCCATGGTCAGCACCGCCACTCCGCATCCTCTGTATATCAAAACCTCCGACGCGCAGGTGAGCATTGTGTTGGCTCACCAGACCCTCAAATGGGAAATTCAATCGGAACAATCCGCGCAGAAGAAGGATGAGCTCTCTGCGGATGCCATGCGCCAGGAGCTGTTGTGCCTGATGTCACACTACATGCACGACACTCCCCAGCAGCTCCCATTGGGGGTTTACGATGTTGTTTTCGGGCGCGCCGCCATCGCGGAGATGCTGCAATTCATGAGCTACATCGGCATCCACGGCGGGTTAATGAAGCGCGGCTATTCCTGCCTGAGCAAAGAAGATATCGGGAAAAAGATTTTCTCTGAACAATTCACCCTTATCGATGACCCCACCCGCCTGGAAACCTTCCCGTTTCGCCGCGACCTGAGTGGAATGACACGCCAGCCCTTCACCCTGGTGGAAAACGGTATATTCAAAGGCTTCATCTGGATGCAGGATGACGCGGATGAATTTGGCGAGCAACCCACCGGGCACACGATCCCCCATTTGAGCCTGAGCATGGCAGGCGGCTCTCAAGCGGTGGGCTCTTTGGAAGACCTTTTTAACCAGCCGCGCGATCACGACCTGCTTTACATCCCCTTCCTGCATTACATGAATATCGTCAACCCGTCCAAAGGCATCCTCACCAGCAGTTCACGCTTTGGCGCGGTCTTGTTGAAAAAAGATGGGCAGACCATTATTCCATACAATGTCCGTCTCACTCAGAGCCTGTTGGACATTTTTGGAGACAAAGTGGATTGGCTATCAGCCGAAACGAGCGCGTACAACCTCTCAACGAGCTATGATGCGCGCAACCCCACCGCTTTCATCGTTCCGCGGTTCGCCAGGGTCAACGGGCTGGAAATTTCACACTCCAACTCATCATACTAAATTTACACGCAGAGCAGCGAGAGCGCACAACCCTCTCGCTGCTCTTCAGTTAAAGATGCCGCCCACAAGATATGCTTGAATGATACCCTGTAGTCTCCATTCACAAGACCGGTGGGAGGTTATCCGATTGGGCTTTCCCGGTTAGCGTATCGTCGGCGTATGAAAGATCGCCCCTGAACTTTTCAGCAGAAGGCAACGACCGGCGGGTACGCGAAGCGCCGGCAAGCGCTGAACGACTGAAAGCTCGCGTAGGGCTGCTACCGACGGACCCGTGTACGGTCCTCGCGTCAGCAACCAATGCTCTCACGTGTGCTGTCGTACAATTTTTAATCCAAGTGATTCTTCTTATGCTATCATTAGGCGCAAGGAGACTGAACAATGCGACCTGATTGGGATTCCTACTTCATGAAGATCGCCTTCGCTGTATCTGAACGCAGCACCTGTGACCGGGCTTTTGTCGGCAGCGTGTTGGTGCTGGACAAGCGCATTCTCACCACGGGGTTCAATGGCTCGCCCATGGGGCAACCGCACTGCGATGAAATCGGTCATCTGCTTGTGGATGGGCATTGCGTGCGCACCATCCACGCGGAAACCAACGCCATCATTCAAGCAGCGCTGCATGGGGTTTCAACCCGCGGCTGCACCTGCTACGTGACCCATTTCCCGTGCATCAACTGCACGAAAGCGCTCATCAACGCCGGCGTCACCCGCCTCGTTTATGATATCGCCTACCGCATTGATGAAAACGCGTTGGAATTTCTCCGCGCCGCTGATATCGAAGTCGTGCAGCATCATTTTGACCCGCACCACTGAACCAGGTGGCTTTCTCTGCCCCTACCCGCTATCTTTCATTGTCACCCTTGCGGGATGAATCCCGTTTTTTTCCAGGAGGGCGAAGCCCCAACCACGCGCCTGCCCCCGCTAAACGCATGCTGATATTGGAGAAAAACGCCAAGAGAAATTCAACCCGCCAGCCGCCGATCTCTGGTTCCCAACCTCTTCTCAATTTTTTTCGACTACATCGTGACCATAGCCAAGATATCGCCGTATAATAAGCATTACCGTGAGTATCAAGGTAACAGAAGGAATTAAGAATGAACTCCCCTAAAAAATATGTTGATTGGGAACCTCTGAATGCTGTTCCCGGGTTGCGCTTCCGTCACTTCTCGGGCGAAGCGGATTACCAAATACGCCTGGACATATTCAATGCCACCAAAGAGATCAATGGGATTGATTATGTGTTAACCCTGGAAGATTTCAAAAACGACGCGAAATGGACCAAGAACTACGACATCTATCAGCACCTCTTGTATGTTGAAGTAGAAGATAAACCGGTAGGGTATTTCGGCTACTCATGGGATCGCGAACCAGACGGCAAGGTCATCTACGGTCCATTCGGCGTGCTGCGGCAGGAATACTGGGGGCGTGGCATTGCCTCCTTGATGCTGCGATTCGCAGAGGACAAATGTAAAGAGATAGCCGAGCGTAAACACGCGGGTATGGACCGGCGCTACCGCATCTGGAGAAAAAAGAAAGCCGTTAAAACGGTCCAGTTTCTGCTGGACAAGGGATATACCATTGAACGCTACTTTCTCGGGATGAACCGTCCCATTGACCTGCCGCTGGGTGAACATCCCCTTCCTCCCGGGCTAGAGATCCGTCCGGTTGAGCCCGCCCATTACCGCTCGATCTGGAACGCGGATAGTGAGTCTTTCAAAGACCATTGGGGGTATTCTGAACCAACAGAAGAAATGTATGAAGCCTGGCAGAATGACCGTATGTTTCAGCCACACCTGTGGAAGATCGCCTGGGACGGCGACCAGGTAGTCGGAGTAGTGCAAAACATGGTGGACGAAGAAGAGAACCGCGTCTACAACCGTAAGCGCGGCTACACCGAGAACATCTCGGTGCGCCGCCCCTGGCGTGGAAAAGGAGTTGCCAGCGCCCTCATTGCTGAGAGCATTCGTATGTTCCGTGAAATGGGCATGGACCACACCCACCTATCGGTAGACGCGGACAGCCTCACCGGGGCGTTGAGACTATATCAAAATATCGGGTACGAAGTGGATGACACGCAAACCAGCTACAACCTCTGCAAGCTCTTCTGAGGAACCGGTGAAATCAACCCCGCGCCAATTGCCCACCCGCTACCTGGCTCTTCCAACCTTGAGGGTTGCGTACTGTGAAGCCGGCAGCGGGGCCAACCTCATCCTGCTGCATGGCAATTCAGAAAACAAGGCCATCTTCAAGCAATACCAGGCGGAATATTTTACTGATTATCACACCTACGCACTCGATAGCCGCGGTCACGGTCAAAGCCGGTCTGTTGACCGGGCGTATTCAATCGCGCAGTATTGCCAGGATGTGATCGACTTCTGCCAGGCGCGGGGCATCCGTAAAACCCACCTGGTGGGGTACAGCGATGGCGGCAATATTGCGCTGCTGCTGGCGAAGAACGCCCCGCAGCTTTTTGAGCGTATCGTCTCTATTTCGCCCAACTACCTGGCCAGCGGCAGCGAAGAGCGGTTTTTACAGGCAATCACACGCCGGTATGAACGTATGAAGCGCTGGAACCGCTGGGGATGGCCAAACCGGAAAAAGATAATGCGCTACGAATTGATGCTGAATGACATTGGCATCAGCAGCGAAGAGTTGAAAGGGATTCGTACCGGTATGAAGATTCTCTACGCCGAACGCGAGATGATCAAGGAAGCGCACATTCTCGAAATTGCCGCGCTCATCCCTCACAGCGAACTCCAGAAGATCAAAGGCTGCCATCACCTGAACATTCTCGAACAACCGGAGACAGTGGCTGCCATCCGAGCCTACCTGAAAACAGCCAGCTGATCCTTGACGCGGTAAAAGGGAAGTGCGCAAATGATGAATAAAACGCGCGCTTCTATCCTCCAAAATACTAAGGGAAATGAGAGGTTTTTAGAACGCGAATTTTCCAGGACGCGGGTTTGTACGTCGTTCCCTCAACCACGATGACATCCGCGCTCTCAATGGAGCCGCGACCTGTTGCGCACCCTGCTAAGCCTTCAGAAACGTATCTTACGAAAATCTCTATAGGGGCTCGAGGTTGCCTAACCTCATCGTCATGGCAATGGCGCCCAGCACCCCCGAGTATCTCCCCAGCGCGGGAGGGACAATATATTCACCCATGCCAGAAAGGATAGCGTCCTCGCGAATGTAACCGTTTAGCAGCTCAGTGACCCTGCTCCTGATGAGCGGGAATAAGAATAACCGCTGCATAATTCCGCCCCCTAACACGATGATGCGTGGAGAAAGCGTGAGGATCAAATTGGTCAGCGCGCTGGCGATATACTCCACCTCCAGCAGCCAGAACGGATCCTCATCCGTCAGGTCTTCACCACGTTTGCCAAAACGGGCAGTTATCGCTGGCCCGGCAGCCAGACCCTCAAAACAGTCCCGGTGGTACGGGCAGCTGCCTTCAAACGGGTCCTTCAGCCTGTCGTGAGGGATGCGTATATGCCCCATCTCAACCGCCGCCGGCCCTGATAGCGGTGCGCCGTTCAACAGGTACGCGCCACCAATCCCGGTTCCCACTGTGAGATAGAGGGAAGGGTCAATTCCCCTGGACGCGCCCCAGATATACTCCCCGATGGCGGAGCCGCTGACATCCGCGTGGAAGGCAATGGGCACGCCCAATTACTGCTGAAGTTCACCAAGGATGTTGTATTCTCTCCATCCTGGCTTGGGCGTGGTGGTAATGTAGCCATAAGTCGGGGAAAGGGGATTCACCTCCACAGGGCCAAAAGAGGCGAGCCCGATACCCGCAACCATCCCCTGCTTAATAAAAGGCTCAAAGAAAAGGCGCACCTGTTCCAGTGTGCTGGAGGGATCGGTTGTACTGAAGGTCACTTGATGATCCAACCGTGGAGGTTCTGAGGCCAGCGCGCAGATGAATTTCGTTCCGCCAGCTTCGATACCGCCATAGAGACGTTCGTCAGTCATCTAACTCCTTAATGCCCGAAATCTGGTACACGCATTATAACTTCCGAGTTTTCAATGGGCAATCAGGCTTCGAAATTGGTTAGTGGTTTCCTGTAACTTTATTACTCACCAAAAGATCCGCATTCCCGACTGGATGGCGCGCAGGTTCCCCTGGAACGCCAGCGAAATCTCGGTGTGTGGAGAAAACCCACATTTTGTGCAGTCAATCTCTGCTCTGCCGCGCAGGTAACAACCCTGCTGTACAGTGCCATCTGGGTTGGCATTGTCGATGAGCCTATCACGGCAGGTCCAGGTATTGCGCTTGAGTGCCTTGAGCGCGGCTACTGAATTGAGCACCCTGATCCCTTTCTCTTTCAGCCGGATGACTTCATCCAGGAGTTTTTCACGCCTGTCAAAATCAAGGAACAGCTCATCTTCCTGTCCATATGGGTAATAGAATTGCAGGGTGATGGCGTGGAAAGACTCATTTAGAAACACCAGCAGCCGCGGAACCTCATCCGCATTGATGGCGTTAACCGTAACATGGGCAAAAAGGCGCGGATGGCAGCTGGCGCGCACGTTCGCCATGATGGAGTCAAATACTGGCGCACCCCGCAATTGATTGTGCGTCTCACCCAGCCCATCCACGCTCACCCAAAGCACGTCTGTGGGCGCGTCCAGCGGTTGGGTGCCATTGGTGGTCATACCCACGCTGAAAAAACGCTGCCGCGCGTAAGCCACCAGGTCGTGCACGCGCCGGTTTCCATCGCGCCACAACATTGGTTCTCCTCCCTCAAAAATTAAAACACGGTTACCACGCGCGTAAAGCCGGTCGATGGTCGCACGGGCTTGTTCATAATTTGGCTCAGGGGTTTTCAGGAAGTGATAAGGGCATTGGCGGCAGGTGAGATTACAGCGATAAGTCAGTTTATAGCTCGCCAGGAAGGGTCGCTTTCGACCCAGCCAGTAGTGCAAAAAAATGTAGAAAGCGCGCCTGGCCAACCCTTTTAAATCAGTATGAAAATGGGACATAGAGGTATTGTATCAAGCCCGAGCGCTTGCGTCATGCCAAAAGAAGGTGAGGATCAGCGGTAAGACACTGTCGGATGAACTGATCCACACTGGCGTCAACGATGGAACCCCGCATGGCAGTCAACTCGTCAGGTACCTGCGCTTTCGCTCACTCACTCATCCATATAACCACAAAGTCCCAGCGCGCCGGGGCCAGTATGCAGCCCCACCACCGGGCCCGTGGAGTTGACGAAGAGCTCCAATGGATGATATTCTGCGCGCACCCGTTCAGCCAGCGCCTCAGCGTGCGCCCGCGCTCCGCCGTGTAACACCGCCACGCGCAGGTTCGCAATCCCTTTAACCCGTTCAAAAAATTTTCGGTACAGGGTTTCAACCATGGAGGTATACGTTCTCACCAGCCCAACAGGCTCTACCAGGTTAGTGAGCACATTGAACGCGACCAGCGGTTTGACCTTCAACATGGTTCCCGCCCATTTAACCGCGGCTCCGATGCGGCCGCCCTTGTTCAGGTATTCGAGCGTGTCCAGCCCGGCGATCTGTGTGATTCTGCGGCGCACATGGTCGATCTTCTCCAGAATGCCCCTGGTGTCCATGCCCGATCGCGCGGCGCGGGCAGCCGCCAACACCTGCCATCCCATGCCCATCGAAGTGCCTGTGGAATCCACCACGGTAACCGGCAAAGAGAAGTCCTGCGCCGCTCGCATGGCGTTCTCATACGTTCCACTGAGCGTTCTGCTGATCGTGACCACTACCAGTTCGTCAGCGCCATTATTAGCGGCTCGTTCATAAGCCTGCTGAAAATCAGTCACACCCGGTTGCGAAGAGCGGGGCTTTTCAACCTCTGTTGATAAACGCTGGTAAAACGCAGCGGGTTCAATATCCAGTCGGTCGCGGTATTGTTTCTCTCCCCAAATGACGTATTGCGGCACCACTTCAATCTCCAAATCCCGTAAAAGAGGGTCAGGAATGTCACAGGTGCTGTCGGTGATGACCGCGATCATGGGACTATTTTACACCGGTAATATGATAAAGATCATTTTTCAATGGAGTGCCTTCTCTTCCGCCGTGTGAATTGCTGGCATCCAAAAGAGCATCAACAGGGCTGCCAACAAGGCCAGCAAGCCACCGAAAAAGAACGGCGCTGACGGGCCAAACCCCGTCCAGGCGCCGATGCCCTGCCAAAGGACGCCGGCGATGAAAGATGCGGGGAACGCCAACAGGCCGATGACCGCGTTGTACGTGCCGTAGGCTGTTCCGCGTAAGTTCTCGGGAACAAGGTCTGCCACCAAGGCGTGAGCCGAACCGTACGCCAGCCCATAATAAACCCCGTACAGCGCATAGAGCACCCACACCTGCCAGCTGGAACGCGCCAGCGCAAAACCAAAATAAATGACCGCATACACCAGCCAGCCGCCAATGATGAGCCGTCTCCTGCCAATGCGGTCAGATAGCGAACCCGCAGGGGTGGATACCAACGTGTAAATAAGGTTAAACGCTGCCAGCATGATGAGAATTCCCAGCACCGAAACGCCCAGGTTCTGCGCGCGCAGTACCAAAAAAGCATCTGCTGAGTTACCCAAGGTGAACAGGCTGACGATGACCATGAAAATGGTAAAGGGTTTGCCCATATTGCGCAGCGAGAATTTCGGCGCGGCGCGCTGCCCCTGAACCGCCACGTCCTGGGCGCCGACCACCAGCGAAAGCACCGCCAGGAGCGCCGGCAGCAGGCTGGCCAGGACGATAATCTGAAAGGTTGAACGCGCCAAAAGCACGTCGCTTTTTTGCGTCAGCCACACCACCAGCGCGGCGATGAGGATACCAATAAAGGCGCCGGCAGTATCCATGGCGCGGTGAAAACCAAACGCCAGCCCGCGAACTTCAGGAGTGACAGAATCTGCCACCAGCGCGTCGCGCGGGGCAGTACGGATACCCTTGCCCACGCGGTCAGCCCAGCGCACCCCTGCCACCAGCCCCCAGCTGTTGGCAATGTAGAAGAATGGCTTCACCAGGGCAGAAAGACCATACCCCGCCACCGCCAGCCATTTGCGCCCACCCAGGCGGTCAGAAAGCCAACCAGAGAACAACTTGAGGATACTGGCAGTGGCTTCAGCAATGCCATCAATGAGCCCGATGATGCTGGTCTGCACTCCCAGCACGTTGGAAAGAAAAAGCGGCAGGATATTCATGACCATTTCGCTGGAAATATCCATGAACATGCTGGTAAAACCCACTGCCCATATGTTACGCGGTAGGTTTTTAACTGAAGGCTTGTTAGCAGAACTCTTTTCAACAACTGCCATCCCGGGTCTCACTCTTCCTGAAAAGGGGAAAATAATTAGATGATCTGTTCGTGCGGATGTTTTTCATCCACCTTGGCCAACGCGAAGGATGCAGCAAAACCGAGCAGGAACAACACCGCGCACAGCGCGATGGTCCATCCGCTCACCCCTGCCGGGATGATCGCCAGCGTTGAACCCACCACCACACCCAGAATCAGGTGATACATCACGGTATAGGCTTTGTTGAACAACCACGAGACCAGTTTAGCAAAAACCAACACGCACAGGATCAGCCCAAGCGCGAGAGGGAGAATGACCCCCAGGTCCAGGTTTTTAATGCCGTTGGCCATCGGTTGATATAAACCCAGGTAGATGAGGAAGTTAGAAGGACTCATTCCAGGCACCACCACACCCAGCCCGATAAGCGCGCCGCTCATCAGCCAGTTGAGGAAGCTCGGCGCCAGGGTGACGTTCTTGATGCTTTCCATCCATTTCATCATCAAGAACATACCGGCGGCTATCACCGCCAGCAGGAGCCAGTGCCAGGCTTTGCGCCCTTGCTTGCCGGCTGTTTTAAAGAGCGAAGGGAAAGTACCGGCGATGAAACCGATAAAAAGCCAGATGAACGGCGCGGCGTAATGCGTGAAAGCCCAGTCCACCGCCGCCGAGAACGCTACCACACCGATGATCCCGCCAATACCCACCGGGATGAAGAAAAGCAGGTTCTTGATGAATTTTTCCTTCAGGTTGGCGATGAAACGCATCAACGGTTCATAAAGACCAAATACCACCGCCAGCACACCGCCTGAAAGACCCGGGGTGATGAAGCCGATGCCGATGATGACGCCTTTTATCAGGCGCAGCAGCCAGTCTCCAATCGAAGCGGTTTTCCTGGTCGTGGGTGTAACCTCTGACATAAAAATCATCTCCTGTAAAAGTTGATTCGCATGAAATGCTATTATAAGGCGCTTTGCCCAATGTAGTGAGGTGTTTTTATACCGATCTCCCAATGCCAGTGCCCTTCGCGCTGTGTGGTCAATGAACAGGAAGGTTCACTCCCTCGCCCAGCCCTCTGCTGCCAGTACAGGCAGGGCGGCAGAACAGGCAAAAAAAAAAAAAAAAAAAAAACAGCAGGATAATCGAAGCGCACACCCCAGAGTTCAGAGCCCGCTGAAATGTGCGCAAGCCACGCCATGCAGCCATCCATAGAGGTGGATAAAGCCCTTGTACGCGTCAGCCTAAAAGTCCTTCCCTCGTCAGGATGGACTTTTTAAGCGCCATTCATGCATGGGTTATGCGGTCTTTTCGATGATGATCCAGGCAGTCCAGCCCGCGACTTCAACACGTGAGGAAGCCCCAGGGAAATTAAAGAGCGCAGTCACCTGACCTGGTGAGAGAAATCGGCTGCGCATCAGCACCAGCTTTTCTATCAGCGCCAGCAGTTTCACCTCAAAACGGCGGATGTCAGGTTCTTCAATAATAATGCGTCCGCCCGGTTTAAGAAGGCGCCATAACTCACGGATGGTAGCCTCCTGGTCTGCCACGTGATGCAGCGCATCGACCATGATGATGCAGCAGAAACCTTCATTTCTAAAGGGCATTTCTTCGGTCAGCGCACATATCCCGGTCAACCCCTCTTTTTTTCGCGCTTCCCGCAGCATCGCGAAGGTCTGGTCTGCCACCACCACAGCCGCCGCTTTTCCCGCGAAGAACTGGGCAACACGCCCGGTGCCGCCGCCGGCATCCAGAACTACACCGCCTGGCTGCGGCAACCCCAGGTGGGCAAGGATCCTGTCAGGCGCCTTCGGTTGGATAAAATGCTCGTAGAAAGGAGCCAGCAGCCTGAAATGACCGGGTTCCGGCCTGTTTTCCGCGTTTGGCTCCCCTGCCTGGTGTTGAGTCATTTTTTGGCGGCGATATCTGATTTCGCCAGCGTAAGAAAATCTGCCAGCAGAAGTGGACCAGGGTTCTCGCCATTGCGCAAGCGCAGCGCCACCTGCCCGCTCTCCTCTTCTTTGTCGCCGACGACCAGCATGTAAGGGATCTTCTGGTTCTGGGCATCGCGAATTTTGGCGTTCATGCGCTCGGGTCGGTCGTCCACCATCACCCTCAACCCGGCCTTGCGCAGCTCAGCTTCAACCTTGCGGGCGTAATCCAGGTGGCGGTCGGCAATGGGAATGATGGCTGCCTGGGTAGGTGAAAGCCAAACAGGAAAAGCGCCAGCATAATGTTCGATGAGCACGCCAAAGAAGCGCTCCAGGCTGCCCAACAGCGCGCGGTGGATCATATAAGGGCGGTGTGGTTGACCATCTTCGCCGATATAGTACAGGTCAAAGCGCTCGGGCTCGTTGAAGTCGAACTGGATGGTCGAGAGCTGCCACTCGCGACCGATGGCGTCTTCCACTTTGAGATCGATCTTAGGTCCGTAGAAAGCCCCGCCGCCGCGGTCAACGTCGTAGTCCAATCCCGAGCGGTTGAGCGAATCTTCCAGCGCTGCCTCGGCAGCTTCCCATTGCGCCGGGTCACCTACTGATTTTTCGGGGCGAGTGCTGAGATAGGCATGGATATCGGAAAAGCCAAAACTGCGGAGGATATTCAGGCTGAAGTTAAGCACGAAGTCGATCTCCGCGGGCATTTGGTCTGGTCGGCAAAAGTGGTGTGCATCATCCTGGGTGAAACCACGCACGCGCATCAACCCATGCAGCACGCCGCTGCGTTCATAGCGGTACACGGTGCCTTCCTCTGCGTAACGCAGGGGCAGGTCGCGGTAAGAACGCAGCGAATTTTTGAAAATGTGCAGGTGGAAGGGGCAATTCATCGGCTTCAAGAAATACTGCTGCCCTTCAATATCGACCGGTGAGTACATATTGTCTTTATAAAAGCCCAGGTGACCGCTGGTTTCCCACAGCTGCGCCTTGCCGATATGCGGGGTATAAACGAAATCATACCCATTGGCTTCATGCTCTTCCGACCAAAAGTTCTCAATCAGTTTTCGAATGCGCCCGCCCTTTGGGTGCCAGAGGATCAACCCCGCGCCAATCTCATCGTTCACACTGTAAAGGTCAAGCTCCTGTCCAATCTTGCGGTGGTCACGCTTCTTGGCCTCTTCCAGCCGACACAGGTAATCCTTCAATTCTTCTGGCTTGCTCCAGGCGGTACCGTAGATGCGCTGCAGCATAGGACGTTTCTCATCGCCGCGCCAGTAAGCTCCTGCAACATTGAGCAGCTTTATCGCGGCGGGGTTGATCTCGCGTGAATTGGTCACGTGCGGTCCGCGGCACAGATCGGTAAAGCCGCCCTGCGAGTAGATGGAAATCTCGGGTTTTTCATCTATCGGATTACCGTCATCATCCATCTCACCCGACTCGAGGCCTTCAATCAGTTCCATCTTGAAAGGCTGATTACGGAATAGCACTTTGGCCTCATCCGCGCTCACCACTTTGCGTTCAAAGTTGACCCCCGATTGGATGATGCCGCGCATACGCTTTTCGATACCCTCCAAATCTTCGGGGGTAAGCGGTCGGGGCAGGTCAAAATCATAATAAAAACCATCCTCAATAGCGGGACCGATGGCCACCTTCCCTTCAGGGAATTTTTCCAGTACCGCCTGCGCCATGATGTGCGCGGTTGAGTGGCGAATTTTGTACAGTTGCGAGCCTTCGTATTGTTCCTTTTGTCTTGCCATTCTTTCCTCCATTCCAAGATTAAACAAAAACGCCCGTCCCATACTGGGGCGAGAGTTGCCTGCTTCGCGGTTCCACCCAGATTAATGCGGAGAAAAACCGCATCATCTCTTGTGACCATTAACGGAGTCATCCGTTTCCCTTAATGGGCGAGTGCCGTTCAGGTTCAAGCTCGCGGGTGGTTTTCGCTGTTGGTGTTCCTGAAAGAACTTTCAGCCAGTGGTTCCTTCTCTCTGAGAGAACGGTCAACAGGTACTCGTCCCGGTCAGCGCCTTGTTGAATGAAGGTAATTATACTCCAATTTTTTTCAAACCTAAGGAGAATTTCGGGCGGAATAGTCGCTGAACCTTCCAACCTTGTTTTGCTGCCGGGTTTCCCAACCCACGCATAAAAAGCAGGAGGCCGCGGGGTTCTCGCCAGCCTCCTGCTGAAATACGCCGGATGACACGAATAAGGTTAAAACGCCTGGTCAGGCTTCCAAACCTTCCAAACCTTACCAGCCAGATCTGGGCCCGGTGTTAAGGTTGGCTTGCCAGGTACCCAACCGGATGGCGTGACTTCTCCGGTCGCTACCACATGCTGGAAAGCCTGCACCTGGCGGATCAATTCAGACACATTACGACCCACTTCGGGGGTCAAAACTTCCATTGCGCGAATATTGAAATCAGGATCGATCAAGAATCTCCCCCGGATGTCCACTCCTGCGGTTTCATCGTAGACGCCGTAAATAGTGCCTACGCGCCCGCCAGCATCTGAGAGCAATGGGAATGGCACGCCGCCCTCCACCATCTTGGAGAGCTCCTCTTCCTGCCAAATTTTATGCGAAAAGCGGCTGTCAGTGCTGATTGCCAGGACTTCCACCCCTAATGCCTGTAATTCTTTGTATTTGACGGCAACTGCCGTTAATTCTGTCGGTCAGACAAAGGTGAAATCACCGGGGTAGAAACAAATTACAATCCATTTACCCTTGTAATCAGAAAGGGTAATATTCTTGAACCCGCCCTGGTGAAAAGCAGTTAACTCGAAATCAGGCGCGGGTTTTCCAACTTTTGCTTGAACCATTGACACCTCCTTTTGAAATACTGGCGCAGCTGAGGGGGTTTCTGATGCAGCGGAAATTGGACCTTTCACTGGTTTAACACAACCATCTTTATTTTCTGCCATTCAACCTCCTTTTTTTTGCCGGCGTAATTCTTGCGTGTAATTTAATCATACTCAGATCTCTCAAAAAATCAATCGCCATCCTTCTTCGACCCCACGTGGGGGTTAGAATATCGAGTTCCAATGGAAAACCCAGCTCACCGAACCCTCGCCAGCGGGCTTGGCAGCCAGTTCCACGGTTTAGCCGAAAGCCTTTTTGACCTTTTCCTTGGTGTACGGCAAATCACGCAGCCATACGCCAATGGCGCTGTGGATGGCGCTGGCCATGGCTGGCGCGACACCATCAATGGAAATTTCCGCGACCGATTTCACGCCATAAGGGCCGGTGGGCTCGTCAGTCTGCACAAAGATCACATCCATCACCGGCATCTCAACGGCACGCGGGACGCGGTAGGTCTTGAGGTTGGGATTTAGCGGTTGACCTTCAGCAGAATACAGCATATCCTCGGTAAGGGCAAAACCCAGCGCCTGTGCCATACCGCCCTCGACCTGCCCGGAGGCTGTTACAGGGTTGATGACACGACCGCAATCAACCACCATCACCAGCCGCTCTGTATCCACTTTGCCAGTTTCAGTATCCACCACAATCTCAACAAATTGAGCGGCGGTGGGCGGCGGGCTCACCGGGCTAACGTGCGATTCGGTGGCCATTATTTGATGCTGCGCCATCTGATGCAGGCTGCTGAGACCAATCTCCTCGAAGCTCACCTGTCGACCATCTGCTGCAACCACTTTTTTATACTCCAGGCGCAGAGTGTTGAGGTCTTTCACGCCCATCATTTTTCCTGCGTGTTCCAGCAGTTGATTCTTAATATTGACGGCAGTCTTGCGCACCGCTTCTCCGGAAAGGTAAGCGGTGCTGCTGGCATACGCTCCTTTATCAAATGGGGTGAAGTCAGTGTCAGATGAGTAGACGATGATGTCATCCACATCGGTGTTGAGCACTTCAGCCGCGATCTGCGCGAGTATGGTATCCGAGCCAGTGCCCAGGTCAGTCGCTCCCATAAGGAGGTTAAACGAACCATCATCGTTCATCTTGAGCGTGGCAGCGGCCATATCCAGGTTGGCCACGCTGCTGCCGTGCATCACCACCGCCATGCCGATGCCCCGTCGGTAGCGACCCGTTTGATCGCGGTAAGCAGCGCGTTTGGCATCAAAATCAGTGACCCTGCGCCCAATTTCCACGCATTGTTCCATGGCGCTGGTAACCAGCTCCTGGCGCACGCCTGTGCGACCCTCGCCAAGTTGCTGCGAAAGGTACATCTCTTCGCCTACTTTGATCCAGTTCTTTTTCTTAAAGTCCACCACATCCAGCCCCAGCCTATCGGCAATTTCGCTCATGAGCACTTCTATGCCATACTGGCACTGCATGCTGCCGTAACCGCGGTAAGCCCCAGCCACAACGGTATTGGTATAAACAACATCACAAATAAATCGGGAGTTGGGTGAATTGTACAACGTCAGCCCTTTGAACCCGCCCACCATGGTGACGGTGAGCCCATGAGTGGCATACGCGCCGGTATCCCCGATCAGGTACAGACTGGCTGCAGTGACTTTATCCCCTTTCACGCCTATCTTATAGCGGATGGTGGTGGCGTGGCGTGAGCGCGAGCTGGTGAACTCCTGCTCGCGGGTGTACTCCATGCGCACCGGTCGTTTGGTGATCATGGTCAAATGAGCGACCAGGTCTTCAATGAGCACTTCCTGCTTGTTGCCGAATCCGCCGCCGATGCGCGGCTTGATGATCCTGATCTTCTTCAGCGGCAGACCGATGAGCGGCGCGATAATGCGGCGCGTGTGGAAAGGAACTTGCGTAGAGGTACGGATAACCATGCGTTCGTCTTCATCAAAATAACTGATGGCAACATGCGGTTCAAGGTGAACATGCTGCTGTTTCTGGGTGTGGTATTCGCCTTCGAACACGTGGTCAGATTCAGCAAAAGCTTTATCTACATCACCTACTTCAGCTTCGATATGATAAACAATGTTGCGCTCTCGGTTATAAATGCCCTCCGTGTCAGGTTCGTCATGGATTACCGGCGCACCTGGCTGCATGGCGGCTTCCATATCTACGACCGCTGGCAGTACTTCGTACTCGACATCAATCAGTTTGAGAGCCTCGTTCGCAATTTCCAAAGACTCCGCCGCCACCACAGCCACCCGGTCGCCGACGAAGCGCACCTTGTCATCCAGGCTGACCTGGTCATAAGGTAGCGGTTGTGGGTAGCTCTGCCCGCCGCTGGCGTATTTCACACGCGGTACATCATAGTGGGTGAGCACAGCGTGCACACCCGGCAAGGCGCGCGCACGGCTGGCATCAATATGTTTGATGCGCGCATGGGCGTGCGGACTGGTCAGCATGGCGGCGTAAAGCATACCCGGTAAATGAATATCATCAGTGAAAACTGGCTTGCCAAGCGCCAGCTTGCGCGCATCCACTTTTATCTCTGATTTGCCCACCACCCTGGCGGCGGGCATTGAAGCGGGTGTGTAAACCAGTGGCGGGAGGGGATCTCGATTGCCATCAGCGCGAAAGAACTCAGCCGGAATTTCAATCTGCGCCAGGTCATCTGGAAGAGGAAGGCTAATATGATTGAAAGGCGCCACTTTTTCACCACGTTTGATGGCTGCCGCCCGCTGAACCGCGTTGACGCCGCGAACATAGCCCGTGCAGCGGCAGAGCACCGGGTTTAGGGCATTGCGAATCTCCTTCTCGGATGGTTCAGGCTGATGATCCAGCAACGCTTTTGCCGAAAGCATTAATGCCGGTGAGCAATAGCCGCACTGGATGGCGCCGGTTTCGATAAAAGCCTGCTGAATGGGATCGAGCTCGCCATTCTTACTCAAGCCTTCCAGGGTGATGATCTGGCTGCCTTCGGCTTCCATGGCTTTAATGGTGCAACTGCGCACCGCCTTGCCGTTCATAATCACGGTACAAGAACCGCATTCCCCGCTGCCACAGCCAAACTTGACGCTGAAATACGAGGCGGCGCGTAGGGCGTCCAGCAAGGTTTCTTCCGGTGTCACCAGTAATGCCTTCTTTTCACCATTGATGGTCAGTTGTACGCTTTTTTGAGCAGGATTCATGGTTCCTCCAAACGCGGGTTAACGCCGATCAGGATTTTTATTGACAACTCTGAATGCGTTACTATTTTATTATAGAATCCAAAAAATGACCTGCCGCGGTTGGCGCGGTTTCAGTGCTTTTCCATTCTGGCAATCAGGATTAGGGAAAATTCCACCTTGGAAACTCAAAAACAAGCAGCACCAAACCCCCATGTGGTTTTGTCCCTGCTTCACTGGGCGTATAAACCCCGCGACTACCCCCCGTTCCCGCGGTTTCCACAATGGAAGTTCGCGCCTGTTTCAGGTCAGAGCGGATGGATAAACTGAAGTTTGCGCATTTAAGTTGGTGGAATACGGGGTAACTCAGGCGTCTTTTACCATGTTCACCACCTGCACGCCCCGCACTTGCGGGAAACCAGCGCCCTGACTGATGGTGAGCCTGGCAGCCGCTTCATCGATAATGCGCGAACCCGAGAGGTAAGTGACCCCGTAGTCGAACAACAATGGTACCAGCGGGGTGGAGGGACCGAGAATCATCACCGGCACGCCTGGACGGCACAAGGAGAGCAACCTCTCTATGGTGTGGTTGATGAAAGCCGTGCCGGTAATGGCAACAACATCCTCGCTCGGCAGAAATTCCTGCGCGGCTTCTTCTGGGAAGTCGTCTCCGTGGGGGTCCTTCTCAATGACCCACAGGTTCGCGGCGAGGTCACGCAGTTTCGTAATAAAGGGGAAATGCCCGATGACAGCCAGGTTCTTACCGGGGCATTCGCATCTTAACACTTCTGAAGCGTTCCCTTCTTTCAGCTTGGAATCGTCAAGGTCAATTAAGGAATTGTAAGCGGCGATGCCCAGGCTGGCTTCAAGCAGGTTGTCAGATTCGATCCAGCCGGCCAATTCCTGAGCGCTCTTTTCTAACAGGCAGCCAACGTCGCGCATGGGCGCGTGCCCATGCGGTCCGTAGTTGACCAGGGTTGACCCCAGTCCACTGTGTTTACTGCAAACCAAAGTCCAGTGAACCCCTACCAGAACACTTCGCAGTGGTACCGGCTCTTTGGGCAGCAACGCCAATAAATCAGTATAGATGCTCATCTCAACTATTCAGGCGCAACTCACACGCCAAAAATTCCTGACAGCAAGAAAACAAAGATCGAACCGAGAATAATGCCAATCGCGGTGTAGTGTTCATGCCCATATTCACGCGCGGTCGGGATCATTTCATCCAGGGTGATGAACACCATCACCCCCCCAGCGAAAGCCAGTGCTGCCGGCACCAATCCCTGAAAATTCACCAAAAACAGGCTTGCCAGCAGCGCGCCTACCGGTTCCGCCAGACCAGAAAGGAAAGCCACCCGGAATGCGTCCCAGCGGCAAACGCCGCCCTTGCACAACGGGAGCGCGGTGGCAATGCCTTCAGGGATGTTATGCAATAAAATAGCCACGGCGATGAATAAACCAAATTTGGGGTTGTGAAGGTAACCAGCGCCAATCGAGATACCTTCAGGCAGGTTGTGAAGCGTGATGCCCACCGCCAGCAGCAGACCAGTGTTGATGAGTTTATAGTCGTACATTCTGCCCTGGCGGTAAAGGCGGCCAAACCCGCGCCCTCCAGGGCGCGGACCCATCCTTTGGCGTGGTTCAGCGCAAGGAGGTTCACCTCTTACTTCCTTCTCACCAAAACGTATATGAGGGGCGAAGTGATCCAGCAGGAACATGAAAATCGCTCCTGTGGCAAAACCAATGGTGGCAGTGATGTACCCCGCCTGCTTCCAGGCCTCGGCAACGAGCTCCAGAAAAGCCAGGGAAATCATCACACCCGCGGTGATGCCCATCAGCAGACCATAAGACCTTCTGCCTGGTCGTCGGATAATCGCGATCAACCCGCCGAGCCCGGTTCCCAAACTGGCCATCAGGCTGAGGAGTAAGATGTTAAGCAAGGGGGATTGTCCGAAAATCATAAATTCCTTAATAAGGACCATTCATCACCATGGATTAATGAAGTGCCATTGTAACCGAAATGCACATTCGTTCCAAGGCGATCCGTTGATCATGGTCACTCATCCTGGCAAATGGCGCCTGCCGAAAGCGGATCAAAGCCCTCAGGCCACTGGGTGGTTTTATCATACAACGCTCCCTGCAAAACAGCGCAATCCAGGTCCGCGCCGGTAAGGTCTGCGCCGCTCAGGTTTGCGCCGATGAGGTTCACGCCCATCAACCCCGCGCCACGCAGGTTGGCCTTGCGCAGATTCGCCCCCTGTAAAATCGCGTGTTTAAAGGCAGCTTGCTCGAGGTCAGCCTCTTCCAGGTTGGCATCCCACAAAATGGAACGTTTAAGGTTGGTGCTCTTGAGGTTAGCTCCCGCAAGGTTCACATTGGCCAGGTCTTTGCCGTACAGGTCAATCCCCTCCAGGTCAGCCCTGGCGCCATCGCACTCGCCGGCGAGAAACCTGGCGTGCGCCTGGATGATTCTTTGCAGGTCTTCGTAAATGATTTTCATCGAGTGGGTCACTCCGTTTGCTTATACGGCGTCTCTTATCCTACAGCAACTTATGCATAAACGTGAATCCGTTTAATGAAGCAGTTCAGGATGGTCCACCAATTTGCCTTCGAGGTATAACTTCACTGCTTCGTCAATATCTTTCAAGTCCGTCACGATGGGCGTGATTTCCAGGCGGCGCATACTATCATAAGCGCCCATGCCCATACCTCCGCAGAGAACAACTTTACAATCAGAAATCGTTTCTGCCATGCTTTTATGTTTCAAGTGTGAGCCTTCGTCAAAGCCGTGCCGATGACCGTGAGTTTCTTCCGCGCGACCGCCAAAATGCCCATGCCCGGGTTTTTCACGCATTTATCTATGGGTCACCTTGCCATCTTCGATCGTCAACACCAGGAAGTAAGGAGCCCGCCCAAAGTGCTGACTGATCTTTTTGCCATCTTCCGTAATGACCGCAATTTTCATTGTTTTCTCCTTTCTCATTTTTCAAGCGAAACGTGCCGGCTGCCTGCCTCTTCAGCTGCATCTGCCGGCGCCAGAATCATCAGCAAACGGGCGAGCGCGGGTTGATTATTTTCCCAGGTGTGAGGGAGATGCGCCTCAAAAATTAGGCTGTCTCCGGCTTTTAATTGATAAACCTCATTGTCAATTGTGAACTGCACCTGCCCCTCAATACAATACACAAATTCATGCCCGGTATGTACGATCATATTATTCCCGCTGCCCATCCCAGCCTTTAAGGTCACAAGGTATGGTTGTATGGTTTTTCTGGAAAGGTTTTGCGCCAGATACACCATTTGGGTATGGTGGAATTCTGTCGTTGGCTGAGGGTGCGCGGGTGTAAAAACCACCTGTTTTTCTACGGTTTCCTCAACGAAGAGCGCAGACAAAGGGACGGATAGGGCAGCCGCCAGCTGCTGCAGCGTGCCTACCGAGGTGGAAGTTTTAGCGTTTTCGACAAGCGAGAGCGTGTTGATGTTCAACCCGCTCAGATCCGCCAGGGAACGTAACGAAAGCCCTTTGCTCACACGGAGCTTCCTGAGCCGTTGTCCCACCATCATCTCGGTGGTGGTGCGTTCGGTTCCCTGGTCAGGATCTGTGGGAAGAGTCAAGTTTTTTACTCCACGTCGAACTTAATGGGTGTTTGATTGAGAATGTTATCTGAGATCGGGCAGCGGGCGTCAATATCGTGGACAAATTGCTCTTTTTCCTGCTGGGTCATGTCTCCGTCGATCGCAACCTTCACTCTGATTCCTTCAAACCCGGCGCGCACGTCGCTGCGTTTGCCCATCAGCACGTCTGTATCCAAATCGCCATCGATTTTTACAGAGATCCCGCGTAAAGGAAGTTGCTGCTGTTTGGCAATGATCTGGCCAATTGTGGCAACACACCCTGCCAATGAAACGAACAGGTACTCCAACGGGGTGGGGCCGGCATCTCCCCCGCCACCAGCAGGGGGTTGGTCTACAATCGAGACGTGCTGCCTTGATTTGACTTCAATCTTGTATCCTTCTAACAACACTGCTTCAACGCTTACATTTTTATTTGGCATTCTAACCTCACGTATTATAAGATGTTCGAAAATTATAGTACAAAAGCCAGGTTTTCATGGTTTTTTTCCCAACATAATTATAATTCTCAGGGTTTTTTATGACTTTTATCATCCGTGAGCGGGGTGAATGGGATTAAAAGGCGGACAGTATTTCAAACACAAATTCTTGATAAGACCCATCCTCCGCGACGCCGCAGAAATTTGGCTTACAAAATCCCTACGGTTGGGCTGCCTACGCGCTGAACGGTCAACTGTTCCTTAAGCGCTTCGCCTGGCAGCCCAATGCCGAATACCCGGATCTTAATGTGAACTTTGAAGCCTACACAGACAGCGACATTCTGGAATTAGAAACGCTCGCGCCGCTGACAGAACTGCAGCCTGGTCAGAGCGTAAGCCATTGTGAAGAATGGCTGCTTTTCCGTTCTATTCCCTCTCCATCCTCCGAAGAGGATGTGGACAGGTACATCCTCCCTCTGTTATCTTAAAGAGTGGGCGCACCATTCTCTGTCAGACACCAATCCAGGTAGCTTTAATGGGTCTCGGTCACCTTGCTTAGCCCCGAGGGGTTATCAGGATCCAGCCCTTTATAGCGGGTGAGGTGGTAAGCAAACAATTGCCCGGGGATGATGGCAATCAACGGGGTCAACCACTCAGGGATGCCTTGCGGAAGACGCTGCCCGGCACGTGACAGCTGAAGCACCTCATCCCGGTCTGTAATGGAGTAAATTTCCGCCCGGCGCTCTTCTCGCAGGCGCCTCAGCAGCTCATAAAGTGGAGGGTACGCGATGCCCGAAGGCGCAACATTAAGTACCGGGAAGTCTCCCTTCACCATCGCAATGGGCCCGTGGAGGAAATCAGCCGATGAATAGGGTTCAGCCATCACGCCGGACAGCTCCTTCATCTTAAGCGACCATTCGTTGACGGTG
>JAAZNW010000043.1 GCA_012798065.1 Chloroflexota bacterium
CTGCCGCGATGTGACGGAGGTGGCGAAGATAGTCTCTGCCCTCATCATCCATCTGCTCGGCGAAAGCGGTCTCGATCAGGTCAGCGATCGCTGGCAAGTCGCGCTGGATTTCAATTGGCCGGATTCGTGGGTCTGTCTTGCGTTCATCCATGCCATAAATTTTACACTGTCTTTAAAGAACGGCGTGAACCTTGCACCTGGTTCTATCAGGGCTGCACAGAACAATGCGAATTACTATGGGTGAAAAAGCCTAACCGAATTCTTATAAAAATCTTTGATTTGTTTGATATCCTCGATGCTATAATGACCTCGAGGAAGGACCATTGATTCGGAGTGAATTATGATGCGATTTGATAGGTTTACAGAAAGAGCGCAGGAGGCTGCTCAGAGGGCTGCCGAGATCACCCAGCGCTATGGACACAATCAGATTGATACTGAGCATATCCTGTTGGCGCTGATCGAACAACCGCAAGGAGTAGTACCTCAAATCCTGGCTCTTATAAAAGTGGATCCGCAAATCCTGGAAGAAAGGCTGGATTATATCCTTAAAACCAGCCCAAAAGCCAGTATTTACGGTCAGGGCGCCGGGCAGGTATTCATCACCCCGCGCGTAAAAAGGATCATGGACCTGGCGAATGAAGAAGCCAGCAAATTGAAAGATGAATACATCTCAACCGAACACCTGTTCCTGGCGATACTGAGTGAAAGGAATACGCCGGCTGCCAAGCTACTTGAAACGACAGGCCTCACCCGTGACCGGGTAATGGAAGCCATTGTTGAACTGCGCGGCGGGCAACGTGTTACCGATCCTCAGACCGAAAGTCGTTACCGCACACTGGATAAATACTCTCGCGACCTGACACAGCAGGCGAAAGAAGGCAAACTTGACCCCGTTATTGGTCGCGATAATGAGATTTTGCGTGTGATGCAAATTCTCTCCCGGCGCACTAAAAACAACCCGGTGTTGATTGGTGAAGCAGGTGTGGGTAAAACAGCCATTGTAGAAGGGTTGGCGCAAAAAATCGCCAGCAATGATGTGCCTGAAATTTTAATGGGGAAGCGCGTAATCTCTCTTGATCTTGGTGCAATGATCGCGGGTTCGCGTTTTCGCGGCGAGTTCGAAGAAAGGCTTAAAGCGTCAATCGAAGAAGTACAGCGTTCCTCCGGCGAGATCATCCTGTTTATTGATGAGCTGCACACCGTTGTTGGAGCGGGGGCTGCCCAGGGCGCCATGGACGCTTCAAACATGCTCAAACCGGCGCTGTCGCGTGGCGAACTGCAATGTGTGGGTGCTACTACGCTGGATGAATATCAAAAGTATATCGAAAAAGACTCGGCTCTAGAAAGGCGCTTTGCCCCGGTGTTTGTAGACGAGCCTTCTCCAGAAGATACGTTGAAAATGCTGATGGGGCTGCGCGATCGGTACGAGGCACATCACAAGGTGCACTTTTCTGATGAAGCGCTTTCAGCGGCAGTAAAACTGAGTTCGCGTTACGTCAGCGACAGGCGTCTGCCAGACAAGGCGATTGACCTGATGGATGAAGCGGCAGCGAAATTAAGAGTGGCGTTGTACTCTATGCCGCCTGAGCTGAAACAAGCCAAGTCTGAAATTGAACGGTTGAAAGCCGAAGAAGAGCTGGCGGGTGTAGAGCGTGATTACGAGCGCGCCGCGCGCATGAAGGCTGAGCGCCTGCGCCTTGAAGAACAATTCAACCAAGACCGGGATAAATGGGAATCAGACCATAAACTGGATGAAGTGGTGGATGTGGATGACATCGCCCAGGTGCTGGCGCAGTGGACTGGTATCCCGGTTAGCCAGATGCTGGAAGAAGAATCGGAGAGACTGCTGAAGATGGAAGATCGCCTGCATGAGCGCATCATCGGGCAGGATGAGGCCATTCGCGCGGTATCGGATGCGATCCGGCGGGCGCGTTCAGGGCTAAAAGATCCCCGCCGCCCGATCGGATCATTCATTTTCATTGGTCCATCGGGTGTCGGTAAAACTGAACTGGCAAAAGCGTTGGCTGAGTTCATGTTTGATGATGAAGACGCGCTGGTTCGCCTGGACATGAGCGAGTATCGTGAACAACATACGGTTTCACGCCTGTTCGGTGCCCCTCCGGGTTATGTGGGTTATGAGGAGGGTGGTCAACTTACCGAGGCGGTTCGCCGCCGCCCATACCGGGTAATCCTGTTTGATGAAATTGAAAAGGCCCATCCAGAAGTGTGGAACTCATTGCTGCAGATTCTGGATGATGGACGACTGACGGATGGGCAGGGCAGGGTGGTTGACTTCCGCAACACGGTGCTCATTATGACCAGCAATCTGGGAACTGAATTTGTCCGACAGGGTGGAGCGCTTGGCTTTTTACAGAAATCGGATACGGATGAGGACCGTCAGGCGCAGGAAAAGATCGAAAAAGCGCTCAAGAGCACTTTCAGGCCGGAATTTCTGAACCGCATCGACGAGATTATCATGTTCTCAGCGCTTACGCCTGAGCAGATGCTGGAGATCGTGGACCTGCAGATGAATGAAGTGCGATCCCGGCTAGAAGAGCGCGGGCTGAAGGTGGAATTGACTGACGAAGCGCGCACCTGGCTCGCCAAAGAAGGCTACGATCCTTCGTTTGGCGCCCGCCCACTGAAACGAGCGCTGCAGAAATACGTAGAAAATCCGCTATCGGTAACATTGCTTTCAGGTGAATATGGGGACGGTGACACCGTGTTGGTGGATCTGGACAAAGAAAAACAAGAAATCACTTTCCGTAAGCAAGAAAAGTGACAACCGAAAAAGCCCCGGGCAGGTGATAGAGACCCGGGGCTTTCTATTTAAAAAGCATCTGAAAGCTGATGGCGCGCCAGGCGGCTTACCACAAAGAAACCGACTTTCTTTCGGTTATAATTACCCACTGGCAAGCCAGATAGAGCAAGAATAATAACTCGACGCCATGGAGGCGAAGCATGAAAAAGGCATTGATCACTGGCATCACCGGGCAGGATGGTTCCTACCTGGCTGAGCTGTTGCTCTCAAAAGGATACGAAGTTCACGGTATCATCCGCAGGGCGAGCACCTTCAACACCCGCCGTATTGATCACATCTACCATGATCCGCATCGAAACGGTGAAGAGGTGAAGCTCTATCTACATTACGGAGACATCGCGGCTATTGAGAGCCTGATGGACGTGATCTATAATGTTCGCCCAGACGAGGTCTATAATTTGGCGGCGCAGAGCCACGTGCGGGTAAGTTTTGACATGCCGGAATACACCGGGGATGTGACCGGATTGGGCACAATTCGCCTGCTTGAAGCCATCCGCCGCAGCGGCAACCCGGAAAGGTTCTACCAGGCGTCCTCCAGCGAAATGTTCGGGGCTGCCAAACCGCCGCAAAATGAATTAACCCCGTTTGAGCCGCGCAGCCCTTACGCGGCAGCCAAGGTGTATTCTTACTGGGTCACGCGCAACTATCGCGAAGGTTATGGGATTTTCGCTGCCAATGGCATACTTTTCAATCATGAATCCCCGCGACGCGGCGAAACCTTTGTCACCCGTAAGATAACCCGCGCGCTGGCTGCGATCAAAGCGGGTACGCAGAGTAAGCTCTACCTGGGCAATCTGGATTCAAAACGAGACTGGGGTTACGCGCCTGAATACGTTGAAGCCATGTGGCTGATGCTGCAACAGGACACCCCTGATGATTACGTCATCGGTACGGGCGAAGCGCACAGCCCGCGCGAGTTTTTAGAAGAAGCCTTTGGCTATGTGGGCATGGATTGGAAGAAATACGTGGAGATCGACCCACGCTACTTCAGACCGACCGAAGTTGACTATCTGCTTTCGGATCCGGCAAAAGCGCGCGCCAGGCTGGGGTGGGAGCCCAAGATCAAGTTCTCTGAACTGGTACGTATCATGGTGGATGCCGACCTGGAGTTGAGCGGGCAAAAGAGCCCGGGAGAAGGCAAGAAGATATTGACGGAGAGGCTCAACGGCTGGCACCGCTGGGATCACCAGGTTGTCAGCATGGAAAGATGAGCACCGCCAGGCGGGAACCCCCGCCTTTTTAATTTTGACAAAATAGAACAAAAGTGCTATCATAAAGAAAAAGTTCAGCGGAGGTTCATTATGATTGGCACGCAAAAGGCGCTGGTTCCTGGCATCATTTTCAGTTGCCTGCTTCTGTTCTTACTGCAGCAACTGGTAAAACCGATTGGCGCAGCTAGCGCCGCAGCAGAACCCTTAAGGACCATGGAGACCGACCAGGCTACTGGCGCAGAGATTTCCCCCCAAGCCTGTCAATTTCATGATCGTTATCCCGCAGGGGTGGTTGAGTGGTGTGGGCTGATTGAAGCCAACGCGCAAACGTATGGTATAGACCCGTTGCTGATAGCGGCGGTGATGGCGATTGAATCCGGCGGGCAGCCGGAGGTTATCTCCGTTTCTGGCGCGGTGGGGCTGATGCAGGTGATGCCCAGCGACGGCATCGCTGCGGGTTTCCAGTGCATTAACGGTCCTTGTTTTTCCTCCAGGCCCACTATTGCTGAATTGAAAGACCCTGATTTTAACGTGATGTACGGAACACGTATGCTGGCTGGTTTGATCGAGCGCGCGGGGAACGCTCGCGATGGATTGAAATCCTACGGCCCTGCCGACGTGGATTACTGGTACGCGGATAAGGTTATACAACTATATGAAAGCCTTAACTGGTGAGCTGAAGGCTGACTATTGAGGAGGATCATTATCAGGCTGTCAAATATTCAAGAGATTGAATGGTTATTGATTTAGAACAGTAACATACCTCTTCAGTGAAGGCGCTCAGGCATTTAGGAGTGTTGTCACTTAAAAGAGAAGGCAACTGCAAGTGCCAAAAAAACCTCAAGAGATGTGCGTGCCAGTATGGTTTATCACCCTGCAAACAAACCATTTTTTTGCGTGCTTCGCAGCGCAGACGATGCTGTCTTTTCGAATTGAGATGCGCCTGCTATTGGATAGCCGCCATATCACTGCGCTCAGTGGTTACGGGTGCAATGCGGTTCCGTGACTTTTCCTTAATGAGCACCTGGGCTTGATTGACCTGGGAGTCTTCCTGCGCGATTGGGCATTGTTATAACGGTTCTCGTTGGAATAAACCAGGAAAAACGTGGCGAACGAGTGAACAATTGGAGATAGAGGTTGTTACGTTGTTCCCGCAGCTCTCCGATTTTCCCGTGTTATACTCTTTTTCAATATCTAATAAAGAGGAGAAAAATGCCTGGTACGATCAAAGCCGTCATTTGGGATATGGGGGGAGTGCTGTTGCAGCTGGTCGACGACCGTCCGCGGCAGGAACTGGCAAAGAAATTCAGCGTGACCCTGGGTGAACTGGATAAACTGGTTTTCAACAGTGAAACAGCCCGCCTTGCGACCCTCGGCGCGATAACCGAGGAGGAACACTGGCAACAGGTAGGGAAAACCCTCGGCGTCCCGCCTGCTGATTTACGCGATTTTCAGCTTCAATTTTGGACCGGCACCCGGGTGGATGACCGGTTAATTGAGTTCATCCAGAAGTTACGCGGCAGTTACCAGACCGCGTTGCTAAGCAACGCCTGGTCTGGCGCGCGCAAGGCCTTGACAACCTATTTTGATTGCCTGCATGTTTTTGACCACATCGTCATTTCGGCTGAAGTGAAGATGGCGAAACCCGACCCCGCAATCTATTTGGATGTACTCAAACGCTTGGGAGCTGAGCCATATCAAGCGGTTTTTGTGGATGACCTGCAAGAAAATATTGATACCGCCAACTGGTTGGGTATGCACGGAATCGTTTTTGAAAATTCAGAACAGGCGATGGCGGATGTGGAAAGCAAACTTGTCTGACCCTGAGGAAATACGAATTCAATCAGAAAAAAGGATTGTCGCGGCGGTGCTGGCGGATACACATGTGATCGATCGTGTGGGCAGACTGCATCCACACCTGATCCCATTGATTAAGAACAGCATGGCGGACCTCATCATCCACGCCGGTGATATTTCACACCCTCGTGTTCTGGAGCAGCTGGGCGAATTGGCGCCGGTGTATTCTGTGAGAGGAAACCGCGACCTTTACTTTCTCCGTTCACTGCCCGTGATGCAGCGGCTCAATTTAAATGGTGCCCGGGTCGTTGTCACCCACGGGCACCTGGGCGTGGCAGGTTACTGGCGTGATAAGCTGGAAAATACCTTGCACGGTTACCAGTTTGCTCGTTACTACAGGCGACTCCATTCGTTGGCAGTGAACGCAGACGTGGTCATCTTCGGTCATTCACACCATGCAGAGAACCAACTGCGGGAGCATGTTTTGTTCTTTAACCCGGGTTCGTGCAGCGTAGCGGAAAAACCTGATTACCGGCTGTCGTTTGGCGTGATAAGTGTCTCCCCTCAGGCTGAGGTGAAAGCAGAAATTGTTTGGCTTGAGGGTCACCCGTGATCAGCCGACGGGAGCGGGAGAGGTGAAATACGCGTTAATACGCAAAGGCAAAGCGCATATAAACTGTAGACGATGTGCTGACCCCCCTAAATGAACTAACACGAATTCCTTGACCATTGAAAAACGCGTTGGTATAATGACAAGTTGCGCATCCCGGCTCTGGAATGGGCTGGGAGTTTATTCGATTATCGTCGGTTTTGACATTTTAGGAGAAACCAATGGCTTCTGTGTTGCCCACTAAAAATTACGCAAGAATACCAACCATCTTTGACCTGCCCAATTTGATTGAAGTCCAACTTGAATCTTTCATAAGATTAAAGGAAGAAGGGCTGGAGGATCTCTTTCACGAGATCTCGCCAATCGAATCCTATAACAAGGGGATGAAACTGTACTTCCCCGGCCGCAGCCCTGAGGCGAAACAATGGGGACTGAAATACTGGTTTGAACCGCCCAAGCATTCCATTGAAGAGTGTGTCGAACGTGACTTGACGTACGCCAGCCCGCTGTACGTTTCCGTGCTTCTGGCTGGCCCTGATATCCCAGAACCGGTGAAGTCAGATATCTTCCTGGGCGATTTCCCCGAGATGACCGAAAAAGGAACCTTCATCATCAATGGTACTGAACGTGTGGTTGTATCGCAGCTTATTCGTTCGCCGGGCGTTTACTTTGAAGCCCCGGTAGACCGGGCTACCGGTCATCGCCTGGCGATGGCCAAGCTTATCCCAGACCGCGGTGCCTGGATGGAGTTTGAGACGCGCAAGAATGATTATTTGATTTTAAAGTTCAACCGCAAGCGCACCGTTCCTATCACGATTTTCTTACGCGCGCTGGCAGCGGTTGATGATCTGCTTCCTGGTGAATCACCGGTCAAAACTGGCTCTGATGAGGAGCTGATTGCATTGTTCAGTGACATCGACAATAACCCAGACCGGCAATTTATCCCTTCCACTATCCGCCAGGAACCTGAATGGGATCTGACGCATTATCAGACGATTGCAGAGGCTGCGCTGATTGAGTTCTTTAAACGTATGCGCCCTGGCGACCCGGCTAACCTTGAGAATGCCAGGCAATTTCTCCAAGAGCAACTGTTTGACAGCCGCCATTATGACCTTGAACGAGTTGGCCGCTATAAGTTGAACCAGAAGCTTGACCTGATGAGCCGCATCCCGGTTTCTCACCGCAGTGTGACCAAGTGGGATATCGTCTACCTTGTCCGCCGGATGATTCTGATCAACAATGAAATAGAGGACAAGGATGATATCGACCACCTGGGGAACCGTCGGGTAAAGACCAATGGCGAACTGATACAAAATAAACTGCGCATCGGGCTGCGCCGGATGGAGCGGGTGATCAAAGAAAGAATGTCAATCCGCGATCAGGACCAGGTTTCACC
>JAAZNW010000007.1 GCA_012798065.1 Chloroflexota bacterium
CAGGCGCCCAGGTCAAATTGAAAGACGGCCGCACCCTCTATATCCGCGAAGCCCGCCGTGAAGAAGCTCCCAGGATGATGGAATATATGAAGCGCCTGATGGACGTGGACCATGATTTCTACGACATCGTGGGAGCCCGTGTCTATTCTGAGATCCTTGGCTGGTATCGTCATCGCCTTAAAGACCCCTATACTCTGGTTGGTCTCATTGATGGGGTTTGGGCTGGCTTTGCCAATGGTCGGGTGATGAATGAGAAGGTGAACGTCAGCCTGCACACCATGGCTTTGCTGCGTGGCGGTCGTATCGGCGCGGTGATGTACTACGCCAAGGCGTATTACGCGTTCGAGATGATAGGTAACACCGAGTGGTGGGCGACTTACGAATCCTACAACGGATGGCTGCGTTGGGGTCTCGGTATGGCACAGCCTTCTTATCCCTGGCCGGAAGTCCAGCATGAGCTGGGTGGCGCGCGTGTTTACTACATCACCAAAAAGTACTGGGATCAGCTGGTCAAGGCATATGTTCAGCAGATGGCTGGCGCAGAACTGGATTTCAATGTGCCCGATGCTGTTCGACAGGCAAACGAGGAAATGATCGTTCCTGAAGAGATCCTGGTCTGACAGGCTTGCATTACGCGAAAAAACAGGAGCCGAATCTGGCTCCTGTTTTTATTCTCAGACTAAACGAGCAGCGAATCCAGCCCGTACGAGATACCAATGAGGGTATCAACCCCTGAAGAGTGACCGAAATCCACCAGATGTCTTGCCTTTTCAATCCCAAAGGCCACCTCGGGGGTGAAAAGGTGGTCTATCAACGTTAAAAATATTTCTTCCGCCCAACCACGCCCTGCGTATTCCAACCGGTTGGCTGAGATCGTGGTTGTTTTCTTAAATGCCAGCCGGGTAAGTTCTTGCCACCATTCATTCAATAATCCTGGCTCAGAGTTGACGGATTGCAGGTAGCGGTAATGGTACAGCAGAAAGCCGGTGAGGAAGTCATCGCCTGATGGGGTCAACCCGCCGCCAGCGCCAAGGATTTTTTCAGCCGAAGCGAAAAAACCCTCTTTATTTTGACTTCGATAAGCCAGCACTATCTGGCGAGCCGCGTGATGAATTTCGCGCTGAAAGACCTCCGTCTGGTCGTCCGGCTGCCCTACCAGGAAGAGAAACCCCTTATCAGGATCGATGCTTTTGATCGTGTCGAGCAATAAATTGGCACGTAGTCGCTGTTCCTGCAGAGAAGCCACCATCCTCGCAGGTTGAGGTGGATGCCACACAGCCGCCCCGTGGGTGAGCAGCGTAATCTCCCGCCCACTGAACACGATCTCATTCTTGTTCGTTTCAAACGTGTCACCTGGCTGCAGCCGGGTAAAAAGTTGCCCAATCGAGTTAAGAGTGAGGTTAAACGGGCTGCGGTAATCTGAATTAGTCAGGAAAAGCACCCTGTCATCAGTGCGCAGAAAAGCCCCCTTGGAGGTCACCCCGGCTACCCACCTGCGAGCCGCTGCCTTCATCAGGGATTCCTGCGCTGCGGCTCCTATCAAGCGTACCTTGATCGTTTCCACTCCTTAACACCCTCCGTTCTTGAACCAATCCATCAAACCACGGTATAAAATTACACTCCCTTGAGGGAGTGTATGGTGCCGAGAGCCAGGATCGGACTGGCGACCCCACAATTTTCAGTCGTGTGCTCTACCAACTGAGCTATCTCGGCAGGTAAGGCCAATTCTACCCGACGCTCCAAGGATTGTCAAGAAATTCACCCAGAACCATCAGGTTGCTGCTTTTTCTTACGCGCTGTGAACCATTTATATCCATCCCAGAGCAACCCGCTGAGCAAGATCCCAGCAGATGCCAGGGTGATTATCAGTGCCATATCAAAGAAACCTAAATATCCTTTGATTATATGGTAACGGAGCAAATACCAAAGCAAAATGACCGAAAAGAACACCAGCACCACTCCCGTCCAGCGCAGGAACCAGGCCAGATGACCCTGCCTGATGCGCTGCCAGCACCAACCAAGCAGCAGGGCAAACCATGGGATGAGCAGCGCGCGATAGCGCGGGTTGTCCCAGAGGTCTCCTCCAGCGCGAAGAGAAGTGACAACCGTCCACGCGGTTAACGCCAGCGCAATAAACGCCATCAACCAGCGTTCTGAACGCGGTTTGGCCTTCCAAACGGCAAAGAACCCGTAAAGCAAGAAGGGGAGCATGAACCACCACCCTAACCCCCGGATGATCGCGGTTACACGCCAGAACGGCAATGAAGGATAAACGAGCGCGGCTGGCAAGAAAGGCTGGGCCAAACCATAAAAAGTGGTCAGTGGAATATGCCACTTTTCATCTATCAGTTTAAACAACGCCGCAATTAAGCCTGAAGCAGTACGGGTTAAGTAAGCATCGTAATAGACCGTGGGTTTGACCCATATATACCCGGCTGTTAAGGCCGCAATACTCGCGAGGATAAGCAGTATGATTCCTGTTGTCTTGCTGCGCGGCGTTTTCTGTTCAGTTATCCATTCGATCAACCCCCACATTATCAGCAATCCCGCCAGGAGCCCTCCCAATGGAAGCGAGATCGCCAGAGAAACACCCATCAGTAGAAAGAAGAAAAGCAGCTTTCGCGTGGTTTTCTCGCGCCTGGTGACAACCATCAAAAAGGCAATGCAGAAAAGCCCAATCAAGAAAGGCTCCCGCATCTGCGAGCTGCCCAACAACACACTATCAGGGTAGAGTGTGTAAAACCAGGCGGCAACCCGGGCAACACCGGCTCCCCAACGGCGTTTCAGCGCATCATACAGGAAAGGCACCCCCACGCTCATAGTCATGGCGGCCAGAATCGTAGTGAACAGCGGGCGCGGTTCATCCACGCTGAATAAGCGATAGAGCGAGGCTGAAATAAACTGCAGTCCTCCGTACTGGTCTCTGCTGTTCTTGCTGGAAAATATAGAGACCAATGGCGTTTCACTTTTCGCCCATACAAGTGCCTGGGTGTCACGGTGATACGCGTCACTGTAAACATAACCAGCGTTCTCCACCTCGTTGTCGTTACCAATCTGCGGTAAAGCAATATAGATGAAAAGACCAAGGAATACGCGTAAGAAAAAACATACCAGCAGTAAGACAGCCAGCCATCTGCCACCCTGGAAAAAACGCCAGGTCTTGATCAACAAAAACAGGCTGACCCATAGCAGCAGCCAGCTGCCAAACCAGGCTTCGAAGAATGGCGCACGTTGGAACACTGCCATACCTATACTGATGGCCAGCGCAGCAATCAATGTGAGAAGGAGGTCGCGAGTAGTAATGCTGAGCTTTTTCATCGGAAAAACAATCATTCAGGGTAGCTGTTATTATAACTTGGAAAAACACCCGGAGAAAAGCAAAGAAAATGACCATCAGCAAACTGCTGTTATGCCAATTCAGTACAAAATGAACCAACCGGTTTTTGCCCAATCACAACACCTTCTTTTCCGGCGAAAAATGAACGCGGATTCTTGCGCAAATAGATGGGTTTGAGAAAGGAGTCGCGTATGACCACGGCTTAGGAGTTGGCGTCAATTTTCTTTACAGAGATTTTTCGCTTTTTCGCTGGGGGAAGGTCACATGAAGCGCGGGTGACACCTTCCTGAAGGCTCTCATCCATATTCTAAGAATGGAAGCCCGCCTTGCGGGTGAATCACCACTGAAGTGCAGCAAGCATGCGCCGGCCAGGCCTTGCTGCCCGCAGCCCTTTCTTCCTGGGTTCAGAAAACCAGTGAATTGCGTCAGCGCATGCACAATCTAATAAAGACCATTTTTCGATTTGAAGAGTTGAAAGGTGATTTACGGGTTCCGTGCCATGGTGTTTGGTAATGAAACCCCTGGTGAACCAAAAATGACCTGGGGAGTGGGCCCGGCAGGGATCGAACCTGCGACAAAGCGGTTATGAGCCGCCTGCTCTAACCACTGAGCTACGGGCCCCAATACCCGCATCGATTATAACATTAAGAAATTGAACCGTGCTCGCAACTCATTTCAAGGGGTTCTGCACAGCGGAATCCCCTTTCTCAACAATTGTTGCTTTCTTCACCATATGCTGAGGTACTCCCCTGGGCCATCCCCGTCCCTTGACCCTTCATCAAGCAGCGTTTATAATTCAATGATTGAATATTGGAGATTCATGAGTTACCCATCCACCTCTGGCCGAGACCTCGTCATCTTAGAGCAAATCGAACAGGATCCCGACACCACCCAGGCAGCACTCGCTTCAAGCCTTGAAGTGGCTGTGGGCACGGTGAACTGGCACCTCAAACGATTGATCGAAAAAGGGTATGTCAAGGTCAGCCGCCTGGAACGCAAGAAACTCAAGTACATCATCACGCCAGAAGGCATCGCCCTCAGGGCGCGCCTGACAGTTGACTTTATTCAAAATTCGTTTAATCTTTACCGATTGGTACGCGAACGCGCTGCGCACGCTATCCAAAACCTGAAAGCGCTGGGTTATCACCAGGTACGGCTGGAAGGCAGCGGTGAAGTGGCTGAGATCTGCCGTCTGACCTGCCTGGAGCACGAGATCACGCTGGTTGAAAATGAGTCAGCACCTGTGCTCAAACTTGTGGGGCTGAAAGTTATTCTGGAAACGAAGGAGCATGAGCATGTCACCTGATTACTGGCAGGATAAACGCGTGTGTGTCACCGGCGGGGCCGGTTTTCTTGGTTCGTTCGTTACCGCCAGGTTACACGAGCGCGGAGCAAAAGAGGTTTTCATCCCCACCATTGAAAAATATGACCTCGTGCAACTGGATTCGATCCGCCAGATGCTGGATGACAGCAACCCGGATATCATCATTCACCTGGCTGCCCAGGTAGGCGGTATCGGCGCCAACCGCGAACACCCGGCGGAGTTCTTCTACAGCAACCTGATGATGGGCGTGCAATTGATCCACGAAGCCTGGCTGCGCGGTGTTGAAAAATTTGTCGCCCTGGGAACCATCTGCGCCTACCCAAAATTCACGCCTATCCCTTTTAAAGAGGAAAACCTGTGGGATGGTTACCCTGAAGAAACCAATGCGCCGTACGGACTGGCGAAGAAGATGCTGCTGGTGCAATCACAGGCTTACCGGCAGCAGTATGGGTTCAATTCGATTTTCATCATGCCGGTCAACCTTTATGGCCCACGTGATAATTTTAAACCCGAGAGCTCGCACGTCATCCCCGCGCTCATTAAAAAATGCGTTGAAGCGATTGAAAGCGGCGCGGATTCCATCGAAGTATGGGGTGACGGCACACCCACGCGTGAATTTCTATATGTAGAAGACGCAGCGGAAGGCATTTTACTGGCAACCGAAAAATACGATTCTCCTGAACCGATTAACCTGGGCTCGGGCATGGAAATCAGCATCAAGCACCTGGTTGAACTCATCGCTCATCTCACTGGTTTCAAAGGGCGCATAATTTGGGATACCAGCAAGCCTAACGGTCAACCGCGCCGCCGACTGGATGTAACCCGCGCTGAACAGGCGTTCGGCTTTAAAGCCGAGACATCTTTTGAAGAAGGTCTGAAGAAAACCATTGAGTGGTATCGCGATCAGAAAGGGTATTAAAAGCACGAATGACAACTGTCAACACGCTTGAACAGAAGAGAAAGCCGCCTGTGGTAGTCATCCAGCCATCCCGCGGTTGGGTGGGGCTCAAGCTCAAAGACCTGTGGCTCTATCGCGAACTGGTGTACTTTCTCACCTGGCGGGATATCAAAGTCCGCTACAAACAATCCGTGCTCGGCATTTTGTGGGCCATTCTCAAACCTTTTATGGCGATGGTGGTGTTTACCATCTTTTTTGGGAATTTCGCCAAGATCCCGTCTGACGGTGTACCCTACCCCATCTTCTCCTACACGGCTACCTTGCCCTGGGAGCTCTTCGCTGCCGCGTTGGGGGTTGCCAGTCGTTCGATGGTTTCAAACAGCAATATGGTATCCAAGATCTATTTTCCACGCATGATCATCCCGCTGGCATCGGTGATGTCCAGCGTGGTGGACTTCTTCATCGGTTTCACTATTCTCATTGGTATGATGATCTTCTATAAAGTAACCCCTACTATTGCCACCTTGTGGCTGCCGCTGCTCATCCTGCTGGCGCTGATTACCGCACTTGGTGTGGGTTTTTGGTCTTCAGCGCTTATGGTAAGGTACAGAGATGTTGGTTACATTATGCCCTTCATCGCCAATCTTTGGATGTACCTCACCCCCGTGGTCTATCCTTCCAGTATGATCCCGGAAAAGTGGCGACTGCTCTACGCGCTTAACCCCATGACTGGCGTGGTTGAAGGTTTTCGTTATGCCCTATTGGGCACCACGCAATCTGTTTCTGGGGGGATGATACTGGTATCCTCCCTGATTGCCATCGCCGTGTTAATTAGCGGTATGTTCTACTTCCGGCGTATGGAAAAGCAATTCGCCGACATGATTTAAAGGACCTGTTAATGAGCAACCTGGCTGTCCGCGTTGAAGACATAGGGAAACAATACAATATTTTTCAGGAAACCGCCCGTTACATCACGCTGCGTGAAAAGATCGTCGAAACCCTCAAGACTCCGGTGAAGACCCTGCTTAACCCTACCGGCAGCGAGAAGTTTTGGGCGCTCAGGCACGTGGACTTCACCCTTGACCATGGGCAGGTGCTGGGGGTCATCGGCAAGAACGGCGCCGGTAAAAGCACCCTGCTTAAAATCCTGTCGCGCGTGGTCGAACCAACTGAAGGTTTGGCTGAGATCCACGGTCGGGTGGGCTCGTTGCTTGAAGTAGGAACTGGGTTTCACCCTGAACTCACCGGCCGCGAAAATATCTTCCTCAACGGCGCCATCCTTGGTATGAAGAAATCCGAAATCGAGAGAAAATTCGACGAGATTGTTGCTTTTTCAGAAATCGAGAAGTTCATCGACACACCGGTAAAACGTTATTCCAGCGGCATGTACATGCGCCTGGCTTTCGCTGTTTCAGCCCACCTTGAACCAGAGATACTGGTGGTGGATGAAGTGCTCGCGGTGGGAGATGCTGAATTCCAGCGCAAATGCCTGGGTAAGATGAGCGATGTCGCATCAGAAGGGCGAACCGTGATTTTTGTCAGCCACAATATGTCCGCCATTCAGCGTCTCACACAGGAGTGCATTATCCTGGACAAAGGCGCGATGGTGCTGCGCGCGCGCACCCCCGAAGCGGTGGATTATTACCTCACCAATGATTTTTCCGCCAGCGGAGAACGGCGCTACACGGAAGAAGAGTCCTCTTCTGCTGCGTATCCTTTCAAACCTATCGCGGTGCGTGTAAAAAATCCCTCCGGGCAGGTAACAGACAGCCTGTTTTCAGTAGACCCTCTGACCATTGAAGTGGAGTATCAGCTCGACGCTGACATCACCGGTTTGCGTATCGGCATCTACATGATGACCTCGCGCGGAGAATTCATTTTCACATCCTTTGACACCGATGAACCGGAAAAATTCCAATCCATGAGCATGCGCAAGGCGGGTCATTACATCAGCCGCTGTGTCATCCCCGCAGATACCTTCAACGAAGGACGTTTTGTGATCGGTATCAACGCCAGCTCTTATATGGTTAAACGGTATTTCAGCGATGAACGCGCTATGAACTTTAGTATCAACACCACTGGCGCACCTGGTATGCACTGGGTGGAAATCCGCCACGGTCCTATCCGCCCCAGACTTGACTGGAGAATTGAGGAAATCGCGTAAATGGCGAGCAACAAAGAGCTACTAAAGAAAATCCTGGGGGAGCTTCCATTGACAGCCGAGGTTTACCAGTTGCTGCAGCAATCTGATCGCCCGCTGCCGAATCATTTTTCGTTGCGCAACATCCGAAAGGTACTTCCTGAAGCAGTGGCGGCTGTACAAAAGTCATGCGCTCAATACCCTGCGGGCAAGAACGTATTCATCTTCGCATCCACCCATTACTGGCTGGAGCATGGCGTGATAACCGGATTGGCGCTTTCAGGGCTCGGTCACGATGTGACCATCGGCTATTACCCTTACGGTCGTTGGGATTTCAATTCTCCGCAGTTTGACGTGCGGCGCCAAAGTGTATATTCAGCCACCGTCTTGCGTCCAGCCTCCGCGGTGATGAATTTCGAAAACCTGCTACACACCCATTCTTCATTCTCATTGCTGCCTGAGGCCCTGCAACAGGCTGTTGACCAGGTGACTGACTTCGACTACATGTACGCGTTCCAGACAGAAGAAGTGAATAGGGAAGACCCTTTTTACCTATTCAGGCATGAGCGCAATCTACACGCGGCGAAATCGTTACTCACCTACCTGCGTTCGTTGAAGACTGAAGTTGCCATCATCCCGAATGGCACGATCCTCGAATTTGGAATCGCATATAAGGTATGCGGTTACCTGAAGATTCCCACCACAACTTACGAGTTCAGCGATAAACGCCATTCGATGTGGCTGGCGCATAACCAGGAAATCATGCAGCAGAACACTGATGAGCTGTGGAAAACCCACGCCAATTATCAACTCACCAACGCTGACCTTGAGGAATTAAAGGTACTGCTCTCTTCACGGAAAAACGCCTCCACTTATGGTGATTTTTCTCGCCAGTGGCAGCGGGTTCCCGCTGAAGGACAGGCAGCCATTCAGGCGAAACTGGGGTTTGATGGAAAGCCCATCGTCCTGTTGGCTACCAACGTCCTCGGCGACAGCCTTACCCTGGGGAGGAACACCTTCTCCAGGTCCATGTCTGAGTGGATCATTCGCACCATCCAGTATTTCATTGAAAAACCTGAAGTGCAACTGGTTATCCGCATCCATCCGGGTGAAGCCTTGATCAAGCATGGCAGTATTCTGGACCTTATTCGAAAAACGCTGCCAACCTTGCCGCCGCATATTCACCTTATTGAACCGCTGGCTGAAGTGAACACATACGACCTGATGGATATTGCCGATTTGGGGTTGGTATACACCACCACCGTTGGGCTCGAAATGGCGATGCGCGGCATTCCTGTCATTGTGGCAGGTAAAACCCACTACCGCAACCGCGGCTTCACCCATGATCCCAACACCTGGGTGGACTACTTCAAGCTGCTCAACAGGCTGCTGACCTGTTTACGTGAATGCCGCCTGCAGGAAGACCAGGTCAACCTCGCCTGGAAATACGCTTACCTGTTCTTTTTCAAGTATCCCCTGCCGTTTCCCTGGCATATGACGCGCCTGAAAGAAGATCTCGAGGAATATCCATTAGAATACGTGCTTTCAGAGCCTGGTTTAGAGAAATTTCGTTCAACGCTTCAACTGCTGCTCTCTACAAGATAAAGAGGTAGATGATGGATGATCAAGAATATGAAAACCTGCTTTTCAGGCGGCAGTATTTTATAGGTCCTAAAGAATTAGGGATTTCCGGTTGGAACCTTACTCACCTGCCGGATGGCAAAATCCTGAGCGCTCACCCTGAACTGGAAGTTACTGATTGGAATGGAAAGCACACGCGTTACGTTCTCATCGGCTACATTTTTGATCCTTTCCATCCTGAGCGCACAAATCAAGGCATTTTAGAGGCAATTGACCGCTGCAAAACCGATACCGGGTCAATCTTCGAGATGCTTGAAGACAAAAGCGGGCATTATGTGCTATTCGTTTACGATGATGAAATGAACATTGCTCTCACTGACGCCTGCGGGATCAAGCAAATCTCATACTACTGTGATGAGAATGGAAAGAGTTATTATTCATCACAACCAGCCCTGATCGCGCAAAAACTCAGCCTCCCCGTTTCGGATGAAGCCATTCACTATATGGACTCGGCGAAATATAAGAAAAAGCTGGAGCCCTGGTGGCCGGTGGAGTCTTCACCTTATAAGAGAATAAGGCGTTTGGTGCCGAATCACTATCTGAACCTTGCCACAAACGAGCAAGTTCGTTTCTGGCCGAATAAGAAGCTGAAGCGTTATTCTCTGAAAGAAGGCACGATCCTGGCTGGGGAGCTATTAAAAGGCATCTGTAAAGCCTGTTTTCAACGCTACCCCATGGCATTAACCTTTACCGGAGGATACGACTCCCGGGTTCTCTTAGCCGCCTGTAAAGAATTCGCTGATCAGATTGAACTTTTTTCTATGATTTACCGCAACCTCACAGAACAAAGTGAAGACCTGCGGATTCCCCAGGCAATCGCGGCAGAAAAACAACTCAAGTATCATCAAATTAAATGCGACGCGGAAATACCAGCCGGGTTTCAAGATGTCTATGAGCGCAGTAATCAAGGGTATAAAACTGATTGGATGAGCCTTGTGTATGGCAGGTATATCCATTTTCCTGCCAATGTATTGATCGTCAAAGGCAACATTGCAGAAGTGGCTCGTTGTTCTTTCTGGCAGGATGGCATTTACCCTGTAGAAGTAACTGTGGATACGCTTGTGGATGCTACCGCCTTAGGACACGAACCCCTTATTTTACAATCCATGGGAAAATGGTTGGATGAAGCCAAACCCACCGAAAAGTTCGGATATAAAATCATGGATATTTTCGCCTGGGAGGTGGAGGCAGGGGGGTGGCAGTCTATGAGCCACAATGTTTTTGCTTTGTCGCAGGAAGAATTTTCTCCATTTGGCAACCGGCGCCTTCTTGATATTATGTTAGGCGTGCACAAGCGCTATCGCTGCTGGCCCGATATTACCCTCGAACAGGAAATCATCAAATACCTCTGGCGTGACCTTTCACAATACTCCTATTTCTCTTCGTGGAATTTGCATAATTACAAAAAGAAGTTTTATGATGGCGACCTGTTGAATTTCCTGCGCAAGATTAAACTTATACTGAAGAGGAGCATTAAATGAATTGGTCTGACAGTGTCGTTCTGGTAACCGGAGGGACCGGTTCGTTCGGTAAGAAATTTATCGATATCATGCTCAAGGAATATCATCCACGCAGGCTGGTCGTTTTCAGCCGGGATGAATTGAAGCAATTTGAAATGCAGGCGGCCGGGTTTTCACACCCTTCGCTGCGTTACTTCATTGGAGATATCCGCGACCTGCAGCGTTGCCGGCGCGCCTTTGAGGGTGTGGACCTGGTGGTGCACGCTGCCGCGCTCAAACAGGTGCCCGCCTGCGAATACAACCCCATGGAAGCCATTAAGACCAATATCCTTGGGAGCAGTAATGTCATCGATGCCGCCATCGACGCTGGAGTCAGCCGGGTTGTGGCGTTGAGCACGGACAAAGCCGTCAACCCCATCAACCTTTACGGCGCGACCAAACTGGCTGCGGAAAAATTATTTGTGCAATCCAATGCATATGCTGGTGCCAGAAAAACACGTTTTACCTGTGTGCGTTATGGAAATGTCGTCGGCAGCCGCGGCTCGGTGGTGCCGTTTTTCCTCAAACAACGCGAGACTGGCAGGGTGACGGTCACCGATGAACGTATGACGCGCTTTTGGATCAGCCTGGAGCAGGGTGTGCGATTTGTCATCCGCGCGGTTGAAAACATGCACGGCGGGGAAGTGTTTGTTCCCAAGATCCCCAGCATGACGGTCACCGACCTGGCTCGTGCCATCGCTCCCGAGGCTGCGATTGATTTCATTGGTATCCGCCCGGGTGAGAAACTGCATGAAGTTCTCATCTCAGAAGATGAAGCGCGCCAGACGGTTGAACTGGAAGATATGTTCGTGGTGCAACCGGCGGAGTCTCTCTGGTTCGGCAGGGATTGGGAGGGCAAAGGACGTATGCTGGAAGATGGCTTCCGATACTCTTCCAATAACAACGATCAGTGGTTGAACGTGGAACAAATTCAAAGCATTATCGCCCCCATCGAAGCCGATTACCTGGCAGGCAGGCTGGGATGACGCGCTTCCTGGTTACCGGAGCAAGCGGTTTATTAGGGCTGAATTTTGCCCTGGCGGTGGATGGCAAAAAACACCAGGTCACCGGTGTTGCCAACACAGCCCCGATGTTGTGGGCAACTTTTAAAAACGTCCAGCTCGAGCTCACCCAACCCGGTGTGGTGGATGAGATGATAAAGGAGCATCAACCTGAAGTAGTGATTCATTGCGCCGCCATGGCGAATGTGGACGCCTGTGAAAATAACCCCGCCCAGGCACGGCTGGTGAACGCTGAACTACCCGGCACGATCGCTGCAGCCTGTAAACGCCACAGGGTGCGCCTGGTTCACATTTCCACCGACGCGGTTTTTGACGGTAAGAAAGGGGACTATAGCGAAGAAGAACCCCCCCATCCGCTGAGCGTTTACGCCAGCACCAAGCTGGAGGGTGAACGAGCGGTACTCGCTGCCAATCCCGATGCGCTCGTGGCGCGCGTCAACTTCTACGGTTGGAGCGCCGCGGGCAATCGCAGCCTGGCAGAGAATTTCGTGCGCAACCTGGAAGCAGGCAAGGAAATGATGGGCTTTACAGATGTCATCTTCTGCCCAATGAATATCCTCGATCTCAGCAGTGTGCTGGTGGAGGCTGCCGAACTGGATATCAGGGGTGTATATCACATGGTTGGCGCGCAGGCGATGAGCAAATTCCAGTTTGGCGTGGTTCTGGCAGAGCAATTCGGCTTTGACACCAGGCTCATCAAACCTGTCTCTGTAAATGACAGCGGTCTTAAAGCAGCGCGTTCGCCCAACCTGAGCCTCTCAACGGAAAAAATCGTAAAAGCCCTGGGGCATGAATTACCAGATTTTCACGAAGGCGTGAAGAAATTTTTTGACCAGTACCGCCGCGGGTATCCGCAATACATCATGTCACTGAACGGCTAACAGGTAGGCGAAAGGAGCAAAAATGGAATTGAAAATTGGTCAGCATTTTATCGGGTTGCAGCACCCTACCTACTTCATCGCAGACATTTCAGCCAACCACGATGGCAGCCTGGAGCGAGCCAAGATGCTCATCAGGCTCGCCAAAGAAGCTGGCGCTGATGCTGCCAAGTTCCAGAACTTCCGCGCCCCAAAAATCGTGTCAGATTACGGCTTTAAAGCCATGCAGGGGCAGGTCTCTCATCAGGCTACCTGGAAGAAATCCGTTTTCGAAGTCTACTCAGACGCCTCCATCCCTTTTGACTGGACTCCCATCCTCAAAGAGGAGTGCGATAAGTTAAATATTGATTACTTCTCCTCTCCCTATGATTTTGAAGCGGTTGATTATCTCGACCCGTTCGTGCCGGCGCACAAAATTGGTTCCGGCGACATTGACTGGCTGGAAATGCTGGAACACATTGCCCTCAAAGGAAAACCTGTCATTCTTTCCAGCGGTGCCGCCACCATCGGCGAGGTGCAGCAAGCGGTACACACCATCTTACCGCTTAACCAGCAGTTGGTCTTGCTGCAATGCAATACCAATTACACTGCCAGCCCGGTGAATTTTGACCATATACATTTGCGCGTATTACAAACCTATCAGACGCTCTTCCCGGAAATTCCTGTCGGGCTGTCAGACCACACGCACGGTCACGCTACTGTCCTCGGCGCAGTGGCGCTGGGGGCGAGGGTGATCGAAAAACATTTCACTGATGACACCAGCCGTGTAGGGCCTGATCACCCCTTCTCGATGACTCCCGTTACCTGGCGTGAGATGGTGGATCGCACACGCGAACTGGAACGCGCGCTTGGCTCAGCTGATAAATCGGTCAGCGGTAACGAGGTAGACACTACCATTGTGCAGCGCCGCTGCCTGCGCGCCTCTCGTGATATTCGCTCCGGTGAGGTTTTCACCCGCGAGATGATCGATGTGCTGCGCCCGGCTACTCCCGGCGCCATCCGCCCTGACCAGGTTTTTCAGGTGGTCGGAACCCGCGCACTCAAAGACATTCCCATGGGAAAAGAGTTGCGCTGGACGGATTTGGGAGAGTAATTTGAAAGTTGTTTATTTCACCCGCGATTATTCACCTCATGACGAACGCTTTCTCACCGCGCTCGCGCAAACGCAACACGAGGTGTATTTCCTGCGGTTGTCGCCCTCAAGCGAAGTCCATTTACCACCCGGAATACGCGAAGTGAAATGGGTCGGCCCCCTCGCCGGTGAAATAATTTCTGATGACAGGCGCGCGGAAGATCTGAATCAGCTTCTTTCCAGGCTGCAGCCTGACGTGCTGCACGCCGGTCCACTGCACGGGCCGGCATATATCGCCGGTTTAAGTGGCTTTACCCCGCTGGTGAGCATGTCCTGGGGTTCAGACATCCTGCATGATGGAGAAGTTGACGCCCTCGCCCGGGCAAAAATCAACCTTTCACTGCATCGTTCCACGGTTTTCCTGGGCGACTGTCAGGCGGTGGTAGAAAAAGCGATCAACGCTTTCGCGTTTCCCGCGGAGCGGGTATTCCGGTTCCCGTGGGGGGTAGACCTGGCGCACTTTTCACCCTCAACAACCAGCCCGCTGCGCGCATCATTAGGCTGGCAGCAGCAATTCGTCTTCCTCAGCAACCGCTCCTTCGAAGAGATATATGGTGTAGACGTGGTCATGCGCGCCTTCATCCAGGCGCAATCTCGCGCCCCAAATATCCGCCTGTTATTGTATGGGAAGGGCAGCCTTCAACAAGAAATCATGCGCATGGCTGAAAACGCGGGAGTGATGCACAAGATCCATTTCGCTGCCTTTGCCGGGCATGAAGATCTGCCAGCCAGTTACCACGCCGCGGATGTATTCCTCAGCGCGTCTCATTGTGACGGTTCCTCTGTTTCACTGATGGAAGCGTTGGCCTGCGGCAAACCCGCGCTGGTTTCCAACATCCCCAGTAACCTCGAATGGGTGCACCACGGCGAAAATGGCTGGCTTTTTCAAGACGGTGATACTACAGGGCTGGCAGACGCCATGGTAGCGGTCAGCCGCAAGCCGAATCTTGAAAAGTTGGGTCAAAAATCCCGGGCGCTGGCCGAAGAAAAAGCTGACTGGTCGTGTAATTTCGCCGTGTTATTGCAGGCTTACCAAAAAGCCGTGGAATGGCGTACGCCCGCCCTGGAGATTACGGAGCGGGTGAAATGAAAGTGGTGGCCATCATCCAGGCGCGCATGAGTTCCACCCGCCTGCCCGGCAAAGTTTTAAAGCTGGCTTCAGGTCGCACAATGCTGGACCGCATGCTTGAACGCGTTAAAAAAGCGCGAACGATCAGCGAGGTGGTAACAGCCACCACAACTGATCCTTCCGATGATAGTATTGCTCGCGCTTGTAAAAAACTGGGGGTGAGTGTGTTCCGCGGCAGCCTGCAGGATGTGCTCGATCGGTTTTACCAGGCATCGCGCATGCATCAAGCAGATATCATCGTGCGCCTCACCGGGGATTGCCCGTTGATCGACCCCGCGCTCATCGATGACGTGGTGAACGCTCTCACCCGGAAAAAGGTCGATTTTGCCTGCAACCGTCTTCCGCCGCCCTTTTCACGCACCTACCCCATCGGACTGGATGTGGAAGCCTGTACTTTCAACGCGCTGGAGCAGGCCTGGTATGGAGCGAAAGAGAAGTTCGAACGCGAGCATGTGCTGCCTTACCTTTACGCTGTGCCTGGCAGGTTTTCCGTGCTTCAATTGAATCACACCACAGACCTCGGTCACTTGCGCTGGACATTAGATACGCCCGAAGACCTGGTACTGCTGAGGCGTATCTACCGGTATTTTCAAGGCCGCAATGACTTTTCATGGTTGCAGGTCTTACAATTACAGCAGCAAAAACCCAGCCTGTTCGCCATCAACGCGCAGGTGCGCCACAAAACCTACCTGGAAAATGAATCCCCGAGATGACCATTAAAGAAATGTCAGAAAAAATCGTCTGTCCCCGATGCCAATCCTCTTTTGATAAGCACGATCCTGCTGTTTGGAGCTGCTCTTCCTGCGCTTACACAGTGCCATTATTTCAAGGAAAGCCGGTGTTCTCCGGGCATCCGCAAGAGCAGCAGCCGCAAGACAAGATAGAGCGCGGCGCAGACAAAGGCACAGCATGGCGCCGCGCCAATTGGCGCTTTATTCATGCTATTGCGGCATCTCTTCCCGCAGGGGCTGACGTGCTGGATGTTGGCGCAGGTCGCGGTGATTTTCGACAAATCTTCGCCCATCACTCATACATCGGGTTGGATATTTACCCTTACCCGGAAATTGACCTGGCGGTGGATCTGATCGAGATTAACCCATTCAAAGAACGCTCGTTCGACCTGGTTGTGTTGGCGAATGTCATTGAGCATGTATACGAATATCGCAAACTGATCAGCCGCTGCGCGTTCCTGCTCAAGCCCGGTGGTCAGTTGCTGATAACAGTGCCCTTCCTGCTTAAGCTGCACCAGGAACCGGTGGATTACCATCGTTACACCCACTATGCCTTATTCCAGTTAGCAGAAGAAAACCAACTCAGTGTGGCGCGTTTTGAGGTTTATACCAATCCATTCGCGCTGCTGGACGAAGGGATTGCTGATGTGTGGGAGAACGTGCTTCCGCTGCGCCAAAGAATTGACCACCTGCACACCAAGGTGAAAGTAGCGCTTATTCAAAAGCTGGCGAACAGCATGAAAGCCAATCAGGCGGATGGTGTGGTGAAACCCGTCCAAGAGAACAGCAATCCCCGGGTGCTGGGGTATATGTGTCTGTTTCAAAAGGATGCCCTTCAATGACAAGCGTGGCTTTTTTCACCGCTCCCAAACCATTCACAAACGCGCATATCCGCATCATCCAGCGCAACGCCATTCAAAGCTGGAAATCACTGGGCAGGCAGGTCGAAGTGTGGCTGGTGGGGGATGAACCAGGTGTGGAGCAGAACGCGCGCGAGTTGCAGGTCGGTTATATCCCGGGAGTTGCGAGGAACAGCTTCGGCACGCCGCGCATCGATTCCATCTTTTACCTGGTTCGTGAACAATCGCAGGCAGAATACCTGTGCTATGTCAACGCGGATATCCTGGTTTTCCCGGATATGTTACGCGCTCTCGAAGAGGTGCGCGCGCGCGTCGATCGTTTCCTCATCATCGGCAGGCGCTGGGACGCCGCAGTGACAGAAACACTCGACATAAAAGAAGGCTGGCATCAACAGTTCCAGGCTGCCGCGCTAGTGACCGCAAAACTGCACCGCGCCGCGGGCAGTGATTATTTTTTATTCCCGCGCAACGAATTCATCGATATCCCGGGTTTCGCGGTTGGGCGCGCCGGTTGGGACAACTGGATGATCTACAAAGCCCGATACGAACATATGGCAGTGGTCGATGCCACTGGCGCCATCAAAGTCATCCACCAGAATCATGATTTCAGCCATTTTGCCGACGGCAAGATTCACCGCCTTCAGCCGGAATCCGCTGAAAATATGCGGCTGGCAGGCGGTCGTTACACGGTCTTCACCATTCACGACGCCAATTACCAGTTAGACAACGACGGTCTGCAACGCGTACGCCTAAATCGCTGGAAATTGCTGCGAGAATTCGTCATTTTCCCAGCCGTTACGCTGCACTGCTCCTGGCTGGCGAAAGTCGTTTATGCCATCTTCAACCCGAAACGTTTGCTTAAAGACAGGCGCCAGGCAAAAGAAGCGCTGCGCCGCTCAAAGGAAGGGTAAATGAGAAAAGGTCAAAACCCGGTAAAACAACTTCAGACGGTGTCTAAACCGCAGCGGGTGACCGTGGCGGTGTTGAACCACATCCCTTTTCTGGATGGCTTTTACGCGCAGATGCTCGATGTTTTACAGCTCAGCTTGAGCACACTGCGCCAGAACGCAGGCTTGGATTTTGACCTGCTTGTTTACGATAACGGCTCTTGCAAGCAGGCTCGCGACTTTTTACTCGCAGAATACGAAAAAGGAAATATCCAGTCACTGATCCTCTCAGACCGCAACATGGGCAAGGGCGGCGCCTGGAACGTGATGCTGCAAGCGGCGCCGGGTGAGATCATCGCTTACGCAGACAACGACGTTTTCTATCATCCCGGGTGGCTGCGCGAATCTGTGAAAGTGCTCGAAACTTATCCCAATGTGGGTATGGTCACCTCGCGGCCGTTTCATACCAAACCAGAATTGTACAGCGCTGACCTCGATTGGGCGCGTAAAACACCTGAAGCGTCAGTAGAAAGAGGTTTTTTTATCGACCGTGACTGGATGCGCGAGTTCTGGCTCAGCGTAGGTCGCAGCGAGGAGGAGATCGCCCTAGACCAGGCGGTTGAAGATGTGCGCCTCACGTATAAAGGTCTTGTCACCTACTGCGGGGCTTCCCACTGGCAATTCCTGGCCTGGAAGAAGGTCCTTCAGGAATTTCTTCCTATTGATCTATCGCGCCCGCTGGGGCAGGTTCTTAAGCTGGATGAGATGATTAACCAGCAAGGATACCTGAGGTTGATGACCGCCCAGCCGTTCACCATGAACTTGAGCAATTCAGTCGAACTGCCCTCGAATGAACCGACAAGCGCAGCAGCTCAACCCCGTACGCGCAAACGGCTGGCAGATTTTCCTGTGGTCAAATCCCCGCTGATGCGGTTGTACAACGCCATATTCAAGCTTTATTATGACGATAAGAAGCGTTGAGGAGAAAAAATTGAAAATCTTATACGCGACGGGAAGATACAGCCCACTCAAACACGACGATGGCAGCGGTACAGATTACCGGCTGTATCACGCGCTATTAAGCCAGGGCGTAGAGATGAAATTCATCGGCCCATTCCCTGATCACCCGTCGCTGATAGAGCGCCTTTACCGCAAGGTGCACACCGTGTTTTCGCATAAGCGACCGGCGAAATATACCGCCGCAATGCTCAAAACAGCCGCGCAAACATTATCTATCACTGTTAATGAATACCAACCAGACGTGATCTTTTCAAAAAACCTTGCCCCACTCGTGCGTTTCCATGCCCAACTCCCAGTGGTGTACATGCTGGATTCCACTGTGGCGGGATTTAACCGAGGCTGGCCAACTTTTTCTCGTTTGGAAAACTGGCGCATGGTTGAATGTGAAAAGAAAGTGCTTAAGCAATCCAGCAGCGTCATCACCCGCAGTGAGTGGACAAGGCAATCGCTAATAGAAGATTATCACTATCCGGCTGAAAGAATTCATATCGTTCACAATGGCTCTTCCCTTCCTGATCATGTTATTCCACAAGAGATTGAGAACGAACCGCCCGATTTTTCCACCATACGATTGCTCTTTGTCGGACGGGTGATGCATCTGAAAGGAATCGATATCGCGATTGAAATCGTCAACCAGTTGAACGAATGTGGCAGGCAGGCTGACCTCAGAATTGTCGGGCTTGATGGGCAGGACCAAGACCACATCCACTACATGGGGTCATTTAAAAAAAGCATTGAAGATCAGTTAATCGCCTATGCAAACCAGTACCGATGGCCGCATTTCCTTTTACATCCCGCCCGGTATGATGCGGCCCCCATTGTTACCGCAGAAGCTGCCGCGTTTGGCGTGCCTACCCTTACCAATAATGTGGGGGGTATCGCCTCCATGGTTCAAGATGGTCTGTCTGGGGTCGTGCTCCCTGCTTTAAGTCCGGCCGCAGAATATGTAAAGAAAATTGTGTATTACGCTGACCACCCGCAGGAATACATGGCACTGCGCCGCACTACGCGCGAACGATACGAAAAAGAACTCAACTGGAATGTAGCTGGTAAAAAGATAGTTACCATCCTTCAAAGTGTGGTGGAAGAAAATCAGTTGAAACCCGGGCTGAAGAAAGAGCAACCATGAAAATCTTAATTGCGGGTTATGGTTCGATTGGCAGACGCCACCTCAACAATCTGCGCGCGCTGGGTCAAACTGACCTTTTATTGCTCCGCTCTCACCGCTCCACGCTCTCCGACGTTGATATACAGGATGTGCCCGTGGAAACCACCATCGAAGCCGCGTTGGCGCACCAGCCGCGGGCGGTGGTCATCGCCAACCCCACTGCCCTGCACCTGGATGTAGCCATTCCAGCGGCGCAGGCTGGCTGTTCCATCTTGATGGAAAAACCTGTTTCGCATTCAATGAGCCGGGTAGAGGAACTTCGCCGCGCGCTCACTAGCGGGGGCGGGGTTCTGCTCAGCGCTTTTCAATACCGTTTCCACCCCGGGCTGCGCCAGGTCAAACGCTGGCTGCAAGAAGACCAGATCGGCGTCATCTCCTCGGTCAAGTCGCATTGGGGCGAGTACCTGCCAGGCTGGCACCCTTGGGAAGATTATCGCAGCAGTTACAGCGCCCGGGTGGACCTTGGCGGTGGAGTGGTAAACACCCTGTGCCACCCGTTTGACTACCTTCGATGGATGTTCGGCGAAGCAGAACAGTTAGTTGCTTCTACCTCCAGCCGGGGGTTGAACCTGCCGGTTGAAGACACAGCAGATGTGCTGCTTCGCTACCAGGGTGGTGTTTGTGCCAATATACATTTAGATTATTTGCAGAGACCCGGTCAACATGACCTGCTTATCACCGGCAGCGCCGGCACCATACGTTGGTCAAACACGGATGGCAGCGCGAAAAGATATGACCCCATCCATGACCAGTGGGAAGAGGTGCGCCCGCCAGAAGGTTTTGAGCGCAACACCCTCTTTTTAGAAGAAATGGCGCATTTCCTGCGCGTGGTGGAAAGGCAGGAAGCACCACTGTGTACACTGGAAGACGGAATTGCCGTGCTACAACTAACGGAAGCAGTGCACCGCTCTGCCCGTGAAGGATGTCTGGTAAAATTTTAGCGGCCTATTGGAGGTTGAATGACCAGTATTTTTGAAAAATTTTCATTGAAAGGCAGGGTTGCGCTGGTGACTGGCGGCGCCGGCCTTTTAGGAAAAGAGTTCTGCCTTACCCTCGCCCAGGCTGGCGCGCAGGTGTACGTCGCAGACCTCAATCTGAGCGCGGCTGAAAGCGCGGCGCAAACCATCACCGCCCAAGGTCATTCTGCCTGCAGCATCAGGCTGGACGTGACCAACCCGGATTCAGTGCAGTCTGTGGTCGATGAAATCGTTTCCCGTTCCGGCAGTATTGATGTGCTGGTGAACAGCGCCGCAATGGACCCCAAGTTCGACCCTGGTCACGCGCAAACCAACAGCAACGCTTTTGAAACATATCCTCTGGGGTCATGGCAAGATGCGCTCAATGTCAACCTCACCGGGCCATTCCTGGTTTCTCAGGCAGTTTGCCGCCAAATGGTGCGGCAGGGTAAAGGTTCTATCATCCATATTTGTTCAACATACGGGTTGGGCGGGCCTGATCAGCGTATCTATGAAAAACCCGGACAGTCAAAAGTGTTCAAGCCAGTGTATTACACCGTCACAAAAGCCGGCATCCTGGGTCTTACAAAATACATGGCTACCTATTACGCGGGAAGTGAAATCCGCGTGAACGCGCTCACTCCAGGGGGGGTCTTTGCCGGGCATGATGATGTTTTCGTGAAGAACTACTCGGCGCGCACGGTCATTGGCAGAATGGCCCACAAAGACGAGATGAATGGCGCGCTGCTCTTTTTAGCCTCTGACGCCTCCTCCTATATGACGGGTGGGAACGTGGTGGTAGATGGAGGGTGGACAGCTTGGTAAAAAAACCGGAGGTGTTAGCGCTAATTCCTGCGCGCGGCGGCTCAAAAGGCATCCCGCGCAAGAACATCAAACTGTTCGCTGGTTTTCCCCTTATCAGCTACAGCATTGCTGCGGGCCGGCAGGCGCAGAGCGTCACACGGGTTATTGTGTCTACCGACGATGAAGAAATTGCCGCTGAAGCGCGACGTTGGGGAGCCGAAACTCCCTTTTTGCGCCCGCCTGAACTGGCGCAAGACCAAACCACTGATCTGCCTGTCTTTCAGCACGCGCTGCGCTGGCTCCGTGAAAACGAAGGCTATACTCCTGACCTGGTCATCCAGTTACGTCCCACCTCACCCATCCGTCCGCGCCTTTGTGTGGATGAGGCCGTGGCGCTTTTAAGAAATCATCCAGACGCGGATAGTCTGCGCGGAGTGGTGCCCATCGGGCAAAACCCCTACAAAATGTGGCGGTTGCAGGGTAAAGAGGAACCAATGATCCCCTTGCTGAAACTGGATGGTATCGCTGAACCATTCAACGCGCCCCGCCAATCGCTGCCGCCTACTTACTGGCAAACCGGGCATATTGATGTGATCCGCCCTCGGGTCATCCTTGAGGGCAATTCGATGAGCGGCAGAAAAATTCTGCCCTACCTCATTGACCCTCGGTACACGGTGGATATTGATACACCCTTTGACTGGCTGCGTTACGAATGGCTGGTGCGAAACGCTGACCTGGATATGGTTGACCCGGCCAGCAAGCGGCGCAAACTCCCCGCGAAGATCTCGCTGGTAGCGATGGATTTTGACGGTGTGCTCACCGATAACCTGGTCTATGTGGATCAGGATGGCAGCGAGCGCGTCGCTTCTTCACGCGGTGATAGTATGGGCATCCGCCTGGTGCGCGAAGCCCTGCCGATAAATTTTGTGGTCATCTCCACTGAGACCAACCCGGTGGTCAGCGCGCGCTGCCGCAAACTTAACCTGGAAGTCTACCAGGGAGTTAATGACAAACCCGCGTTACTCAAACAGCTGCTGCAAGAGCGCCAGGTTCCTGCTGGGGAGGTCGTCTTCATCGGTAATGATGTAAATGATGTCGGTTGCTTTGACCTCGCTGCTTACGCGGTCGCCCCGGCCGACGCCGAACCAGAAGTTCGACGCCGCGCCGACCTTGTGCTCACCCGTAAAGGCGGGAAAGGCGCGGTGCGGGAGTTTTGCGACCTTCTTTTACAGAATGCTGGGAAAATTTTGCCTACACAGGAGAAAAAATGACACGAGAAGTCAAGATTGGCAATAAATGGGTCGGCGACGGCCACCCCGTCTACATCGTGGCTGAAGTTGGCATCAATCATAACGGTGATATTGAAATCGCCAAAGAACTTATCCGCGCGGCCAAGCACGCCGGCGTGGACGCTGTAAAATTCCAAAAACGCACCCCTGAACTATGCGTTCCACCTGAACAACGCGGACAGATGCGTGAAACCCCCTGGGGCTACATCTCTTACCTGGATTACCGCTACAAAGTGGAATTCAACGAGGCTGATTATGATGAAATCAACCTCTACGCGCGTGAAATTGGCATCGAATGGTTTGCGTCCGTTTGGGATATCCCTTCCGTTGACTTCCTGGAAAAGTACGAGCCCATCTGTTACAAAATACCTTCCGCGTCGCTGACCGACGTGGAACTGCTGCTGCACCTCAGGAAGACCGGTCGTCCGCTCATTCTCTCCACGGGTATGTCTACCCAGCAACAGATCAAAGACGCGGTTAAGCGGATAGGCGAAGAAAACCTGGTCATCACTCACGCCACCAGCGCTTACCCTTGCGACCCGTATGAATTAAACCTGCGGATGATCCAAACGCTGCGCGGTATCTTCAATTGCCCTATCGGCTACTCTGGTCACGAAGTCGGACTGGTGACCTCTGCAGTGGCGGTGGGTTTGGGGGCCTGTATGGTTGAGCGCCACATCACGCTTGACCGTGCGCTGTGGGGATCTGACCAGGCGGCATCAGTGGAGCCGGGCGGTTTTGAAAAACTGGTCAAGTACATCCGTGTCACCGAAGCAGCCATAGGCGACGGCGTGAAAAAGGTGTACGAAAGTGAGATGCCCTCGCTGCGCAAGTTAAGGCGGATCCAGGATTGAACCAAGCTTTTTTGCGGGTTAGAAACGGTATCAGGCAGCGCTGGGTGCATAAAAAAGCCAACCAGCGCTGGCGGGCCTTAGCCGCAACCATCACACTGCAATCGCCACCGCCCAACGACCCGCGACCAGTGATATTTTTTAACGCTTCCACCCGGCTGCAGGCGATGAGCCAAAATGCCGCTTATGCGCTGCTCACCGCGCAGGCGTTGCGCCTGCAGGGTGTTCCTGTCATCCAGTTCGTTTGCGGCGGGGCGTTGCAGCGTTGTGTGTTGGGCAGCCAGCAGGATAATTTCAACGTGCCGCCGCCATGCCAGGCCTGCACCCGCCAGAGCCAGGCAGTTTTCCAGGAGTTGGATACCCGTTGGATGGAAACGCGTGAGCACCCCTTGCTTGCAAAAGAGCTCGAAAACCTGTCATTCAATGCGTATGAGACCTTCACCTATCAAGGAATTCCGCTGGGTGCCTGGGCGGTCAATTCACTGCGTTGGATGATGCGCCGCCACCACCTGCAAGAGGATGAAACGACGCGCGCTTTTTTCCGCTCTTTTATCCTTTCCAGTTGGAATGTATTCACTCAGTTCTCTGAATTACTGGATGAAACCCAACCCCGCGCGGTGGTGCTGTTCAATGGTATGTTTTTTCCAGAAGCCGCGGCGCGCCACGCCTGCCTGGAACGGGGTGTGCTCGTGATCACCCACGAGGTCGGGCTCAGGCCCTTTACGGCTTTCTTCACCACCGGCGAAGCCACGGCTTACCCGATGACCATCGACTCCGCCTTTCAGCTCGATGATCACATGGAGAAGAAACTCGATGGGTATCTCTCTACACGTTTTCGCGGAGAGTTCACCATGGCGGGCATCCGGTTCTGGCCTGAAATGAAAGCCCTCGAAGCTGATTTAATTGAGAAAATTAACCACTATTCCAAACTCGTAGCAGTATTCACCAATGTGATTTTCGATACCAGCCAGGTGCACGCCAATACCCTTTTTGAGCATATGTTCACCTGGCTTGAGCATGTAAAAACAACTGCTCCTTCCCATCCTGAGGTATTGTTCGTCATTCGTGCTCATCCTGACGAGTGCCGCCAGGGGAAAGAAAGCCGTGAAAGCGTTGCCGCGTGGTTCTCTTCATCTGAAATTTCCCACCTCGACAATGTGGTGTTCATTGGGGCGGATGAGTACCTCAATTCATACGAACTGATTCGCCGCGCGCATCTGGTGATGGTTTACAACTCAACCATCGGGCTGGAAGCCGCGCTGCTGGGAAAACCAGTCCTCGCCGGGGGTAAAGCGCGCTTTACGCAGCTTGAAACCGCGTTCTACCCGCAGTCTGCGCAGGAATACACCGTGATGCTTGAGCGGCTTCTGGCAGCGCCGAGCATTGACACACCGCCCGAGTTCGCCCGTAATGCCCGACGCTTTTTGTATTACCAGCTTTACGCCACTTCTCTTGACTTCAGTGACTACCTCGAGGAAGACGGCGTGTGGAAAGGTTACGTTCAACTCCGCGAGTTCTCACCTGACCTGCTTAAGCCAGACAATTCTCTTACAATGAAGGTGCTGTTAAATGGCATCCTTGAGAATGGAGATTTTACTCTGCCGCTATGACCACTCCAGTTTGTTCGATTATCATACGCGCCTATAACGAAGAAAAACATATCGGCCGCCTGTTGCGGGGAATCCAGGAGCAGGACCTTCATGATGTGCAGGTGATCCTGGTGGATTCAGGCTCGACGGACGGTACCCGCGACGTTGCTCGCGCCTATCCGGTAGAGATCGTAGCGATTGACCCGCGTGAATTTACTTTCGGTCGTTCACTCAACCTGGGCATCGCCGCCGCCAGCGCGCCCCTCATCGTGATGGCCAGCGCCCACGTCTATCCAGTCTACCCCGATTGGCTGACCAAAATGCTGCAGCCATTCCAGCAAACCGAAGTTGGCTTGGTTTATGGCAAGCAACGCGGCACAGATACAACGGCTTTCTCTGAGCATCAAATCTTCAACCATTGGTACCCTGATGTTTCAGTCAGGAAACAATCGCATCCTTTCTGCAATAATGCCAACGCGGCTATTCGAAAAGAGTTATGGCAACAGCACCCGTATGATGAAACCCTCCCAGGGTTGGAAGACCTGGAGTGGGGAAAATGGGCACAGGAGCAGGGTTATACCATCTCTTACGTCGCCGAGGCTGAAATCATCCATGTGCACAACGAGTCGCTCGACGGTATTTACAATCGTTATAAACGCGAAGCGATGGCGTTTAAACGTATCTACCCGCACGAAACTTTCACGCTGCGCGATTTGAACCGACTTTTTTTACAAAATGTAATCAGCGACTGGCGCGAAGCCCGGAGGCAAAAGGTCTTCGCTCACCATTTTTTCCATATCATCGGATTCCGCTGGCGGCAGTTCTACGGAACCTACCAGGGGTACCGCCAGTCTGGCCCGCTCACCTGGCAGTTGAAGAGGGCGTTTTACTACCCCCGAGATTTCCGCCAGGCATCCGGGCAAACCAGCCGCCGAGATATCGAGCCAATTAAGTATAATTAGGCAGGTTGATAGAAGGTACTTGCAGGAGGATAAAATGGCCCATGTAACTATTGAGTTTACCGGTCTTTCAAAGTCAATTACAGGGGTAAACGAGGTAAATTTGCCGATCAACCCCACAGATACCTACCGCGACGTGGTACGCCAGCTGGGAACGCTTTATCCCGCATTGGTAGGGATACTCATCGCTGAAGATGGCGAGACTTTCCTGAGTTCCAACATGTTCATCATCGATGGCGATTACGCCAATCCCGCTATGGTGATGGAGAACTCTCCCAGGGACGGTGAACACATTCACCTCATGTCTGTCATCACCGGTGGCTGAAAGAACCAAGAAAGTCGAGGTTTGGGTGCCTGAGAAACTGCAACACCCCAAGATCTCCGCTCTGGTGCCGATGCGGCATCACTCTCAACGTGTGCCTGGGAAAAACTACCGCCCTTTGAACGGCATTCCTCTCTACCAGCACATCCTTACCACCTTAACGCAGGTGCCAGAAGTGGATGAAATTGTCGTGGATACTGACAGCGACATTATTCTGCACGGGATCCAGTCAAACTTCCCTGCTGTCAAGGTGATCAATCGCCCGCCAGAACTACGAGCGGATGATATTTCGATGAACACCATCCTGTTGCACGATATCAGCCAGTCACCAGCCGACCTCTACCTGCAAACGCATTCCACCAACCCGCTGCTCAAAGCCTCCACAATCTCGCGGGCGATCAACAAGCTCTTACAGGTCTACCCGGAACACGACTCGTTGTTTTCAGTAACCCGCCTGCAAACCCGGTTGTACGACCATCTAGGGAAGGCGATTAATCACGACCCCAAAGTGCTCATCCAAACACAAGATTTACCGCCAGTTTACGAGGAAAATTCCTGTATCTATCTGTTTACCGCTGCCACCCTGCGTAAGAACGGCACACGTATCGGAGAGACCCCTCTACTGTTTGAGACAGATCCAGAAGAATCCTGGGATATCGACGAAGAGGTTGATTTTAAATTAGTCGAAATGATACTGAAAGCGCGCTAACGAATGAAACGCTTTTCCTCGTTTTCAGTGTTGTTGCAGCTGGGGATCTTCCTCCTGGGGGTAAGCGGTAGCATTTACGTGGCTTTTACTCCCGCAAACAGCATGATGAACTGGTACAGTAATGATGATGCCTTTTATTACTATAAAGTTGCGCAAAATGTGCTCAGCGGGCATGGTTTCAGTTTTGACGGTATCAACCTTACCAACGGGTTTCACCCGTTGTGGATGGTCATTTGCCTGGGCGTTTTCTGGCTCTCCAGATTCCATCTGCTACTGCCGCTAAGGGTATTAATCGTCATCAGCGGGGTTCTCAACGGGCTCACCGGCGTTGTGTTGTTGCGCTTGCTTCAAAAGTTTTTACCGCTTGTCGCTGCCATATTAGGCGCATGCGTTTGGATTCTCCTCCCTTCGATTTACAATAATTACACTGCCCACGGCCTTGAATCAGCGTTGAGCGCTTTCTTCGTTGCTGTGTTGTTGCTAAAAAGCGCTGACTTGCTGACCGGTCCCGCAGAAAAACGCGCCGGAAAATTGATCATACTGGGTATCATTGCCGCGCTCACCATCCTCAGCCGCCTGGACACGCTTTTCGTGGTCGCCATGGTGGGGTTTTTTGTGGTTTTTAAGATTACCAGGATGAACCGCCTGATGGTATTTGACCTGGTGGCGGTGTTCATCGCTTCCGTTCTAGCGTGGATTATACGTTTTAGTACAACACCATTAGTACTGAACAACTACTCTCTCTACCCGCAAATGGTTTTATCCCTGATGCTCACTCCCACGGCTGTTTTCTTTGCCGGATTATATAATCCAAAGGTTAAATATTCGAAGGTTCAGCTCTTCTCGCGCCTGGCAGCCGCCGCGGCCGGCCTTGCCGCTGCCTTATACCTGGCGCTTTTGCTGTTGCAAAAAGCGGGTATGAACCTGCTGGTCTCCCGTTCTTTAATCCTTCTCTCCGTCTCTCTCGCCTTTATTTTGTTCCTGTTTGTGCGCTTTTTTTACCGACCTTCCAGCCAGGTGCTCAGTGTGTCTGCCTGGCAGCAAGTAAAAAATTGGATCCAGCAGGGACTGCCCCATCACCTCCGTGACGGAGCGCTCTTCTCCTTCCCCATTGTGCTGCTGGTCTGCGGTTACATGTTAACCAATAAACTGGTATTTGGTACCTTTACACCGGTGAGTGGCCAGGTCAAGACCTGGTGGGGAACGCTGGAAAACACCGTCTACCGTCAGAACACGACCCTGGTCGGATTGATGGGTTTGGCACCAGGCAGAGGGAAAAGCCCATGGTCGCTGCTGACCTCGATCGTTGCGGATATTTCGATTTTCATCAGGAACCTGTTCGTAAAAGATACGGAAGACCTGCCGGTCATCCTGTTTCTTGTTTTCCTTTTCATGCTGTTCATTTTGCTGATCTTTTTGCTTTCCCGCAAGGATGGTCTGCTGGCCAGACGCTCCTTCGCCCTTCTGATTCCCGCGTTGGCAGGCGGCTGTCTTTTGCACATTGCTTATTATGCCGCGCGCAATTACGGGCATACGCGCAGCTGGTACTGGGTGCCTGAGACGATGCTCCTCGTGCTGTTGGGAGCCGTGGTGAGCTCCAGGATGTTTGAAAAAACCAGGCAGTGGACACGAACACCCGTGGCTGAAAACCTGCTGCTGCTGGTAATGGTTGGCTTTGTCTTTTTCTTACACGCCCGATATATCGCCAGGCTCTGCCCGCCTTCGGTTTCTCCGGAGCACCAGGCAGACTACCTGGCAGAGACCCGTGAATTAGAATCCTATACCCGCGAAAACTCCTTGATTGGTATGACAGGTGGTGGAGCAACCGCGTATTTCATTCAAAATCGCACCATCATCAATCTGGATGGCTTGATTAACAGTGCCGAATACTTCAGCACATTAAAAACCGGAGCCACCAACCGCTTTCTAAATAACCTGCATCTGGATTATGTTTTCGGTAATTCGTACATGCTACTCAAAACAGATCCTTACCAGCAAATTTTTACCGGGCGTATAAGGGAAATCGGCAACATTCACAGCGGGTCGCACTTCACGTTATATGATTACATCGGCGACCAGTGAGGTCGCCGCGTTGAGAATATATTTTGAAGGTTATAATAACCATTACTCTATTTAATTGAAAGAAAACCCTTATGCCAGTCCTCTTATTATCTGCCCCTTATATGCTTCCTTTCGTCAATCGCTTTAAACCGGTTTTTGATCATTACCAGCTGGAACTGCTCCTGGCCCAGGTGAATGAGCGCCTCGGCGAAGAAGCCCTGCTGTCTCTCGCCGGTCAGTTTGACGGAATCATTTGTGGAGATGACCGTTTTACTCCACGGGTGCTGGAAGCCTGTTCACCCCGGCTAAAAGTAATTTCCAAATGGGGTACCGGTACTGATTCGATTGACCGAGCCGCTTGCGAGCGCCTGGGTATCCAGCTAAAGAACACGCCAAACGCGTTCACAATTCCTGTAGCAGACAGCGTGTTGGGGTACATCCTGGCTTTCGCCCGCCGCCAACCCTGGATGGACCGGGCGATGAAAAGCGGGAAATGGCAGAAGATACCTGGTCGCGCTTTATCAGAAACGACCCTGGGGGTGGTTGGTGTGGGCAATATTGGCAAGGCGGTACTCAAACGCGCCAGCGCTTTCGGCATGCGCTTGCTGGGAAACGACATCATCCCCATCCCTGCTGACTTTCTGCAAGAATATCATGTTGAGAGTGTGTCCCTGCCTGAACTGGTCTCTCAAGCTGATTTTATCAGTTTGAACTGCGACCTTAATCCCACCTCGCGTCACCTCATCCACAAGGATATTATCAGGCTGATGAAGCCTGACGCCGTTCTGATCAACACCGCCAGGGGACCGGTCGTTAACGAAAAAGACCTGATTGAAGCCCTGCAGCAAAAAAGAATTGCTGGCGCCGGACTGGATGTGTTTGAAGAAGAACCCCTTCCCGCCGATTCCGCGTTGCTACATATGGAGAACGTCCTGCTAGCCCCGCATAATTCTAATTCCAGCCCCAGAGCCTGGGAAAACGTCCACTGGAACAGTATTCGAAATTTACTCATCGGTCTTGCCATCAACACAGAAGACCTGGACGAGTGGAAATCGAAAGTATAAAAGGTGTACCAGAAATGAAAGAAAACAAGCGTGTTGTGCTGATCACTGGCAGCGCCGGCGGCATCGGTAAAGCCTGTGTGGAGTTGTTCGCCGCGAACGGCTGGCAGGTTGTTGGCATAGACGTCAATGCTTTTGGCCCGGGGTTTCCTGCAGACGGTTTATACATTCAAGCAGATATCTCTCAACCAGATGAGTTCCCCGTCCTTTTCGAGAAGGTCAAGGCTTTCTCCGCCAGGTTGCACGCCCTTGTGAATAACGCCGCTGTCCAAGTATCAAAGCCGTTAATTGAAACAACCGTCGAAGAATGGGACAAGGTGATTGCCACTAATTTGCGCCCGGTCTTCCTTTCAGCGCGTGAATTTCACCCGCTCTTAATCAACGCGGGCAGCAGCGCCATTGTCAATATGTCATCCGTGCACGCCATTCAAACCTCTGCCAGTATCTCGGCTTATGCTGCCAGCAAAGGAGGGATGCTGGCGCTGACGCGGGCGATGGCCATCGAATTCGCCAAAGACAATATCCGTGTCAACGCCGTGCTGCCTGGGGCGGTGGATACCCCCATGCTACGCAGTGGCCTTGATCGCGGTCATGTGACGGGACCTTCTCTTAACGAACGCCTTGACAACCTTGCTCGCAAGACCGTCAATGGGCGGATTGGTCAGCCAGCCGAGATTGCCCGGGCGGTTTATTTTTTGGCCGATGGCACCCAATCCTCGTTCATGACGGGTCAAGCACTGGTGGTAGATGGCGGTGCCACTGCCCGTTTGAGCACGGAGTAAAAACCCTTGCGCGCAAAAATCAAACAACTCATCCCCGTTCCCCTGGTCGACCTATTCCGCTCAGCCCGTGACAACCTTTCGCTGGCATTCGCATACCCTAACGCCAGGCTTCACCCCTGGCGGGTTGATTCGATCCAAAAACTGGAAGCCTTGCGGGATTGTCACAAAGGCGAGCGCTGCGTCATCATCGGCAATGGACCGAGTTTGAAGCAGACTGACCTGCAGAAACTACGCGGCACCTTTTCTATTGGGATGAACCGTTTTTATATGGCTTTCAACGACCTGGGTTTCACCACCTCCATCCTGCTCACGGTCAATAACCTGGTCATCGAACAATGCGCTGATGAGCTGCGCGGGCTGCCAATCCCCATTTTCGTATCATGGCGTGGGCGGCGCTATATCCACCCCGCGCCTAACCTGCATTACCTGTACACCTCTTACATCAAGCCTTCTTTCAACGGCGATGCCACCGGGCGGTTGTGGGAAGGCGCAACGGTGACCTTTGTAGCCATGCAGTTGGCCTATTTCATGGGCTTCAAGCAGGTGATTCTCATTGGCGTAGACCACAATTTCACCAGCACAGGCAAGCCCAATACAACCGTGGTATCCACAGGTGCTGATCCCAATCACTTTCACCCTGGCTATTTCGGTAAAGGGTTTCGCTGGCAGTTGCCTGACCTTGAGACATCAGAAATCGCCTACCGCATGGCAAAAAGCGCTTACGAGAAAAATGGACGAGAGATACTCGATGCAACCATCGGCGGCAAGCTCACCGTATTTCCCAAGGTCAACTTCGATACGATCTGGTAATGAAAAGCGCTCCCCCTGTCACCATTGTCACGCCGTCCTATAACCAGGCGCCTTTCCTTGAGCAGACGATCCTTTCAGTGCTCGAGCAGGATTATCCCAACCTCGAATATTTTGTCGTGGACGGCGCTTCGACTGACGCCAGCCTTGAAATCATTCAAAAATACGCCCATCGTATTACCTGGTGGGTTTCAGAGAAAGACAATGGTCAGGCTGACGCGATTAATAAAGGCTTGCGCCGCGCCAGCGGCGATGTCATCGCCTGGATAAATTCAGATGACTATTACCTGCCGGGCGCCATTCAAATGGCGGTACAGGCGCTGCAAGAGAACCCTTCTGCCTCTTTCGTTTACGGGGATGTTCAGGTAGTGAACGAGAAGGACGAGTTAATCAATATTCTAAGGTACGGCAACTGGGGTTTAAAAGAGCTGATGTCTTTCCACATTATCGGTCAACCGGCCGTGTTTATACGCCGGGCAGCCCTGCAAAAAGCAGGTTACCTTGATCTCAGTTATCAATTCCTGTTAGACCATCAACTTTGGCTGCGCCTGGCATTGCACGGCGGTATGACCCACGTTCCACAGTTGTGGGCAGGGGCGCATTACCACGCCGGGAGCAAGAATATGGCGCAAGCCGCCCTTTTTGGTAACGAAGCGCAGCGCATTGTGCAATGGATGGAAGCGACACCGGAATTTGCCCGTTTATACGCGCAAAACTCGCGCAGGATTTGTGCTGGAGCGGAAAGGTTGAACGCTTTTTACCTGTTTGACGCTCAAGATTACCGCGCCTCTTTAGACGCTTACCTGCGTAGTTTAGCGCTACATCCAGCCGCTGCCGCTCAAGATTGGTACCGCATCCTCTTCGCCGCCCTTTCTCCGCTCGGATTGGATCAACTAAAAAAAGCCCACCTGGCGCGCCGTAAGAAGAGGTTAAAATCCTTCCGTCCACCTTTAACGAGGAAATAATGTCAGACTCTGCCCCCACCTCCACCGCCCTCTTTTTTAAGCCGTCCAAAGCCGCTGTTCTCATTCTCTTGCTCATATTTCTGCTTGCCGGACTGGGCGTCCGCCTGATCGACCTGGATGACCTTCCATTGGATTTTGCCGCCACCCGTCAGTTGCATTCATTCATCATGGCTCGCGGTTTGTTCTATGAGCTGGATACTCCCATTACCAGAGCAATTCCAGAAGATATCAGACAGTTCGCCATCACCACCGGAAGAAGCGAACCCCTGATCGAACCTCCGGTGATGGAATACCTATCGGCATATATCTATGCTGTCATCGGTAAAGAAAGTATGCTGGTACCGCGTTTGCTGTCAATCGCCTTCTGGATCGTGGGGGGCATTCCTTTATTCCTGCTGATGCGAAAAATCACCACTCTCAACGGTGCTTTCATTTCCCTGGCGCTGTACCTTTTCAACCCTTTCGCCATTGTCGCCAGCCGCAGTTTTCAGCCGGATCCTTTAATGATCATGCTGATCCTGTGGGCTTTGTACTTCCAGTTCAAATGGATGGAAGACGATAAGGTCGCAAGCGCGATTTTTGCCGGCATCTTCACCGGGTTGGCTGTACTCATTAAGACCCCCGCGGTCTTTTTCGTCGGCATTCCGATGATCGGTGTGGTGCTACTAAAAGGGCTGAAAAAATCATTACGCGATTGGCGTGTTTACCTGGTGGCAGCCATCTCCCTGCTGCCGGCGGTGATTTATACCGCGCTCAGCGCCACAGTTGGCGGTAACACCGGCGCCATCTTCGGCGCGCGCTGGGTGCCGGCGTTATTTTCTGATCCAAAATGGTACCTGAACTGGCTTATGCTCGCCCGATTGGTGGTGGGCTTCTTCCCCATTGTCATCTCGCTGCTCGGGTTCTTTCTGATCCAGGATAAAAAATACCAGGCGTTGTATTTTTGCATGTGGTTGGGTTATCTACTCTACGGCTTCATGTTCGCTTACCACATCTATACACATAATTACTACCACCTCCCACTCATCCCCGTTGTCGCGATGGGTTTTGGCGTGATCGGTGGTGAACTTTTCTCTCGCCTTGAAAGCAAAAACCTGAGCAGGTTCTTCAGGCTACTGGTCTTGCTGCTCTTCCTCTTCGCAATTGGTTTAAATGTGATGAAAGCACGCGGTGAAATGCTTGGCAAGAGTTACAGGCACGAAGCCAAATATTGGAAAGAACTTGGAGAAAAGATCGGGCAAAACGCAAATACCATAGCGCTCACGCATGATTACGGTTACCGCATTAATTACTGGGGATTTGTTCAGCCAACCCTCTGGCCTACTCAGGGCGATATGACCGTTAAAAAACTCATTGGCTCCACAGACCCTGAATTTGAGGCTTTGTTCAAAATGCGCACTGAAGGCAAGGATTATTTTCTGGTTACTCTGTTGGGTGATTTTGAGTCTCAGGCAGATCTGCACCAATACCTCTTTGAGAACTACCCCTACGAACAGGGCGATGGGTATTATCTCTTTGACTTAAAACATCCATTGGGAAATTAGGCTTGATGATGAACAGGCAGCCATTGGTTTCCATCGTGACGCCTTCTTTCAACCAGTCTCCATATCTGGAGGAGACAATCCGCTCGGTTCTCGGGCAGACCTATGAACGCATTGAGTATATCCTCATCGATGGCGGATCCACAGACGGCAGCCAGGAAATCATCCGCCGGTACTCGGACAGGATCGCGTATTGGGTATCGGAGAAAGACAAAGGGCAGACCGACGCTCTCAATAAGGGATTCAAGGTAGCCCATGGAGATATATTCGCCTGGCTTAATTCAGATGATCTTTACCATCCTCATGCAGTGGAGGAAGCGGTCGCTTACCTGGTGGACCATCCGCAGGTGGGCGTGGTCTATGGGGATCTGGATTTTATGGACGAAAACAGCCAGGTCATCGGTCACTTTCCGGCGGCGCAAACGGACCTCAAACGCCTGCGCCGCGGTTACGTTCACATCCCCCAGCCGGCGACCTTCTTCAGAGCCGAGTTGTGGCGTCAGGTGGCGCCCCTGGATGACCGTTTTTACTTCGCGATGGACTACGATCTCTGGGTGCGGCTCGCGCGCCTGACAGAATTCAAGTATCTACCTGGTAAACGATGGGCGAGTTTCCGCCTGCACTCTGACGCCAAGACCATCAGAGCAGACGAGCGCTGCTGGCCGGAAATGCTGCGCGTGCACTACCGGGATGGCGGCAGTTTCTTTTCGCCTATTGTGCTGAAATACTTGTTAAGAAAACTCGCCGCTCCTTTGATTAGATGGAAACGGCGGCGTATGTTTAAACGCTGACAGGCGCCAAGAAAGACCTTGGTCACCTGTCATCTTGCGAAATGATTAAATGACCTGCAGCTTTTGGGCCACTTTTTTGAAGGCAGCCAGGCCAAAGTCAAGGTCTTCCCGGCTATGCGCTGCCGAAATCATCACCCGGATGCGCGCTTTCCCCTGGGGAACGGTGGGAAAGCCCAGCGCCATGGCAAACACCTTCTCAGTAAAGAGCTCACGGCTGAACTGCTGCGCCAGCGGTGCTTCGCCCA
>JAAZNW010000044.1 GCA_012798065.1 Chloroflexota bacterium
AGAGCCTGGTCACCTGTCATCTTGCGTAATGATTAAATGACCTGCAGCTTTTTGGCTACCTTTTTAAAGGCTGCCAGGCCAAAGTCAAGGTCTTCCCGGTTGTGCGCTGCTGAAATCATCACCCGGATGCGCGCTTTCCCCTGGGGAACGGTGGGGAAGCCCAACGCCATGGCAAACACCTTCTCAGTAAAGAGCTCGCGGCTGAACTGCTGCGCCAGCGGTGCTTCGCCCAGCATCACCGGCGTGATTGGTGTGACGCTTTGCCCGGTATCCAGGCCTATGCCTTTTAATTGCTCCTTGAAGTATCGCGCGTTTTCCCATAAGCGGTCCACCAACTCGGTGGAACTTTCTAAAAGATCAACCGCAGCGATACAGGCGGCAACATCCGCGGGCGGAGTGGCTGAAGAAAACAAGAAAGGTCTCCCGCGTTGGCGTACCCACTCGATAATACGCGCGTTGCCAGCCACAATGCCGCCTACCACGCCGAAAGCCTTTGAAAGCGTGCCCACCTCCACATCCACCTTGCCATGCAGGCCAAAGTGATCAACGATGCCGCGCCCACCCCTGCCGATAACGCCTTCGCCATGCGCGTCGTCAACCATCAGCATGATGTCGTGCCGGCTGGTCACCTCATAGATTTTATCCAGCGGCGCCAGGTCGCCATCCATGCTGAAAACACCATCCGTGATCACCAACGCGCGGCGATATTTTCCTTCGTTTTCGTTTATAACCCTCTCCAGGTCGGCCACATCTGTGTGGGCATATTTCGCGATAGGCGCGCCTGAAAGCCGGCAGCCATCGATGATGCTGGCGTGATTCAGCTCATCTGAAATAATCAGGTCGTCTTTGCCCACCAGCACTGGGATAACCGCTGTATTGGCAGAAAACCCTGATTGCAGCACCACGACATCTTCAACACCTTTGAAACGCGCCAGTCGTTGCTCAAGTTCGGTGTGCAGCTGCATCGTGCCGGCAATGGAGCGCACCGCGCCAGGTCCTACGCCAAATTTCTTCAACGCTTCCTGGGCGGCTTTTACCATTATCGGGTGGTTTGCCAAACCAAGATAATTATTGGAGCAAAAATTCAGCACTTCTTTTCCATCAACCACCAGCCAGGCACCCTGCGGCGAACCCAGAGTTCGGATGTGATTGTACAGCCCAGCCGCCTTTAGCGTGTCAATTTCCTCCTGGACCCAATCCAGTCTTTTGCTCATTTTCACCTCTTTTTGCGTTTGCTATGCTTCACCAGTGATTAGATTATACATCTCCGGCAATTTCCGCCAGTATTCCCAGTTCGTTAAGCAGCCTGAGGATGCCGTCAACCTGCTTTTCGTTAATGACCACGCAGAGCGGGTCCAGCGTTTCCAGCGCGAACCTGCCGGTCGCCTGCTTGAGAAACGCAGCCCTCGCATCCTCTCGCGTGAAGCGTAGCAACAGCACCCTCTCAATGACCGCCTCCTGCCCATGCTGACTCCAGCGCTCCTCCAGCACGCGCAGATTTTCTGGTATGGCAGCCGCTTTTTCTCTCTCCAGCAACTGGATCAATTGGCCAAGGCGTAATCCCTGTTCTTCAGCCTTTTTTAAAGTATCTGTTTTTAATGCATACAGGCTTTCTTTGGGGAACACATGCACCAGCTCACAGAACCTGGCTACCTGGTAGCGCGGCAGGCGCGGAGCGAAGTTAGGAATGCTAAAGAGCAGCCGGTCCCTAATCTTCATCACGCGGTTTTCTTTATCGCTGCCGCTCAGTTCCCCGCTGTCAAGCAGCGGTTTCATCTTTTCATTGAGTTGAAAAGCGGCAATTTTTCCGTTTTCCCCAGCTCTGGCCAGGTTAACTATTCCCAGCCAGTGCAGCGGGGCGCCAAGCAAATAGGTTAACAGCGCGCCTTCCACCTTTTCCCAATTCTCAAAGCCGCTTAGATAAGCGGAAGATTTCGTCTCGCGAATATACCAGGACTCATAATCTCCCCCCTGGCGTTGGAAATCAGGGTTGGTTTCTTTAATGGTCGCCAGCAGCGAAGATAGGCTCCACCAGGTGCCGCTCTCCAGGCCAGCGAGAATCTCAGTCAATAACCTGCGTGGGGGGATTGGATCGTTCTTCCACGTCCCCTCGAACTCCAAACCAGGGAGCAGGCGAAGCTCATTGATTTCATTTGATTTAAGCCATACCTGGTAGAGATGGGTGAGCACCTGGCCGCGTGTGGCATTGAAGAATTCTTTCAACGCTTCAGGAACGGGTTGCAGTGTATCATCAACCAGCCCTACCTCCCGCAGCCATGGATAGAGAAAATCCCGGGGTATATCCCAGGCGTTCCAAATTTCTGCCGGGATTTCCCTCCGCATGCGCAGCGCTGCCAAAATATCTGTCACGCGATCTGGCAGGAGTGCTTCAGCCCTGGCAACCCATTTCGGTTTTTGATTCACTGAAGGACGGATGTGCAGCTTGGGGGCTGGCTTCCCTGTGTTTTTTGCTACTTCCAGCAGTTCATCAGGGATATAGAAAAATTCCTTGGGTTCCGCTTCGGTTCTCAGAAAGGCTCTTCCCGCCAGGCCGGCGTACCACAGCGTTTCAGCGGCACTCACAGGGTGCAGGTCTGGTTCTTCGCGTTCGCGGCTGGCGCGACCATAATCACGGATCTGCCCATAAATTCTGGAGAACTCCGCCCAGTGGATTTTTCCACCTTTTTGCACCAGGTGATTCCAGGCTTTGGCAGCGCCATCATCCAGGCCTTCCAGCACTTTCTCAAACAAGCTGGTATCCAGCATGTTCTCCAGAAGGTCCTGGCGAGCGCTTTCTACCTCCCGCTGGCTGATCTGTACATCCCAACGCCTGGCAATACGGGTTAAAAAATCCAGGTCATAATTCGCTAAGGTTGATCTCAGTCCAGGCATGCGAAGATCTATCCCTGGTGATTATACCTAATTTGACTTTTTCAACCCAGTTAACAAATCTGAATGGTTAATTGACGCTATTCCCCCTTCTATGTATAATTCCTTAGCTCCCTTAAGGTTCGAACTTAGGATGGTGGATGGCGTTAAAAGGTAATCTGAAGGATTTCTCATTTATACAGTTGTTGAACCTGGTCAACCTGGCGAATAAATCCGGGGCTTTGTATGTTGAAAGACCGGGAGAATCTGCCCGGGTGCTTTTCCACAACGGCAAGCTGGAGTACTTCGAATCCAGTAATGAGAAACCTGAATTATTGCGTTCCCTCAAGGATCAAAAACTGATCACCGCTTACCAACACACCCTGTTGAAAGAAAGGCTTGAAGGTTTCTCTGACCGTGAGGCAGGCATCTACCTGGTTAACGCAGGGTACGCCACTCTGGACCAGGTAACGACGGCGTTGGAAGAAGATTACGCCAAGAAGTTCCGCGCTCTTTTCGATTGGAATGAGGGTCTCTTCAGGTTCGAAGCCGGAGAATTACTGCCCGAAAACAAAATTCCTGTACACCTCAACCTTGAGAACCTCATTGTGGAAGGAGCACGGGAGTTACAGGAAATCGAAGAATTAAAGGCTGAGATTCCGAGCCTGGATATGGCAATCAAATTCACTGATCGCCCCGGAACTGACATTCGGAATATTTGCTTTTCGCCAACTGAATGGCAGGTGATTTCTTACGTCAATCCTCGCAATACCATCCAGCAGATCGCAACCGCCACTAAATTAGACGAAATTGAAATTCGCCGGGTTGTTTTTACCCTTCTTCAAGCCGGTCTGGTGGAGATCATTCGCCCTGGTGGCGTACCCCTGGCAATTCCGGGAAAGAATCTTCCCGTCAGAAACCCGGAAGAAAACCGTTCTTTGGTCAAACGCCTGATCGATCGTATTCGCTCTATTTAAAAACACAGGAACTTTTACGAGATGCAAACTCAGACCGTCAAAATTGTCGTCACAGGACCCTTCAACGCTGGAAAAACCGAATTTATCCGGTCTGTGAGTGAGATCGATGTGGTTTCAACAGAAAAACGAATCAGCGCGACGGCCGAAAAAATTAAAGAATCTACCACCGTAGCGATGGATTTCGGCAGGATCACGGTAGATAACGACCTGGTGCTTTTCCTTTTCGGCACTCCCGGTCAGAAGCGGTTCGATTTCATGTGGGAAATTCTTTCAGAAGGAATGCTGGGTTTCATCGTGATGGTAGACAGCACCAGACCAGAGACATTTCGTGAAGCACGCAGTATACTGGAAACATTCAAGGCGTACGCCCCCACCCCTTACCTGGTAACGGCCAATAAGCAAGACCTGTACGACGCCTGGGATACTGAGGATATGCGTCTCGCCTTAAGGCTCGATCCTTCTGTCAAGATTCTCCCCTGCGAGGCAACGAAAAAAAGCTCGGTGAAACGTGTATTACTCGAACTGCTTTACGGCATCCTGAAAGAAATGGATGATAATGAAGCCAGACAGAACAACCAGGAAGACGAAATTTCTTGAAATGAGTCAAACGATGCTGGAATATAAGAACGTGGGATTGGTAGAGGTGCTCGGTGCAGAAGCGATTGCTGATTTCGCCAAGGCGATGGAGGCACAACCCTGTGACCCGATTGTACACGGAATACTGGTAAGAGCAGGCCGGGCGGGTTTTCATTACTGGTTGACGCAAGAGGGAGATACGTTGGAAAAAGCCGATGCCAGTTTTCGGCTTGCGCCGATCAAGAGAAAAATTAATCTTGGCTTGCAGCATTTTTGCGCCATTCTTTCAACCGATACAAAATATGCGCTTGAATTCAAAGACTCTGCAAACAAATGGGAGCTTGCCCTGACAGCCGTTGAGCCAGCAGGTTTGTTTTCTCTGGAGAGCAGTTACCTTTCCGGCTTTTTACAGGAGTTTGCCAGCTGGGCGGGGATGGGCAGGCTTTACCAGGTGCATAAAAAAGTTGGCGATTCCCCTCATGCTCAACACAGCATCATCATTGAAAAAGAGCCTGTTGAGTAACGATCGGCAAGAACGGTTTTTCATTTTGATTTATCAAAAAGGCTCACGAAACCCCCATGACAGAAGATGTATTTATATGCGTAGATGTAGAAACAGCCGGTCCAGTTCCCGGGAAGTATGCTATGCTCTCGATCGGGGCTTGCCTGGTCTTTGATACAACCGCGACGTTTTATATAGAGCTCAAACCAGATAAACCCGAAGTCGACCCGGAGGCGCTCGCCATCAGCGGGTTGGATATGGACGCGCTTCAGCAAAACGGCGTAGAACCAGCGGAAGCCATGCGCGCTTTCGCGGATTGGGTCAAGGTCGTTTCTCCTGCTCCTGCCAAACCGCTCTTTGTGGCTTTTAACGCGCCATTCGACTGGATGTTCGTGAACGATTACTTCCATCGCTACCTAGGTCGCAACCCTTTCGGTCACAGCGCGCTGGATATCAAAGCCTATTTCATGGGGCAAATGGGGGTCAACTGGGCAGATACCACAATGCGGCGAATCTCCTCGTTCTTTCTTGAAGAACACCGCCTTTCTCACAACGCGCTTAGAGACGCCCAGGACCAGGCTGAGATTTTTCGCAGGATACTTGAGGCAAACCCCAGGTTCAATCTAGCGGAATGATGGTTTAGAAACGCCATCTATTGTGTATACTGTTGGTGTAGTTAACCATCTTTTGTGTCGGATTTGGAGGAACCATGGCAAAAACGAATGACTCCCATAAGGCGGACCTGAACCGCATCATTGAATCGGCGAAAAGAATGGGTGTTGAGATCAAAGAAGATGAAGCCCTGCAGTGGCTGACAAACATGGCCGCTTATAAAGAAAGTGGGCAAATTTCCCTTGACACCCGCAGCGGAGTATTTGGTCACAACATCACCATGCTGGATTTCAGCGACAAGGAACTGGAATACTTCCGCCGCATTGGTAAGATTGTAGAGTTCGAAGATATTCCAGGCAAGGTTGAAACCGCGCTGGCGCTTTCGGGCTCATCGGCTCAATCCAAGATTCAGACCTATCCTGGTGATTGTGATTACTTTGAACGCATCAACATTATCGCCCCCACGCGTGATGAAGCCTGCAACATCCTGGCGGAGATCATGCGGAAAAAGGCGCTTGATTACCTGCAAGGACCCGATTACCAGTTGATCGAGGTCAAGTTCGGCGAGTACCCACAGGATATTGTCCTCGGTACCCGCGAAGTAAAAGCCGGTTCTCCCATTTCCTGGGACCCCGCGCAGATCCGGGAGGGCCGAATTACAGGCTTCAAGAAAGACGGCACCCCCGTAACGGTCGACTGGGATGATGTGAAGAACAACCCGGGCTGGTGCAAGTTAGATTGGGTGGTAGCAGATCCCATCCGCAAACAGCTGGCCAACGCCAGTAATATGCTGGATGTTACCTGGGAGGCTCCAGGTGGAGACATAACCCCGCTGGATGGCTACCTTGACCCCTATTTCCAGGAAGTTTATCTCGAGGCGTCTTCTGTACCCATTTTTTCAAAACTGTCGCAGCATGTTTCAGCGAACGCGCTGGAAGAGTATGTGAACGCCTTAGAGCGCGAGGTTTATAAATACCTTACCAAAGACGTGAACTATGGCAAGGTGGCCAAGCGCATGTACAATATTTTCCGCCTCACAGGAAAGTACGAAGAAGCTGCCTTTTTACGCGAGCTTTTTGACGAACCTTCCACTGTTCTGTACCAGATATGGTCATTAATCCGCACCATCGACGATGCATATATCCCGGGCTCATCAATCACCAACGAACAAATGGTGGAATCCACCGACCGCCTGATCTTGGAAGTGATTCGCGCGCTTGAAGGAGACGAGGAAACCGAGATTGTCAAACATCTCCTTAACCTGCGCACGGCCCTGGCAAACCCTGATGCCCGCGATATGCTCACCGCAGAAGCCGAAGCCGCCCGGGCAAGAGTAATCAACATCGTGAATAACTTCTTCTACGAAAAACTGGTTGCCTTTCCAACGATTAAAGAGTACATGGACGAAGTGCAAACCAGAAGTCATTGAAACGGTTTTGCCTACCTCATGGTCACAGAGGGTTTTCACCTGAAGGATGGAAACCCTCTTTCTCGCGGCAGGTGGCATCCAGTAATTGCGGAGATACTTTTCTCAAACCCGGGTAACGCATGGATGGTAGAATAAGCGTATGACGATCGTTACGCAGTCCGGCTCCCAATTCTTCACAAAGAGGTTTGCTTGAACAATAGTCATCAGAGTATTTCAGAAGGTGTTGCAGTAGAACTGTACCTGGACGCGGCGGCAGAGGAGCAGGTGCTGAAATTCCGTGAGCTCATTTACCGTGAAGGGGTACAACCAGTACAGGGGCTGATGGATGACAAACCTCATATCAGTCTGGCGGTATTTCCCATCACAGACCCTGCCGCGGTGATCGATCTGACCAGGGAATTTGCCCTGACAGTCCCCCGTTTCAGCTTCAGGCTCGGTGCGGTCGGTACATTCCCTACTCAAGACAACGTCCTCTTCCTCTCCCCCGTACCCAGCGTACCTTTGCTGCAGGTGCACGCAGCCTTCCTTACCCGGGTCAAAGATGCCGGTATCAATTGTTCGCCGTATTACTTCCCAGGTGTTTGGGTGCCTCACCTGACGCTTGAGTTTGAAATATCGAATGATGAGCTGTGCCGTTCGATGAAAGTATTTAAGGAATCGTTTACCCCTATTGATGGAGAATTCACCCAACTGGGTGTTGTTCAATTCAGACCCATTCAATACCTTGACCAGTTTGATCTACAGAAAGGAAATTAATGTCAGAAGGTGTACCACCCCCATCAGAAGAGCAAATTCGCGATGCCGTCAACCGCAGGAAAACCAAAGCCGAGGAATACTTGCAGGACCCAGATAAAACACGCCGCCTGCTTGAAGAGGCTGTGCATAAAGCCAATGATCATGAAGGAAAACCGGGGCAGAAACTAGATTTCTGGCTGCAGTTAAAAGCATTTTTCAGGTTGTTGCGAGCCTATACAAATCGTGAATACACGGTCGTTCCTTGGGGATCGATTGTGATGGTCACAATCGCCATTCTCTATTTTGTCTCGCCGATTGATCTTATTCCAGATTGGCTGCCATTGGCCGGCTTTGTGGATGACGCTGCTGTCATTTTATTCGTCATCCGCCAGCTCAAACAGGATATTGACGGTTTTCTCGCCTGGGAGAACGCGCAAAAAAACCCCGGCGGACAAATCATTGATCTTTAATTTCAAGCACGCTCCATTTTGATCGGAAAATTCGATATAATGGAATGCAAACTAATGTATAGGAGGAGTAAATGAGTAAAAAGTGGGTAACGGTTCTATTAGTGGTATTTGTGTTGATGTTTGCTCTTTCAGCATGCGGCTCCCTCAAAGATGTTTCAAAATTGGGAGATAAGTTCATGTCAGCCCTTAAGACCCAGGACAACGAGACCTCTTACGCCATGCTTTCACCCGATATCCAGTATGAAGTGGGTTATGAGGCTGGCTGGGCTGAATGGACCTCCATCCGCGCTTTTAATGATTGGAAGTTCACCAGTAAGTCCGTTGAGAATAACCTGGCAACGCTGGAAGGCACCGCGCACCTGGATGGTGAAGAGTACCTGGTGACCTTGGCTTTCACCCGTAATGGTGACGCTTGGGAGATAACGACAATCATATTTGAACTTCCGTAGCCCAAAAAGTGGAGACTGCCCGTCTCCACTTTTTTTTACAGGAACGTTCTCATCACTCTCTGTCACACTTTATAAAACAGGATGGATTGCGGGTCTCCATCCTGTTTCGTCATCACCAGCCAAAAAGAGAAACGGCCCAGTCATTCTGCAGAGCTGTATGTGACCACTCGTCAACTTGCGCCGCCCTACCCAGCATGATACACTTTTACCTATGAAGATCAACCTGCTCGCCTTCTCTGCTGATCGGCAGCTGCTGACCAGCCTGGAAGTCATCACTTTCAATGGGATCACGCTTACCACCACCCCGGCGGGTACAAGCAGCGAATTGCGCGCCCTTACCCAGCAGCAGCGCTTTGACGCCGCCTTGATCGACGCGGCCGACGGTCATCTGCCTGTGGTGCAAACAATTCTCAACCTCACCGCTCAGCAGCCGGGGATTAAAATTTTGCTGCTGGTTGCTGATGAGCAGAACGAAACCCTGCCGCCTGAAGATATCGCTTATGATAGATTGCTGTCTCGACCCCTCAGCCCTGAGCAACTCATCAGTTCACTGAAAGAATTGTTCCTGCAACCTGAGGAAACCTGCGCGGAAACAGGCGCAGCGATAAGGGAAACCCCAGCAGCACAAGCAGAGCAGGAACCCAGCCTGATTGAGATCATCGACGCTGCAGAAAATGAAAACCGATTGACGGGCGAACAAGGCGGTGCGCTGACCAGCCACACGGTGAAGAGCGCCGGTAATGCGGATCCCAATTTGATTGTTAAAGAGTTGCGCCTGAGCTACTGCTGCGTGCTGCTGCCGTGGAGTCCTCATCAATACCTGACGGGCGAACTCTCCGATCACGCCGCCGACTTCCTTCCCCGCCTGCACCACAGCCTGGGCTGGCGTATGACCGGCATCTCCATCCGCCCGCAATATCTGCAATGGGTCATTTCGTTGCCGGTTGAAACCTGCCCCGTCACGGCCATCCAGAAGATCCGCCAGCGAACTTCTGCAAATTTTTTCAAAACGTTTCCCGACCTGCCCTCCAGTGGGGAGAACAGGGACTTCTGGGCTCCAGGCTACCTGATGTTGAGCGGCGTGCAAACCGTACCTTCCGCCATTATTCACGAATTCGTTAAACGCGCGCGGCCAGCTGACGGCTGAACAGCAGAAAAGGATCATTTATGCCTCCAATCCTCTATTTAATCGATGGTCACGCCCTGGCCTACCGGGCGTATTACGCTATCACCGCCGGAATGAGCGACCGTATGCAAACCAAAACAGGCGAACCCACCGCCGGTATTTTTGGTTTTGCCAATGTGTTGATGCGCCTGCTGGAGCAGGAAAAACCCGAGTACCTGGCAGTTGCCTTTGATACCGGCAAAACTTTCAGCAACGAGCTCTTCCCTGATTACAAAGCCACGCGGGCAAAAATGCCTGATGACCTGAGACCTCAAATTGAACGCATCCGCCAGATGATTGATGCCTTTCACCTGCCAAGGCTTGAAAAAGAAGGGGTGGAAGCAGACGATGTACTGGGCTCCATCGCCACTCAAGCCGTTGAGCAGGGTCTGGGTGTCAAAATCATCACCGGTGACCGCGACCTGCTGCAGCTGGTGAACGACCGCATCATCGTCAACCTGCCGGGGTCGCGGCTTGCCGATGCAAAAAATTATTCTGCCGCTGATGTGAAGGAGTACCTGGGAGTTGAGCCTGAACAGGTGGTGGACTATAAAGCGCTGGTGGGCGACACCTCTGATAACATCCCCGGTGTGCCCGGTATTGGCCCCAAAACGGCCGTTACCCTGCTGCAGACCTACCACACGCTCGATGCCCTTTATCAGCATCTGGATGAAATTCCCGGCAAAACGGGGGAAAAATTACGCGTCGGTAAAGAATCCGCCTATTTGAGCCAGGAGCTCGCTCGCATTAAAAAAGATGTGGGGGTAAGGCTGGTGCTTGAAGACGCCCGTACTGACCACCTGGACATCGCATCGGTGGAAAACCTCTTTCGTGAACTGGAGTTCCGTACGCTCATCCCGCGCCTGCGATTGATCGCGGCTCCGCTGAAAAAACAAGAAACCCCGCAGCTTTCACTTTTTGGCGAAGAGATGAAGGAGATTATTGTGCCAGAGTCCTCTTATATGATTGAGGTGAAACTGATCGACACCGCGCAAAAACTGGCCTCGCTCAAACAAGCACTGGATGCCAGCTCCCTCATCGCCTTTGATACCGAAACCACCGCGCTGGATCCCCTGCAGGCGGAGCTTGTGGGCCTTTCTCTCGCGGTAAAAGAGGGCGAAGGTTATTACATTCCGCTCGGTCATAAGGGCGAACAACCTCAACTTAAGGTCAGTGAAGTGATCGAAGCGCTCACACCGGCGCTCACAAACCCCAGCATCGAAAAAGCCGGTCACAATATCAAGTACGACGCGCTCGTCCTCGCCAGGTACGGCTTGCGGGTATCTCCTCTCTCTTTTGATACGATGATCGCGGAATGGCTCACCAATCCTGCGAGCCGCGACCTTGGGCTGAAAGATTTGGCAGGTACATTGCTGGGTATCCGCATGACGCGCATCGAAGAATTGATTGGCAGGGGTAAAAACCAGCTCACAATGGATGAGGTGCCCATTGCAGCGGCAGCCCCCTACGCAGCCGCAGACGCCGAGGTCACCTTGCGTTTAATCCCTTTGCTCAAAGAAAAAATGCAAAAAACGAACAGCACGGGCATCTTTAATACCATTGAGATGCCCCTGGTACCGGTTTTGCTCAAAATGGAACAGGAAGGGATCTCGCTGGACATTGATTTCTTCAAACGCTTTAGCGCAGAAATCGGCGAGCGCCTGCGCCTGATCGAAGACGAAGTTCATCAGGCAGTCGGTCACGCTTTCAACCTCAATTCTTCCCAGCAGCTTTCAAAGGTGCTCTTCGAGGATCTCAAACTTGAGCCTCCTGACCGAAATAAAAGAACCTCCAGCGGGCATTTCTCCACCTCGGCGGCGGTGCTGGATGAACTCAAAGGGCAGCACGTGGTGGTGGATCTGCTGCTGGAATACCGAGAACTCTCCAAACTCAAATCCACTTACCTGGATGCCCTGCCCCAGCAAATAAACCCTCGTGACAATCGTGTGCACACCAGCTTCAACCAGACCGGTTCGGTCACCGGGCGCCTGGCGTCATCTGACCCCAACCTGCAGAATATTCCCACGCGTACTGAAACAGGCAGGCAGGTGCGGTTGGGCTTCATCGCCGCGCCCGGGCACAGGTTACTCTCAGTGGACTACTCGCAAATTGAATTGCGGATCGTGGCGCACATGTCAGGCGATGAAGCCATGCTCAAGGCGTTCCGTGACGGGCAGGATATTCACGCTACCACTGCCGCTGCCATCTATGACCTGCCGCTTGAGCAGGTGACCAAAGAACAACGCCGGCATGCCAAGGCCATCAACTTTGGGTTAATTTATGGGATGAGCGCCTTTGGGCTCAGCCGCTCCACTGACCTGACCCTTGGAGAAGCAGAAAACTTCGTCAGGGATTATTTTGAGCACTTCCCCGGGGTCAAGAAATACCTTGATCAGATTCGCGTGCTGGCCGCGCGGCAGGGCTATGTGGAGACCATGCTGGGCAGGCGGCGTTACTTTCCTAACCTGGCCAACCCGCTGAACCAGATGATGCGCAACCGGGAAGAGCGTGAAGCCATCAACGCGCCCATCCAGGGAACCGCGGCTGATATCATGAAAATCGCGATGATCCGCGTACAGCGGGCGCTGGAAGAAAGCGCGTCCCGCGCCAGAATGATCCTGCAGGTGCATGATGAACTGGTACTGGAGGTTCCGGAGAACGAAATTGCGCTCACCAGCCAACTTGTCCGCGGGATTATGGAAGCAGCTTACAAACTTGATATCCCTCTTCTTACAGAAGCCAGAAGTGGTGTAAACTGGGGAAGTATGCAGGTGATTGCATCTGAATAGCAGGCTCGGGAGCAGCCGATGAACGTGACAGATCAGGCTTTGCAGGCAAAACTGAATAACGGACACGCGGCTTTATGGGAGCACGATTGGGATAACGCGGTTAGAGTCTACACTGAAGTACTGCTCAGTGCCCCTGAAAACCCAATCGCCAAAGCCAGTCTCGGTCTGGCGAAGTTTCACCAGAAGAAGTATATTGAGGCGTTGCAGTTATTTCAACAGCTTGCCGCACAATATCCTGAAGACCCCATGCCAATGGAACGCATTGCCCGTATTTACGAGCGCGAGGGGCTGCTGGCTGAAGCGTCTACCAGTTTTTTCCGCGCTGCTGAACTACACTTAAAAGCCAAAGATGTTGAAAAGTCTATCGCTGATTTTCAGGCCGTCATTCGCATCGAGCCAAATAACCAGATCGCGCGCGCCCGCCTGGCGTTGATTTATGAGAGACTGGGCAGAAAGAACGAGGCCGCGGCTGAGTTCCTTGACCTGGCGGCAGTGATACAGCAGCATGGCAATATCGACAAAGCCCGGCTGATGCTTGAATACGCGTTAAAGTTAAAACCCGACGCCGTTGAAGTTCACAACGCGATGGCAAGTCTTAAGAAGAACGAGCCTTTGCGCCTGCGCGATCGAAGCGGAGAACCGACTGGCGCTGCGCGTATGGCACAGGTGAGGGAGATAGAAACAGCAGTTCAGGAACCCGAAGAGCTGACCGGCAATGACCCGATGACTGAAGCGCGGGTGATGGCGTTGAAAGAAATGGCTGGTTTTCTGTTTGAAGACCAGGAAACCAACCGTCCGGCCGTCAAACCACGGGATCTTCAAAACTTCGTGCCAGCCAGCAGCGCGAGCGAAAAGGTAGAAACAGCCAGCCACAAGCGGGTTCTCTACCACATCAGTGAATGCATCGACTTACAAACAAAAGGAGAAAACCTTGAAGCCGCGGCTGAACTGGAGCGGGCGATCAACATCAATCTGGACCTCTCTGCCGCGCATTACCTGCTGGGATATTTGCTCCGTGAATCTGACCCTGGTAAATCATATCCGCACCTGCAAAAATCAGTGATGGACCCGGCCTACGCGCTCGCTTCAAACCTGATCATGGGAGAGATCCATTTTGAAGCCGCGCAGTTAAAAGAAGCTTCCTCCAACTTCCTGCATGCCCTGATGCTGGCAGATGCTGAAACCGTGCCACCCGAGGAGGCTGGCGACCTGTTGCAGCTCTACGACCCAATCTTTGAATCGCTGGCTTTTATCACGCATGAGAGGGACCTGAGGAACCTTTGCGCGGTCATTCGTGAACAATTGAGCCGACCTGATTGGCGCGATTACCTCAAAGCCGCCCGCGAGCAGCTCCCGCCCGCCCCTGAGGGCAGCCCGCCGCTGCCGCTGGCTGAAATGTTGATGGACTCCACCAGCAGTCAGGTGGTGGAATCCCTGGCTGAAGTGCGCCAACTGGCGATGCAGGGGAAGAACCGTTCCGCGATGGAAGAAGCCTTCAGAGCCCTTTCTTACGCGCCCTCTTACCTGCCCCTCCACATTCAAATCGGCGAAATACTGGTAAACGAAGGGCGTATTCAGGAGGCGGTTGAAAAGTTCATTCAGGTGGCGCGTCTCTACACCGTCCGTGGAGACGCTGCGCAGGCTATCCGCCTGCTTACCCGGGTGACCAGACTGGTACCCATGGACATTTCAGTTCGGCGCAACCTGATCGACCTGCTGCGCTCCAATGGGCGCAACGCTGAATTGATCGAGCAGTATATGGACCTGGCGAATGTGCAATATCTTCTGGCTGACCTTGAACAATCGCGCAACGCCTACCATTCCGCCCTCATGCTTGCCCGCCAGTCGCGGTCTACCCGGGAGCAATCGATAAAGATCTTGAACCGCCTGGCGGATATCGAAATGCAGAGCCTGAATTATAAAGAAGCGGTGAAAGCCTTTGAACAGCTGCGCAGCCTCTCGCCGCTGGATAGATCCACACGCGTCGCCCTCGTTGACCTGTATCAACGCCTGGAGATGGAATCCGCGGCGCTCAACGAAGTGGACGCCTACATAAAGTTGCTGGAAGACGAGAATCGCCTGGGCGATGCCGAAAACTTCCTGGATGCTATACTGAGTGAAAAACCAGATTCCGATGGTCTTCAACGTTGTATGGTGTCCTATTACACCTCACATAAAAAAACCAGCACTGCGATCGAAAAACTGGATAAGCTGGCGGAGAAATTACTGGTTGAGAATAACGTAAAAGGGTCGCTTGCGGTTGTTGAGAAGATCATCTCGCTCAACCCGCCCAATCAAACAGAATATGAAAGGCTGCGCGCGGAACTTCTCAAGCGCTAAACGAAAGACCAGAGGATTGGTCACCCTTCATCAGATGGATGAAGGGTTTTTAATATCCTTTTTACCACCAGATTCTGAACCAGGAGCGCCCGCTGCCGTGCTGCCCTCTGAAAGTGATATCAGCGAGCACCTTGACGACCGATTTTACGGGGATTTGCGGGGTGGTGAACGTAAACTGGCTGATGCCGTGCTCATTCGTTTCGGGCAGGCGGTAGAACTCGCGTGTGTCAGGCATAAAACTCAGCGTCACGCCCACCTGCGCACCCTCAATCGGCCGCGCGTATTGATCTTGAACGACCACAAATACGCTCTGTGATTCCTCTACCCCGATCAATGATTTTTGGGTAAACACCCGCACCCGCGGGGTCATCAAGCTGCCACTCAGGTTGGGAGGAGGGTTGGATTTAAGCAACTCAGGGTCAGCCACCACTCGATCAAAATAAAGCTTGCCCAGGTCAGTCAAAACCACACGTTCGCCCGCGGCACGGTCTGGCCACCATTCCATTCGCGCGCGCGTAAAATACTGCACGTAACGCCCATCCTCCACCTCCACGTTTGAAAGCGGCATGCCAAAGTGGGTTTCGCCAGCATGGGCTTCGTAATATTGTAAAAACGCGTAACATACCGTAAAACCTGTCTGATACGCCTTACAGGCAGGTCCTTCGCGGGGGATATTGGCCAGCGGGTTGCCAGCTTCGTGCAGCAGTTCACCCAAAGGCGCGACCCTCACCACAGGCCCTGAAGGGGTTTCCACCAGGTCAAAGCGCGCCTTTTCAAAATACTGCACGCGTGATTTGCTAATGGGGTCGGTGAAATCATCAGTGATAGGGTAACCAAAATACAGCAGCGGGTCTGACACACTATTGTAAGTGCGCAGAAATTCTCCCCAGATCCAGTGACCTGTTTCAGGAACATAAACCGAATCTGATTCCTGCGCCCGTACCGCCCCTGAAGACGACGCCCCCAGCAGCGCAGACACGATCACGATCACCAGCAAGCGGATAAGTTTTCGCATTTATTGCATTATACAAAAACCGATGACTATTCGCAATCAGAACGGGTTTTTCCGCGCGCCAACCGCTGCCCCCGCGCTTGCACATCTTCTGCGGAGGGATGCATAAAACCATGCGGGTTAGTTTTTTTCAGCCTGGCGATGAACGAAAACGCCAGAAAGCCGGCAAAACCCACCAGCCCGGCGGCATACCACATCGCCCGCGAGTAGAACACGTCGCTGACATACCCTGCCAGCAGCGGCCCCAGACCGGTACCGATACCCCAGGTGAGCGCGTACAGGCTCATATAACGCGCGCGCATATCTTCCGGCGCCAGGCTGGCGGTGAAGGTGGTGGTGGTGGGCACAAGGATCATCTCCCCAATAGTGGCAGCCACCATGCACAACCAGAACCACCAAAAACCACTGCCAAAGGCAACACAAAAGATGGCAATGGCGTAAATCAGAGCGCCTGTCGTCATGGCTGTTTCAGCACGGAAACGATTGACCTGCCGCGTTACCACCAACTGAAAAAGCACGACCATCAAGGCGTTGGTCATCGGAATGAACCCGAACATTTTTTCAGAGACCCCGAAATTTTGCTTGGCGTACACCGCCAACAGCAGCCACAGGATCGAGGTACTGATACGATTCAAGGTGTATGCCCCCATCATTACCATAAACACCCTGTCTTTAAAGATCCTCAGGTACCCCCCGCTGGTTGGTGCTGTCACCACCACGGGTTTGCCTGACGCTGGCTTTGTCTCAATGATGAGCAGCGTGACAAAAACCGCGATCAGCCCAAACCCCACCCCAATCACGCCGAACGTTATCCCATAGGAGATGGACGCCAGGTAGCCGCCGATCGCGGGCCCAAGGACAACGCCGAAATTATTGCCCATGCGCAGCACGGAATAAGCGTCCAGCCGGTTGGCTTCAGGGATGAGATCGGCGACCATGGCGTCAGAAGCCAGGCGGTACAAAGGGGTGCTGGCGCCCGTGACCACCAGCAGCAGCGCGAAAACCGGCAGTGTGCCAGCCGCACGGAAGAGAAACCAGCCCAGCGCGGAAAAAATCAGCGAGAAGACCATCACCCCTTTACGCCCGAACCTGTCTGCAATGGCGCCGCCCATGAAGGTGGTCACCATGCCGACCGCGGCGTTGAGAGTCATCAACCAGGCCACGCTGGACAGCGGCTCACCCAGTCGTTGGCTGATGTACAGCATCAAGTACGGCCATATCAGGCTGTGAAACAGCCACGCTAGCAGCATTATCAAAGACACCAGCCAAAACTGGCGCGGGTATTTCTTCAAGATAGTGCTAAACCTGGAAATCACGCGCATAATTCTAACACGCACTTCTCCAATCCAGGGGAGCCCTCCATTGACAGAGCCCTTCTTTTCCAGTAAATTGAATCCGTTTAAACGATCTCGTTCAAGGAGCAAAAAATGCTGGAAGATTTTAAGAAATTTATAATGCGCGGCAACGTGATGGACCTGGCAATTGGCGTGATCATTGGTGGGGCATTTAGCAAGATTATCTCTTCGCTAGTAGACGACATCCTCATGCCGCCGATTGGTTTACTGCTGGGTAAGGTGGATTTTTCCAACCTGTTCGCCAGTTTAACCAGCGCCAGGTACGCCACCCTGGCGGAGGCGCAGGCCGCCGGCGCACCGACACTGAACTATGGTGTCTTCATTAACAATGTTGTTGATTTCTTGCTGATCTCCCTGGCTATTTTCTTGCTGATACGCGCAATCAACCGGTTGACGAAAAAACAGGCGGAAGCCGCCCCCGTGACACACGCCTGTCCGCGCTGCCTCAGCCAGATCCCCCTTAAAGCCAGTCGCTGCCCCGCCTGTACCTCCGAAGTGACGCCGCAATAATGCAGGCGCTGGCGAAGGTTATGTAAACTCCGCGCGCCGGTCATTCACCTGCTGCCCAGAAAGGGCGTCTCACTGCAGCGCGCTGCTTCACTTTCTGGCAGGTTTGCGCCCGGTCGCAATCAAAGCATTCTGTCAGGAGCGTGCTTTGCGGGCGGGGGTTTTAATCACCCCGACACGATAGGAAGGCGCGAGTATTTCAATGATCGAGCACAGCCGCGTATCCAGCATGCGGCTGCGGATGCGCGCGTCTAAATCCTCCAGCGTGGTGGACATGGTGATGACCGTGGGATATTTGGCGTTGTACCTTTCATTAAATATCTGGTACAGTTTTTCTCGCGCCCAGGGGGTGGCGCTCTGCGTGCCCAAGTCGTCCAATATTAAAATCGGCGCAGAACGCACCCGGCTGAACAGGTCATCATACGAGGTGCCGCTTGTTGGATTAAAAGTAGCCCGCAGGTGGTCAAGCAGGTCGGGCACCACCACAAACACAGGGGCGTCGCCCATGCCTTTGCGGTAATTGCCAATCGCCGCCGCCAGGTGTGTTTTGCCGCAGCCGTAGGTGCCGGTGAGCACCAGCCAACCGCGCGGATTTTCTGCGAACTCCTGCGCCGCCCTGAATACTTTCTCCAGGTTCAACTGCACTTCAGGGGCAAGTTGCTCGGGCTCGCGCAGGCTGAAGTTGCCGAACGAGCGGTCGGAAAGCAATTGCAGTTGATAGAGCAGCGGGTCTCGCCTTTCCTTGACGGGCGAGCGGTAATCTGGCGCGTTGATATGCACGGTCGTCACCAGGTCAGGGTCCTGCAAGCGCGAGCGGATGCGGTCATCCAGGTCTTCCAGGTCAAGGTTGGTGGTGATGACCGTGGGCAGCTTGCGCGTGTAGCGGTAATCGATAATTTGAAATAATTTCTCTGCCGCCCACTGGGTGGCGTTGTGCGCGCCCAGGTCATCCAGCACCAATAAAGGCACGTTGCGGATCTCCTCAAAGCGCTGTTCAAAGGTGGCGTCGGTGGCATCATACGAGTACCGCAGCCAGTCCAGCAGATCCGGTACGGTGAGGAAGATGGTGGTCATGCCAAATTCCACGCAGGTGTTGGCCACGGCTGCCGCCAGGTGCGTTTTACCGCAGCCGTAAGACCCCATCAACAGCAGCCAGCCGCGCGGTGCGGCGGCGAACTGCTGCGTCTGGCTGAGCGCGTATTGCAGCGAGCGGATTTGCTCATCAGCCAAGCCCAGCCTGCCCTGAACGGAATAAGAGGAGAAAGACATGTTCTTGAAAGCCGCCAGGTTGCTCAACTCGTACAACCTGTTGCGGGCAGCCTCGATCATTTTATTCTGCTGGCACACGCATGGCACCAGCTTGCCGAATTCCGGGTGTTCCAGCGGCAGGTCGCGATGTAAGAAGCCCACGCCACCGCAAATTGGGCAAACCTCTGAGGGGGCGGAGGGTTCATCAGGTGATGATGAAGTCGGCATACTTCCCTTCGCTATCCCGTTTGCGCTTTTCTTCAGCGGATTTTCGATCGGTTCCATCGCGCCCTTTCTCTTTCCATGATCTTAATATCGCTTCAATATACTGCCAGTTACGCACATTCCTGGTGACCGCAATGCGGATCGCGTCTTCGATCCACTCCGCGGAATAAGTGGCTTCGGCATCTTGCAGCGTTTCGGAGAGTATCGGCGTCAGCGGTCCGATATTCTGCTCGTACAGGCTGAATATATTTGGGCGTTCCCTTTGCAGCCGCAATGGCAGTGACTGCGCTGTTTCAGGGTCCCAGGTGCCGTTTTTCAGCCCTACCAGGGCGGCTTTTCCTTGCTCGCCGTTGAGAAAGAAAAAGCGTTTATCTTTAAAGCGTGCTTCCAGCAGTGTGCCGCGGTCGCAGGCGCGCCGCAGCGCTTCTTCCAGTCGGGTTGTTTGTTCATCCGTTGTCGTACCGAAAGAAGCCATCAAAAGGTTATCTTGCAAAATATCCATCAAACCCAGGTAGCGTGGTTCCTTTATCTGTCCGGATAGATACCAGAAGGCGTAGAGAGTAATGCGCATCTCGTCCAGGTTATCGATCACCGTCAGCAGGTGGGTGAAAAAGGTGGCGGGCAACGGGATCGATTCGTTCCTGCCAGCAGTGAATCCGTCAAATTCAGGCATGATGGTTTTTTTACCTTTTTTCCGGCGCTGGTTCACTCTCAGCAGGGGCGGCGTTTACAAATTTCGCCAGCTTTTCCAGGAAAACCACTCCTATCCCGGGGCTGGTTGGACCGTTCCTGTGCTTTGCAACGATAAGATTCGTGGTTTTGTCGCTTTCTTTTGATTTGTGAATGAAAATAACAATATCCGAATCCTGTTCCAGGCTGCCCGACTCGCGCAGGTCAGAGAGCACAGGCTTCTTCTCTTCGCGGCTTTCAACCGCGCGCGAAAGCTGCGCAGCCGCCAATACCGGCACCTGCAATTCGCGCGCCAGCGCCTTGAGGCTGCGCGAAATATACGAGACCTCCTGCACCCGGTTTTCGTTACGCGAGTCGCTGCTCATCAACTGCAGGTAATCCACCAAGACCAGGTCCAGTTTGTGTTCGTTATCCAGTCGGCGGCATTTGGTGCGCATGGCCAGCGGGGTAATGGCGGGTGTATCATCCAGCCAGATGTTGGTAGCCGACAGCACATCGATCGCCTTGGTGAACACATCCCACTCATGGTCTTGCAGTTTGCCGGTGCGCAGGCGCAGGGTATCAATGCCGGTTTCCTGGGCGATCAAGCGCTGTACCAGCTGCTGGTTGGACATTTCCAGCGAAAACATGGCCACGTTCTTTTTATACTTCTGGGCAGCCGTTTTGGCGACCGAGAGCAGAAAGCCTGTTTTACCAGTGCCCGGGCGACCCGCGACGATCAGCAAATCTGATTTCTGCATCCCTCCCAACAACTTGTCCAGGTCATACAGACCGGTCGGCACGCCGGATAGCTCTTCATCCCTTTTGGATTGCTCGTCTACATAGTCATAGTACTCGCTCACCACCTCATTCACGGGTTTGAGGTCATGGCGCACGCGTGACGCGCCAAGGCTGAACACAGACTTCTCGACCTCATCCAGGATGGTGCGGATGTCCTTCTCCTGGTCGTACGCCAACCTGGCCATTTCATTGGCGGCGGTCAGCATGCGGCGCCGAATGGCGGCTTGCTCAACAAACTGCGCGTACGCCGCGCCATGCAGCGACGAGGGCGTCTGGTTCACCAAGCCCAGCAGGTAAGCCTGTCCTCCAATTTCACCCAACTGACCCTGTTCCTGCAGGTCTTCGCTCACAGTCAGGATGTCGATGGGAACGCGCCTTTCGTGAAGCCGGATATACGACCTCCAAATCCACTGGTTGCGGATGATATAAAAGTCGTCAGGCTTGATGACTTCGGAGATCTCATAATAAGATTCCGGGTTGATCAACACGGATCCCAGCACAGCCTCTTCGGCTTCACGGCTGTACGGCTGTGACTGGATAACGGTGGCGGCATCATCGAAATCGCTCATGGTTTTCCTTCTTCAACTTTTTTAAGAGCGTGGCTTGTCATCTTGGTTCCCCTGGTTGCCCTCACCCGCCGCGCTGTCATCCTCCTGCGTACCGCTGTCACCAGCCACATCGTCAAGGTTCACATTTTGCAGAAATTCTTCAAACAAAGAAAGGCGTTTGCTCGTTTCTTCGCTTTCCATATCGCTTTCTGCTTCTGGTGTGGGTTCGTCCTCAACATCCAGCACTTCAGCCTGAATATCCACCTCGGGGGTGAGACCAGCTTCACGCAAGATCTCGCTGTTCACCAGGATGGGTACGTGCGCCCTCACCGCCAGCGCGATCGAGTCAGAAGGTCGGGCATCCACATCGTACAGTTTTCCATCCAGTTCAAGCACCAGGTTGCCGTAAAACACATCCTTCTTCAGGGAAACAACTTCCACCCTGATCAAGCGCGCGCCAAGTTTGGTGAGCGACTGCAGCAACAGGTCGTGGGTTTGGGGGCGGGCGACTTCGATCTCCTGTAATGAGATAGTGATGGCCTCGGCTTCGTAAGGACCGATCCATATCGGCAGATAACGCTCGCGGCCCGATTCGCGCAGCATCACTATGCGTTGCTGGTTGGTCAGGCTCACCCTCACGCTATCGATGACTACCTCCACCATACGGGTCACAAACAACCTCCAAAGGTACTGCTGGTTTCGCTGATTAATATTCTAACACGTCGGTAAAGCGCGCGCAACTTGAAGGGAGATGAAGGACGGTTTCTTAAGGAAAGCCTTTCAAAGAACTTGCTTTTTTAAGGATGGGGTATAATACTCTTACTTTGCCAGGCGGGTGCAGAAATGAGTTCAGCGCTTGAGGGTAACTTGTAGAAAGGCAGCCCGCCGATCTTTCGCACCCGACAAGTAAATATCACCTGCTGTATTGCCATTCATCATTTGTCGACTATTGAAACACAAGGCTTTATCGAATTGTCGAAACCACACATTCTACTGATCGAAGGTAAACGCACCGACCACCCTTCCTTTGCCGCCGGGTTGACCAAAAAAGGCTATCTGGTGGAAAGCGTTCCCAGCGGCGCGGCTGCGCTGGCGCAGCTGGACCTGGCGGTGCCGAACCTGATCGTGGTGGACGCTTCATCCATGCGCACCAACGGAAAACGAATCGTTCAGGCGCTGCGCCAGAAACAGCCCGGGCTGGCGCTCATCCTGGTGATTGACAGCAACAGCGACCCCAACGACCACTACGACGCCGATGTCATCCTGGTGCTGCCCTTTACCATGCAAAAGCTCATCAACCGCATCCGCCACCTGCTGCCCGGGCAAAACAACTACGACCTGGTGGCTGGTCCCATTTCGCTGGATGTGGCAGAGAAGCGCGTCACCATTGGCGACAGGCAGGCGCGGCTTACGCCGCGGCTGACCATTCTGCTTAAAATTCTCATGCAGCACGCCGGCGAAGTGGTGGAACGCAAAGCGCTCTTCAGCCAGGCGTGGGAGACCGACTACACCGTCGACACGCGCTCTCTGGATGTGCACATGAGCTGGCTGCGCCAGGCCATAGAGGAGAACCCGCGCCGTCCCAAATTAATCCTTACCTTACGCGGAGTCGGGTACAGGCTGGCGGTGGAGCCGATAACGAAACCTCGCCAACGCAAGTAATCTTCCAAAAAATCCCAGCTTTTTAAGTAAGCGTTCTTGCTCCAAATACCGGGTAATACGTAAGAACTTAAAATCAGTAACTACCGATAATCACGATAGTTATTGTGGTATTGGTATCTTATTTCATCAAATCGATTGACAATCCTGGTTGTGAATAGAAGTTCGAGCCAGAAACATCAAAAATGACCTTACCACTCCCGGTGGTAATTATCCGGTAGCCAAACAATTGGGTTTCATAGGTTGTGGTTGTACCAGACCCTGCCACATCAATTGTTCCATATGGCACATAAATCGTTCCTGAGAAAGTTGAACCGCTGATCCCTACTAAATTCATTTCTTGCGTAGATTTCTGATTGGGGTTACTGGGGGGTTCGTCCATATAAATCAACAGCCCGCATACACCTGGCGGAACACCAGTCGGCGTACTACCGCCACTACAATTTGGCGCTGACATGAGTAATTGGACGTTGGACCCAACATTAAAATTTCCATCTTTAATATAGAGTGTAACTCCCTGTGCGGTCACTCGCGCGCCAGCATTCGCATCAAAAGCGTTCAAACTTGTGCTGTTAATACAGTAAAGACCAGGCGAAAAAATTAATGGGGTTTTGCCTGGCGCTTGGATGAATGTATAGTTGCCGGGAGAAATTGTTCCCCCTTTGGTGCTACTTCCACGATTAAGCAGTCCTGAACAATCTGGTGGTGGAATATTAATCGATACAGGTTGGGTCGCTCTTTGAGGAGCTGGGGTTGAATTGCTGGAATAATCAGTATCAATATATGAAATCGTCCCCCCGCCATACACCGTAACTGGTCCATTTCCATACAAACATGAGTTTGAAAAAACGCTGCCCCCAATCACATCAATGGGTTTTGACGCAGGGTCGAACCCTCCTTGAACACCACAATTTGGTGATAGTGATACAATCCCCATACCACCACCCGTAGATCCACTTAAAGAGACTCTTGATGTCGCCTCCACTGTGGTTCTTAATGGCTGGTTGGTAATAACCTGTCCAAATCGTTGTTCTGATATTGTTGACACAATCGCTTTGATCTTGAGATAAGTCTTACCAGCTTCAGTTCCACATTCAACATCCACGCCATTATTTGTAGAAAGATCAAAGGGTAATAAATCCACACCATCGTCTTGGGCTGAAAGGCGAGCCGCGTTCACCGCGGCTGTCGCGGCTTGTGAAGTCAACGTTGAGCCACAAGTGAACTGACTTAAGTTTCCGGCTTTCAAGACCTGAGAGGCTGCCCCAGCTCCAGCTAATACAGCTGAATCAGCAGTACTTTGATCTGCCCGCCGGGAATTGTAGACCAGGCTGCCGTCAATTGCAAGCGCTGTAATACCCAAGATGGCTATCATTGCCAACGCAATAATCACCAAAACCTGTCCTTTTTCTGTTTTCCTATTCATTATTCACCTCTTTCAATTTCTGTTTTCCCCTCTAAGGGCGAAGTACAATTCCATTAGCTGTCGCGCGTAATGAAACGGTTTGCCCGGTAAGCGCTCCTAGAAAGGGCATGGTAATGGGAAATGGCTGCGTCACTGTAATCTCAATTTTATCTCCAGCCTTAGGGGGTGTCCCTACTCCACACGCGCGATTATTGATTAGTATTGAAACTGCAACTGATCCATCCTTGGGCAGGTCCGAAGAACTATTCCGTACACGATTATTAATATTATTGCACTCGGTGGGGAAACCTGATGCATAAATAATCCCCTCCTCTGCTGCATCTTGCAGCGCGAATTGCACAAATATCATGCGCCCAATATCAAAAATTCCAGACAGCAGCATCAACAAGATTAATATGCCAATCGCTAACTCAACCAAACTCTGACCTTGCTCCGAATTGATAACGCGATTTTTATAACGAAATATTCTCACGACCCTCCCACCTTTTTTATTAAAACTAGTTTTTCAATCACATCTTTCCTAAGAAGAAATCCAAATCATGTATAACGTTTTAGACATCCAGACCGATCACCAAACTGCGTGCGCTGGTTGATTCGATTTGAATTGTATTAAAATTTAAAAGAGGACCAACAACAGGTACAAAGGTAGCCCTGACGGTAACAACAACCCGATCGCCC
>JAAZNW010000124.1 GCA_012798065.1 Chloroflexota bacterium
CTCAATTCCCCTGGAAAACTGCGTAATTTTGCTTTGGGGCAGGGCGAGGTGCGCCATGAACTGCGCTCGCGCAAGAAGGCGCAGGAGATCATTCATCTATTTGAGGTGGTTGGCGCCCTGGCATCTGCGCTGGACTATATCTACCAGGCGGAAATTACGCTGCCGGCAGATGATCCCTGGCAAGCTGAATCGGCCAGGGTACGGACAGAGCATATTGGATTGCTGCGTTCCGCTGCCAGTGTCCCAGGCAACGGATTATTGGCAAGGCTGAAAGGAAGCCTGGCGAATTTACAGGACGCCTACATCCAGCGATACCTGGAGCTGCACCGCAAGGCGCGCCTGGACTCGGCGCAGGACGCGGAAAAGAAGCGTATGACCGGCGACCCGCGCTGGGGGCAATTGCGTGCTCTGAGCGGGGTAGATTTCTTGAACCGGGTAGAGCTGCAAAAGTTGGAAGACCGCTTGACCGACCTGAAATCTTGCCCATCGCTGACCGCGGCTGATCTACGCTCCCGCCCGTTTTGCAGTTCGTGCGGGTTCGTGCCACGCACCCACCCAGTTACATCCTCAGCCGACGAGCAGCTCCAGCAGGTTTCCAACGACTTTGGTCAGTTATACCTGAAGTGGGTTAATGGGCTGCGCGAAAACCTGAAAAGCGAAAGCTCGCTTACAAATCTTGGGATGATCGCTGATAAGGAACGTAAAGAAATCACAGCCTTCATCGATACCGGCGTGCTGCCGGAAAGAATGACCGAACGGTTCATTTCCGCGCTGCGCGACACGCTGCAAGGGCTGGAAAAAGTGGCCATTGAAGGCGCGGACTTGCTGCTGGCTTTGACCCGCCCTGGAATGCCTTGCACGTCCGAAGAGTTTGAACACCGCTTCCGCGCTTTCCTGCGCCCAATTCTGGAAGGCAAAGACCCAACCAAGATTCGAATTCAGATTGACTGGTGAGAAATGGCAGACTTTAACGACCCACACCAACCCGATCTTATTGCGGAGCCACGCGCCGAGTACCATGCACATGAAACCCAGGTTGATCGAGAAGCCTACCGCAACAGGCTCAAACTGCTTCTGCAAGACCCCGAATTTCGTAAAATCGAGGGATTCCCGATCGGTACCGATGAAGCCATCTTGCAGCTTTCTGACCCGCCCTACTACACGGCCTGCCCCAATCCGTTCATGGGTGAAATTCTAGAAGAGTGGATCGAAGAACGCCGCCAAACACGCAAATCGCTTGGCTTGCCGGATGATGAACGCCAGCCGCAGTTAATGGACACGCGCCAGCCGTTTGCTGCGGATGTTTCGGAAGGGAAAAACGATCCCATTTACAACGCGCACTCTTACCACACCAAAGTGCCGCACAAAGCCATCATGCGCTACATCCTGCACTACACGGACCCCGGCGACATCGTTTTTGACGGCTTTTGCGGCACCGGCATGACCGGCGTCGCCGCCCAATTATGCGGCGATAAGAAGACGGTTGAGAGCCTGGGCTACCAGGTGCGCGGCGACAAAATCGTAGACGCGCAGGGCAAACCGATCTCCCGGCTCGGCGCGCGCAAAAGCGTGCTCGTAGACCTCTCGCCTGCGGCAACCTTTATCGCTTATAACTACAACACACCGGTGGACACGCGGGCATTTGAGCGCGAAGCCAAACGCATTCTTAAAGAGGTGGAAAAAGAATGCGGTTGGATGTACGAGACAACTCATACAGATGGGACAACTAAATGCAAAATCAACTTCATCGTCTGGTCTGATGTATTCAGCTGCTCACAGTGCGGGGGTGAATTTGTTTTTTGGGATGTTGCCATTGATGAAGCACACAAAGCTTTTAAAGAACAATGGGCTTGTCCAATTTGCTCAACACTTCTTGCCAAGAATCCACCGAAAGATAGTGGTGCTCAAAAAGCAGAACATTCCTTTGAAACTGTCTATGATCACATTATCGGACAGGCAATCAGGGTAATTAAGCGGGTTCCAGTCAAGATTAATTATAGTCTGGGCAAGAAACGTTTTGAAAAATCTCCGGATAATGAGGACCTCTTAAAAATAAGTCTGATTGATCAAACAGAAATACCTTATCCGTTTCCTACAAACGAATTAAATGAAGGCGACAAATTTTCTGATCCAAAAAATGTGGGAATTAGCCATATTCATCTTTTTTACACTCACCGAAATCTGATGGTCTTATCTTTACTATATGAAAAAATTTGTAGCACAAAAGATAATCGATTGATTTTTTGGTTCACATCAACGCTACCTTGGTGTAGTCGAGAAAACCGTCTCCATTTGGGTAACTATTTTGAAAAAAAAGGTGGTGTTATAACAAGCCTTCGTGGAACTTGGTATATAGCGTCCTTGTCCGTGGAAACAAATGTGTTAGAAAGATTCCGCCTTCGACTTACTAGCTCCTCTTATTCAGAGCCCATTAAGTTAGGGAAAAGTATTCTTTCAATTCAATCAGCCACTCAATTGAACCTGATCCCCGATTCTATATTCGATTATATTTTTATAGATCCTCCTTTTGGTTCTAACTTAATGTATTCTGAACTTAATGTAGTTTGGGAGTCATGGCTATCGATTCTTACAAATAATAAACCTGAGGCAATAATAAATAAATCCCAGCGAAAGAAGCTCTCAGATTATTTGGAACTAATGGTTAGTTGTTACAAAGAATTCTTCCGTGTATTAAAGCATGGAAAGTGGATAACTACCGAGTTTCACAATTCTCAAAACATCGTATGGAACTCTATACAAGAAGCTCTAATACAGGCTGGCTTCATGGTTGCTGATGTTCGCAGCATTGATAAACAAAAAGGATCTTTTAATCAAGTAAATAGTGTTGGCGCTGTAAAACAAGACTTAATTATTTCGGCATATAAGCCCAATGAAAAATTTGAAAAGGAATTTCGTCGGGAAGGAGGCTCTGTTCAAGGTGCTTGGGATTTTGTCCGTCAGCATCTTGAAAATCTCCCTATGCCAGCACTCAAAGACGGAGTTATCGAGCCAATCCAGGAACGGCTGCCCTACCTGCTATATGATCGTATGGTAGCTTTCCATATCCAGCGCGGCATCAATGTACCGCTCTCGGCGCCGGAGTTTTACCAGGGGCTTCCCCAACGCTTTCTGGAACGCGAAGGAATGATCTTCAATCCTATTCAGGCAGCGATCTATGACAAGCTGCGACTGCAGGCTGACCGGGTAGCCCAATTAGCTTTGTTTATAACTGATGAGAGCTCTGCTCGCCAGTGGATTCGCCAGGAACTCGAACCTACTTCGGGGCACGGTCCACAAACCTATGGAGAGTTGCAGCCCCGATTTGTCCAGCATCTCCACCAGTCCAAATATGAAGTTCTACCAGAACTCAAAGTGCTGCTGGAGCAGTCCTTCTTGCAGGATGAAGCCGGGCGCTGGTATAACCCGGACCCCGACCGCCAGGCGGATCTCGAAGCGCTGCGCCTGCGCGCGCTGCTGCATGAATTTAATGATTACCGGCGCAGCAAAGGCCGGTTGAAGGTCTTCCGCAGCGAAGCCATCCGGGCCGGGTTCAGCCAGGCCTGGCGCGAGCGACAGTACGATATCATCGTCGAAATTGCCGAGCGTATGCCCGAAGCCGTGCTTCAGGAAGATCAGCAACTGCTGATGTATTACCATAATGCGTCCTTGCGCCAATCAAAGAAACCAAAACAGGAGTCTCTTCTGTAGTTTTGAGGGGGAATGATGTCACGCTCGATTCAGGAATGGGAAAAAGAGATCTCTACCAGGTTCCGACAGGTAAGGCTGTTAGGAGAAATTGAATTAAGCCAGGAGGATTTCGATGAGCTGACCGACGAGATCCGCTTTATGCTCAAACGGGCGCCGAATATTCAAGAAGCAACCCGCCGGCTTGAGAAAATCTGTCCCAAAACCTTTGCCACGTTCCTGGCGCACTTTGCCGCCCGAAATACAAACCGGGAATTTTGGGATGCGCTGGCAGCGCTGGTCGAGTCATCGAGCGGCGACTTGAACAATGCCAACTGGCGCAAGCTCTTTATCAAGATTCTGAAAGACAATGGGAAACCAACCTTTGAAGATGTCGGTGGGGTCACCAATAAATACGTAACCGCCATGCGCATCCACGGCGGCATCCCGGTTTACTCGCTGCAGGATTTCTTTAAGAACATGATCAAACCCGCGCTGGAACGGGAGCAATATCGCGGGTTGAAGCCGGCTGAGTTGTTGGATGCCCTGCTGCAGCGCAGCGAAGTCCAATTCTTTACCGATTCCCCCGTACGCAATTTCTTTGAGTACAGCGGGAAGGTCGGGGTCGAATTTTTGAACGAGTGCGTCAAGATGGCGCGCGCGTATCAAAAAGATGGAGAGGTTCCACCAAATATTAATTTGCCTGCTTATGTCATTCAGGCGTTTATTGCCTTTATGGAACAGCAAGTGGAATTTGAAACCAAGCTGAAAGCCCCCCGGTTGCTCTTCGACCCGGAGGGGGATGGCCTGGTGGTTGACCTGCCGCAGCAGCAAATCAGCGCCAAAGATCTACGCGACAGCCGGCAAGCTGTCTGGCAGATTGCATGGGATGATCAAACAATGGTCATCACCAAGCGTTCAAAACTGGGATTTTCAGGAAGGGATATCGTTTCCCGCGCAGATCAGGTTATTATTCCCGAACCTGTGGGAAAGGTACGAGTGGGTTTTGGTCTGCAATCCGCCGCCGGAAGCGTGCAAGTAATGCGTCGGTGGACTCTTCACTTTTTGCCAGGTGAAAACCAACCGCCCCTCATCGCGTTTAATCTGCGCAATGATAACTATGCCAGCTTGTTGCGAATCAACCAGACGCTCCCTCCGAAAGTAATGCTGCTTTTGCATCCTACAGATGTGGAACTGGTGTTTGAGGGTGACGCGGAAAAACGCCATGAGTGTGACCCTTTGGAAGGGTCCTGGAGGAAATGGCGCGCCGATTACTGGTCGTTGGAAAAAGCGCTTCAATTAACCCTGATCCGGCAAGGCAAAGAAATCGGAATTTTTCGGATTTCCAGCCCATTCGAGGTTCCCTCGCTGGTTGATGGGCGGTTGTGCACACAGACGGTCGACCCCAAAGGAATACCGCTTTATATTGGCACGCCGCCCCGGCTGAGAATACCAGAGCGACCGGGACAAAAATGGCGCATCCACCTGGAAAACGTCTGGGAGACTGCCCCTAATATTTGTCGTGATTTCACGTCGCACGACTTGAATCTTGTTGATCACGCGCTTGAGCTCGACTTGGAAGGGATTTTAGGTTTCGACGCTGCTGGCACATACCGGCTTGAAATATCCGATGGGCAGGGCTACGAGGATGAATATCGGTTCCGGGTTTGGCCGCGGCTGCAAATTAAAGACCTGCCTGATGCGATTTTTCCATCCAATTCATCCATAGCGAGCATGGAAGAAGTTCATTTTAACTTGGTTTTGCCGCCATCTGCTCTGTGTAAACCAAGATCTGAAGCCGAGTATATTAAGATCGAAGGAGAATATGGTCATTATGCTGTAACGGTGTTCAATGAGGAGATTACCCAGGCAGATCTCGATCTCATTCTTCCTCAAAGGGACGGCAATTCGCCCATAACCGTGCCGCTGTATGTTCCCATTCCACGTTTACAGTGGCGGTTCATCCTTCCTGGCGAAGAATCTATCTACTGGACAACCGCATCGCTGAAGCAGTCAGTTGATGGATTCTTGCAGGCAATCCAACGGTCCAGCAATTCGGTGCTCGTGAAAATGCCGGGGATAAGCAATATTTGCCATAAGCTGGAAATGGATTTGGTGGACCCAGATCAACCAGATACACCTTTGATGAGTTTTCCACCAGAGAAAGTTGCTTTAGGAGATGATTATCTACGGTTTTCTCTAAACAAGGTATACGACACGCTGCGCGCCAGGCATGACGTTCCCGTTTTCTCATTTGAACTGCGATTACTGGATAAGGGAATCATACAAGAGCGAGTCAATCTTCTCACCCTCACGCGCTCTCTAGAAATTAGCAACGTTCGGTTAGAGGACCATGGCGATCTCGATTACACTTTGCGTTGGAGTGAACCCTATATCATCCGGAATCGGCGCGTATTTATCAAACCACTTTGGCAGCCATGGAATGCAGGGGTGGAAATAAAAATCCCTGACGAAATGAATGGTGAGTTACGATTAAATGAAATTGGATTGCCCCCCTCGCGATACCAGGCATATTTCTATATTCTCCCGCCTTGGCAGCCCGAGTTAACTGCACCACCGGATGTAAAGCCGCACCACTTCCGAACGGTCCATCCCGAAGACTACCTACAATCTTTGGAAAAACGCCTAGCGCAGCAGCCAAAACGAGCATTTCAAATCCATTTTGAACGAGCCTGCATTTATGCCGATTTAGAAATCCATGAAAAATGCCGGCAAGAAATTGGTTTGTGCGCCCAACATCACGAACAAGCTAATTTACGAACCTTTCTCTTGTTTTATAACTGGCTAGGCGATTATGATGAGAATGAGCAAAAATCCATCCGGGCGAAACTTCTTGTGCCGCAAAGGTTGCAGGAATTATTTGAGAATACAAAGTCGGACGATCCATTACGCGAAACGATTCTGCAACATGCGCAAAATCGGATGCTGCCAACCCAGAGCGCTATTGTTCTTTTGAAGTATTCCAATGATCCGCAATTAATTCTCTTCTGCCTGCGCCTCTTGCTGGAGCGGCTCGACGATCAAGGGGTTACACAGATCATCCAGATGGTCAAAGAGGGCCATTTGTCGGATGCGGATGCGCTTGATTTGTTAACCGAAGAAACCAGTTTCTCGCTGAAAAAGCTCGCCGAACATCTAGATGAACCAGATGCATTAAGGCTGTTCACCACTTTATTTTCTTCAGCTGACAATCCTTCCCAGGTCATCGAAGAATTACCATCCAGCAGCCTCTTGAAATTAACCGCCATAGATTATATGGGTGACCAACTACACCTGATTCTTGGCCAATTAATCAGTAGAGGAGAAATAGAAGGTGTTAAGGGGGCTCTGAGATTATTTGAAGAAGAGGTGTTGCTCGGGCACGAAGTGACTGGCTTGTTGGGTGTCAATCCACGGTTTTCCTATGATGCGCTTAACACCTTGCCGGCAACACAATTCAGAAATGTTCAAATAGCGGAAATAGCGCGAATTTATGGTGTTGGCCCCGAGAAAAAAGGCGGCGACAATTCTGCAAAGCCAGGTACTGCCAACAGTCACCAGGCTGTGGATACCAACAAACTGTCACAGCTCATCGCCAACAAAGAGAAACAGGGAGTGTACCAATCTCTTACCTTTGCAGCGCTGGGAAAGATTTCGGATCAGCAGCTATTTTCCATCCTTTCGCAGGATCCTGATTTTTCTTACCAAATTTTATTAGAGAACCCGAAAGTCCAACAATACCAGGATCTAATAATAAAACTTGCCAGACGCTATCCAATCCAAACCGGGCATTTCACGGTGGGAATGTTTATCCTTACCCCGGCTGGGTGGGGAAAAATAGAGAAAATTCTCAGTAGCCAAGATGAGGTTTATGACATTGCTCGCCAGGATGAACCCGACTTAAGCGTGCAAATTACTCTCACTACTGAAGGTAGCCATGAGAAAGCAATGTTGGATTTTGCCAACACAAAACTCGTTTTTGAAGGGAAGAAGCAAGCATATCGCTGCGATACTTGTAAAGATTTTTATACATCCAGACAAGACTTAATACAAAGGCATGTCAAAGTTCATCATAAAGATAGAGGAACAATAAGCACTCGTCCACCCGTCTTACCGATATATAGGCCATTTCAATTCAAATTTGATCAGGAGCATGGTCTGGAAACATTATTCAAAAATCGTCTGCAAAGATCTTCTTCCTCATTGTTGATTGCATCCTTGCCCACCAAACAGCTAATACGACTGGCTGGATCTTCGGACTTTACCCAATTGTGTAAGGACTGTATTGCAACCCTAATCAAACGTGGCCAAGATGACGGAATCAAGTTGGTCATCTCGTATTGGCAACAACGAAGAATAACAGATGAAGAAGCTATTGCTTTGTTTGGAAAAAATCCAGAAAGCTCCTTCACATTTATGGATGCTCTACCAGCAGGTCAAAGACCGACATTGCTAATACAATTATTGGCTGAACAATACCCAGTTGAAACGTTGCATATCAAGCCTGGAATGTTCATAAAAACCCCTGCTGGATGGGGAAAAATTACAACAATTTCTGACGAGCACTGGAAACCTATACCATTATGCGCAGTAGAAGCCCCAAAAATAAAACTTCAACTCGTTTTGCACCCGAATAGCCGACCAGAGCCGGTTACAGTAGATATGAGCAAAGGACAGTTACAATTTCCACCTGGCGGTTCTTATCGGTGTGATATATGCGGTGAATGCATCTCATCAAATGAGAACTTCATTTCTCACAACCATACCCAGGCAGTTCATTCTGGCATGAAACCACAATATTCTAAATTACCTTCGACCATCCCTTTTAAACGCATCCTTGAATTCTCCACAGACATGAAATAGAGGTCAAAATGCCTATTCATCCTTTAAACACAACCAATCACATTCGCTCAACCTATCTGCGCTACCTGAGAACGATTAAGCCGTTTCAAGATGAATGGTATCGGCAAGCTTTCGCGGACGCGGTAGATGAATCTGATTTGTTGGTGAAGGGGCCAATTCTTGAGGTTGCTTTACCTTATGAAAAGGGACAAAGCATCAAAGACCTTGTGGAGGAAGGCGTCTTATCCAACAAATTTGCAAATTTACAATCGCCAGACTTGCCGTACACCCGTCCCATGTACGTTCACCAGGTTCGGGCTATTCGAAAAGCAGTATCTGGGCGTAATTTGGTGGTAGCCACAGGTACCGGTTCGGGGAAAACAGAAACTTTTTTAGTGCCAATTTTAAATTATCTTTTCCGAGAACAAGAGAATGGGACATTGTCTCAACCAGGTGTTCGGGCAATGTTACTCTATCCCATGAACGCTCTGGCCAACGATCAAATGAAGAGGCTACGACGTTTATTGGAAAACTGCAAGGACATTACCTTTGGCAGATATATTGGGGAAACTGATAGATCAAACGATAGAGATGAGGCGATCAGAAATTTCCAAAAGGTTTATCCAAAAGAAAAAATTTTGGACAATGAACTTTTTAGTCGTAAAGAAATTCAAACCAATCCCCCCCATATCTTGTTGACGAATTATGCAATGCTGGAATACCTGCTGCTCCGGCCTAATGACTCAACATTATTCGATGGAACCACCGGACAGCATTGGCATTTTATCGTTATGGATGAGGTCCACGTTTACGATGGCGCAAACGCAACCGAAATGGCTATGCTGTTGCGCCGGCTAGAAGACCGAATAGTGGGAGATCGTTTAGGCCGTTTGCAGGCAATAGCAACCAGCGCTACTCTCGGTAAAGGTAAGCAAGATTACCCAACAGTTATTGATTTCGCAAATAACCTTTTCAACCTACCATTTATCTGGGAAGAAAATAAGCCAGAATATCAGGATATTGTTGAAGCGGAACGCGTGCCAGTAGAAAAAATATCAGCCAAACTTTGGGGAAAAGGAACGCCCGAGTTTTATCATGAACTCGCATTGTTGTTAGATCATCGCCCCAGTGAAATTTCGACACAAATCCCCTATTTAAGCTCTTTTGACAAGGTCATTCAAAAATACGCATTCCCTATTTCATATCAGGAAGCACGTTTGGAGGCAACCAAGAATCCAGAAACAGCAATTCAAAGGTATCTATAC
>JAAZNW010000008.1 GCA_012798065.1 Chloroflexota bacterium
ACGGTGAAAGCGGTTGTCGCCGGTCAATTCAGGGTGAAACGAGGTTGCCAGTAAATGCCCCTGGCGTGCGGCGACAATGCGACCGTCTTCCAGTTGAGAGAATATCTCGACCCCCTGACCAACTGATTCGACCAACGGGGCGCGGATGAACACCGTGTGAAAAGGACGATCAAGCGGGTCTACCTGAAGCAGAGCGGGGACATCCAGGTCAACTTCGAAGCTTTCCGCCTGGCGACCAAAAGCATTACGCGCAATGGTAATGTCCATCAATCCTAAAAGGGGTTGTTCACGGCCGGCGTTCTTTGAGAGAAAAATCGCCCCTGCGCAGGTGCCCCAGATGGCGTGTTCGCGACCGAACTGGCGCAGCGGCTGCATCAAATCGAAATCCACTGCCAATCTACCGATAGTGGTGGATTCGCCACCAGGGATGATGAGCCCATCGAGACCGGCGAGATGTTGGGGCAATCGCACCTGAGCCACTTCTACACCCAGGGCCTCGAGGACGGCCTGGTGCTCGGCAAAACCACCCTGTAACGCCAGGACGCCGATTTTCATCTACCGCTTACCATCCGCGCGTGGCGATCTTCTCTTCTTCGGGCATGGCTGAGATTTGCCGCCCTACCATGGCTTCGCCAAGATTGCGGCTGACTTCTGCCAGTATCTTGGGGTCGTTGTAATGGGTGGTGGCTTTGACGATGGCCGCAGCGCGCTTGGCTGGGTCGCCAGATTTAAAGATACCTGAACCCACAAAAACGCCATCAACGCCCAGTTGCATCATCAGCGCGGCGTCGGCTGGGGTGGCGATACCGCCTGCAGCGAAGTTGACCACTGGCAAGCGACCAAGTTTGCGCACCTCGGTTACCAGCTCATAGGGCGCGCCTATCTCTTTGGCAAAGGCCATCACTTCTTCCTCGGGCATCTGCTGCAGCCTGCGGATCTCTCCCAGTACTGAGCGAGCATGGCGCACGGCTTCAACCACATCACCGGTGCCCGCTTCTCCCTTGGTGCGGATCATCGCCGCGCCTTCCCCTATGCGGCGCAGGGCTTCACCCAGGTTGCGGCAGCCGCAAACGAAAGGCACTTTGAACGCGTGTTTGTAAATATGGTGCGCCTCGTCGGCCGGGGTGAGAACTTCCGATTCATCTATGTAATCCACACCAATGGCTTCCAGTATTTGCGCTTCAACAAAGTGACCAATCCGGCATTTTGCCATCACGGGGATACTGACCGATTCCATGATTTTCTGGATCATATCGGGGTCGCTCATGCGCGCCACACCGCCATCCGCGCGGATGTCAGCGGGCACCCGTTCCAGCGCCATCACCGCGCAAGCGCCGGCATCTTCGGCAATCTTCGCGTGGTCAGCGTTGACTACATCCATGATCACGCCACCCTTTAACATCTGCGCCAGCCCTTTTTTGACCTCAAAGGAACCTACCATCTGTTCCATAAGAATACGAACCTCCTTTATCCCACAAACATGAACTTTGTCTTCATTAAGACCATTAATTAGATTTTACCACTCCCGAGTACAGGTCGCAACCAACGCCTTGAATTATTGGAAGAAAAAACCCGCTTGATTTGCCTTTGCCTCCACTATAAAAAAATCCCTGCTCGGCAGGGATTTTTCGGAAACATTCAGCTGATGCGCTCGAAACGGCTGCCGGGGAAGCCGCAAACCGGGCATTTTTCAGGCGCGCTGCGTTTTTCGGTGTACCCGCAAACCGGGCAGATAAAGTAATCGTATTCCTCTCCTGGTTGCCCAAGCGAAGCCAGCGCTTCCCGGTACAGCATCTCGTGGACCTTTTCAGCCTCGTTCGCCCAGTGGAAACTATTGAGCGCTTTTTTATCGCCCGCTTTATTAGCGTTTTCGATAAAAGCGGGGTACATCTCCGTGTTCTCGTATTTTTCACCAGCCGCGGCCGCATTCAGATTCTCGGCAGTTGATCTCACCTCGCCGGCGTAGCGGAAATGGTTGAGCGCATGGATCGTTTCGGCGTGCGCCACGGCACGGAAAAGGCGGGCCACCTGGGTGTGACCCTCTTCTTCAGCCTTTTTGGCATACGCCAGGTACTTGCGGTTCGCCTGGCTCTCTCCAGCGAAGGCAGCCATCAGGTTGTCGTAAATCTCTGACATTGTTCTCTCCTTATCAATGTTTGAGTGGTATGAGGATGAATAACCCCGCGTTTATTGTAACCTGAAAGGCCGAAGAGAAAAGATGACGAAACTCCTGTTTTACTCCCTGGGTGGTGCATCACCGGAAAAACAATGATACAATAGTACAATGATACAATAGGAAGAGGAGATACGAATGTGAAGGTGAGTGATTTTACAGTTGATTTTCGTTCAGGCATACCGGCTTACATTCAAATTGTCGAACAGGTGCAGCACAAGTTATCCCAGGGGTTGTTGAAGCCGGGTGAACAACTGCCCACGGTAAGACAGATGGCTGCGCACCTGCGGGTGAATTTCAACACCATCGCCAGGGCTTACCGCGTGTTAGATAACGCCGGGCTGATCTCCACTCAGCAGGGTCGTGGAACTTATATTCTTGAACGGCTGGAAGAAAATCGTCATCAACAGCTCAAGCGCGGCGCGCTGCTGGCGCAGGCGCGGCGTTTTTTTGAATCACTTGTGCGGCAGGGATACCAACCCCAGGAAGTGGAGGAATGCCTGCGAGATTTTTTACACAGCTGGAAAAACACCCCGGGTGTACCCCCCTCGAAATTTCGTATGCGAGAAATGGAATGAAAAGAATAGTGCGAAACAACTCCGGAAATTTGCGAAAGAAGTCAACCGGGTGCTCCCCTTCTGCACATCAGGCGGTTGGGAATGAACATGTTTCACGTGAAACATAGAGAAGGATTGACTTATGCAGCATGCAATCGTCATTGAGCATCTAAGCCACCGCTTTAACAGCAGGTACGCGTTAAAAGATCTCGCATACGAGGTCAGGCAGGGGGAAATATTTGCCCTGCTGGGACCAAACGGGGCGGGGAAAACCACCACCATCCGGCTGGTGAATGGGTTATATACCCCCACCTCTGGTCGTATCAACGTGTTGGGCATGGATTCAGTACGCCAGGGCAGCCAAATACGACAGCAAACAGGCGTGCTCACTGAAACCAGCGCGCTTTACGAACGGCTCAGCGCGCGTGAAAACCTGCTCTTTTTTGGACGGCTTTACGGCGTGCCAGAATCGCTTCTGTTAAAAAGAACGGATGAAATTCTACAGTTCTTTGGATTAAAAAACAGGGAAAGCGAACGTGCAGGCGCCTACAGCAAAGGCATGAAGCAGCGGTTGGCGCTGGCCAGGGCATTCCTGACCCACCCGCGAATCCTCTTTCTCGATGAGCCCACCTCCAGTCTGGACCCGGAGTCTACGCAGCAGGTGCACGAGCTCATTGAATCCCTTTGCCGTCAGGAAGAAAACACGGTTTTTCTCTGCACACACCGTTTAGAGGAGGCTGAACGCCTGGCGGATCGCGTGGCGAGTCTCAACAGCGGCCGGCTGCTGGCGCTGGGAAGCCTGCCTGAACTCACTCAGCAATTCAACCACGGGTTATGGGTCGAGGTCGATTTACTGCAGCCCCTGCAAAATGACCCTTCTAGCCTGCGCGTGCGCGGCGTGATCGATGTGCAGGTCAGCGAGCGCAAAATACGCGCGCAGGTAGCGGAAGAGGAGATTATTCCCTCGCTGGTGGCGACGCTGGTAGCCCAAAAAGCCCAGATCGTGAGCGTACAACCTCAAAAGGTTACACTGGAAGAGATTTACTTCAAGTTGCAGTCACAAGCCCAGGAAGGTGCGGTATGAACTGGAAAACGATCCTCACTATCGCTAAGAAAGACATTAAGGAAGCCAGCCAAAACAAGGCGGTCTGGCTGCCTATCCTGATCGTGCCAGCCATCTTCGTGCTCATCATACCGGCGGCGCTGATCGTTGGTTTCTCATCCGCAGGAACCGCTCTGGAAAGCCCCCTGCGCGACCCGGATTTTGCCATGTTTCTTAACCGCATGCCGCCGTTTATGATCGAACTCATACGCGGGTTAAACGAAGTACAGTCGGGCATTGTGCTTGTTTTGGGCTATCTGTTTGCGCCCTTCTTTCTCATTATGCCGTTGATGTTCTCAACGGTCATCGCCGCAGAGTCTTTCGCCGGTGAACGTGAACGCAAGACCATTGAAGCGTTGCTTTACACACCCGCCACTGACGCGGAGCTGTTCATCGGCAAGGTGCTGGCTGGTTTCATCCCGGCGGTGTTGGTCACGCTGGTCAGTTTTGCGGGTTACACCATCGTGGTGAACGCCACGGCTTATCCGGTAATGCAGCGCCTGTGGTTCCCTTTGCCCAGCTGGTACCCGTTGGTTTTATGGGTTTCCCCCGCCATTTCTTTGCTGGGGATTGCTTTTACCGTGCTCATTTCAGCTAAAACGCAGACCTTTATGGGCGCGTATCAGACCAGCGGCTCACTGGTGCTGGTGGTGCTGGCTTTGCTGGCTGGCCAGGCTACCGGGGTGGTCTACCTGAGTGTGCTGGTCGGGCTGTTAATTGGACTGGCGATCGCTGTGGTTGATGTGATTTTGTTCTCTTTTGCTGTGCGCGCCTTCAACCGCGAGCAACTATTGACAGCGACCAGTTGAGGATTGTTTCACGTGAAACAATCGCGCGCCCCACAAGAAGGTGTTTTATGGAGGTTGAAGAAGGTGCGCCTGATATTACTGCGAAAATCGACTATACTTGGGCAATCCCTCGCGCACGGTCTGGCGACCGCGTAATCTGAGGAAAGGCATGTTGCATGATTTCGAATATTCCTTTGCTGATTACTTATGCGTTGTCTTTGATAGTGATGATCGGATTGCCGGTATTGCTGGCTTTCCTGGTTGTTCGCCGCTTCAACGTATCGTGGTGGGTCGTGCTGGCAGGGGTGCTCACCTTCCTCGCCTCGCAAGCGCTGCGTATCCCTCTCGTTACTGGTATCAACACCCTTTTTTCCAAGGGGATTCTCAGCGTACCTGCCGCGCAATGGGTGCCTGTGGTCAACGCTGTCCTGGCTGGTCTGCTGGCGGGAATTTGTGAAGAAACCGCGCGCTGGCTGGGATTTAAACTGATGCAGAAGAAAACGGAGCGCTATGGTTCAGCATTCGCGCTCGGCGTGGGACATGGGGGGGCGGAGAGCATTTTGATAGCGGTTTTAAGCATCGCTATCCCCATCTTTACAGTGCTCTTCTACAACCCCGGGGCGCAGATCGCAAAAGGCGTTTCAACCAATGATGTGCAGTACATGCTCTTTCAGATAAGTCGATTCTGGCTCGACCCCTGGCACGCAGGCTTGCTGCCAGGCGTTGAGCGCGTGATAGCCATCTCCACGCAGATTGTTTTAGCCACACTGGTATGGAAATCGATTGCGGATCGTTCTTTTACATGGTTCGGGCTCGCCGTTCTCTATCACATGGTTATTGACGCGCTGGCGGTATTCCTGAGGAGTAAAGGTTGGAGCCTCTGGTCGATTGAGGGCGTACTGGCTATCTTCCTGCTGCTGAATATTTACCTGTTGTACCGTTTCTGGAAGGAAGAAGCGGAAATCGAGGATGAGGTACAAACCATAGATGGCGAAGAGGATGGTTACGACGAAGACAGGGACGAGGACGATGAAGATAACGACGAAGACCCGTCTGGTGAAGAGCAGGCGCAGGTTGAACCATTGGCTGTTGAAAGCGATGAACAACCGTTCAGTGAAGACGCTGATGAAGAAGCAGCTGGTACGGTTGAGGAAGACCCGCGCTGAGAGCAAAAATACCCTAACCGCTCCCCATTAAGGGAGCGGTTTTTTTTATTCCTGCGTATTGACCAGGAAACCTGCTGCCCGGCCGATTTCCCCGTTCATGATCAGGCGCAACGTTTGACCGGGGTAGCTGTCGCTTATGCGCAGCACGCGCAAACACCCGGCAAAGCCCGCCGCTTCAGGCAGCAGCTCGTTAAGCCGGTTTGGCGCATGGTCAAAGAAAGAGCGGTTGAAGACCGTCGCCGGGTCATCCAGCTGCAGCGCCAGCGGGTAGATCTGAGATTCCAGCAGGTCCTGGAAGAAGTGCGTGCCCAGCGAGGGCTCAGGCGGCAGCCCGCAGTGCTCTCCAGCCATCTCCACCAGCGCGCGGGCGTGGTAGATATCTCCGTAACTGATGGGCACGCCCAGGTCAGCGTTGGAACTGCCCCATCGGCCTGGTCCGATGCAAATAAAAGATTCGTCCTTAAGCACATCGTTCAATTTACCGATTGTTCTCGCCAAAGCGGCGCGTTCCGCGTTGGTCTTCAACGCAAAGTAGGCTTCCGGCTGCACATAAAGCACCCAATCCACAGCACTGACCTTGCCTTGCGGTACCATGAAATCGGTTGAGAAAAGAATTTCCTCGGGGGTGAGGTCTGGGGGAATGCGTTCGACCTCGGTTTCGATCAGAAAGCCCTGCGGTCGGCACTGCAAGATGGTAATGCATAATTGCGGGCTGCCGACGCTGTTTTCCGTCAGGTTGACGGTAAATTCCACATCTACCGGAGCGTGATAAGCCTGCTCCAGCGATTTCAGGATGGTTTTCATACGTTCTGCAAAAGGAGTGCGCTGGATCAAGACATCAAAGGTGAGCACCAGGTTCTGTACGTTGCTGATGAGGGTTGAACGCAACGATTCAAAGTAGCCGTCTTCATCTACCTGGGCCAGGTAACGCAGCGGCGGGTAGTCCGCTGCCAACACCTGGTGGATGGGCATGGTAGTGAACTGATTCTTCTTCAGGTCGATCAAGTCCACATACTGCTGCGAGTAACGCCGGATGGAGCGTGGGTCATTGCTGGGCTGCAATAGCGGATGGCTGAGGGCGATGAGCCGCGGGTAATCATTACCAACGCGGTCGACCGCGCGCGTGCCCAACCCCCAAACCAGGCGGATGAAGCCGTCTTCACTGCGTATTTGCGGAGACCAGCGGTACAGGTTGTGGCTGAAGGCTACACCGGCGGCGTGTGGCATCAGGTAATCGCCGTACTGGTCGCCCTCTACCCATTGGATGAGCAGCGCCATGCGTTCATCGTAATCCAGCAATCCCTTGCTGCGGCGGTAGAGCAACGCGTTGGGGTTAAGTGTGGAGGCGTACACCTGGGCAATTGCCCGGGTGAGCGCTTTGAGGTTCTCTGCCAAAGAACCCTGGTTAGGGCAGAAGACGCTCTCGTATTTGCCGGCGAAAGAGGTGCCAAAGTTGTCTTCCAGCAGGCTGGAGGAGCGCACAATGAGTGGCTGTTTGCCGATTTTGATCAGCAGCGTCTGCAACTGGTCCAGGATATCTGGAGGGAAAGTGCCTTTAAGGAACTCTTCTTCAATGTGCGGGTAATCATCGCGCATTTCAGTTTCTGTCTTGTACTTCTGGTCATTCCACTTCAACAAGTTGTTGATGGACATGAAAGTGTAAAACTCATTCGAACCTACATAGAAAGACTCCGGCATCGATAAACAAGGGAGGTCGCTCAAGTCGCTGTTATTACGCAGGATGTGTTGCGCCAGGATCATGCCGGCAGATTTACCGCCGATGCGCCCTCCGCCTATTTTGCGCCGACGAATCTCAGCCAGGTCCTGGATGGACAGCCATTCCTTGGCGATATTGATGTAGCGCAACTGATCACTGATCAGCGTGCGGATGAGCACAACTTTTGATTCTTCTAACCTGGCAATGTAACGGGCGCGTTTTTCTTCCGGCATGCCTTCGATCAACAGCGCCTGTTCAAACACCAGGTCAAGCGGCGCCAGCTCTGGGTTAATCGATAACAACATCTCATCCGAAGAAATGCCCCTTTCGTTCAACACTTCCTTGATCAGCGACTCCAGCAGCTCGAAGGTCAGGTGGCGGCTGAACAACAGGTCGGTAAGGTGATCGCGCACAATCGACTTGCGCCTTTCCCACAGGTCGGAACTTTCTTCGCTGTAGGGATTGCTGACCCCCTCGAGCCCTTGAGATTTGATGGCGTTCTCGTGCACGCGGGCCTCAAAACGCTTCGCATCCGTTATTTGCCGGGTGAATAGTTCTTCACGCATGCGGGCACGGATGCGCCCCGCTAGAATGGGGTACTGTGCCAGCGCCAACGTGATGTTGAGCAGCCTTTCTGAGGTGTTGGGCGAGAAATCCATCAATTATTTCTAGAAAATATTAAGAACCAAAAACCCCTCTCCGCAAGGAGAGGGGCGTTTGGAGATTATCCAAGGTGCATCGGCATGATGACGTGAACAAAATCTTCTTCACCCATTGGGCGGATAACGCCAGGCGAGTTATTGGCGTTGGTTTCAAGCGCCACGTTAGGTGAGTGGATCACGTCCAGCACTTCACGCAGAAAACGCACATTAAAGGCGATGAGCAGACCACTGCCCTCGATGTGGGCTTCAACAGAAATGTCACTCTGCCCGGTTTCTTCGGTAACAGCGTTGATTTCCACCTTGCCTGGGCCTTCCTCCTCGGGTCGGATATCCAGGCGGACCACATTGTTACCCTCACGCGCGATGACTTCAGCCTGTCGGCAGGCTTTGAGGAAAGCCGGCGTGGAAATGATGGTCTTGGTCTTGGCGCTCTTGGGGATGATGGCCTTGTAATCAGGGAAGTTGCCGTCGATGAGTTGGGAAACCAGTTCGGCGTCTTTCAGACGGAAAATGACCTGTCCTCGACCCTGCGGTACGACCATACGCACGGATTTGTCCACCTCGCTGAAAATCCGCGCCAGTTCATTCATCGCGCGGGCGGGGATGATAACGGAAAGTTCCTGCTCAACGGGGTTTGAGAGCGATTCTTTGCGCACAGAAATGCGAAACCCATCCGTGGCGGCAAGCGTGATATGGTTTTCAACCACTTCCATTTTGACCCCCTGCAGCACCGGGCGGGCTTCATCCGTGGAGGCGGCAAAGGCCACCTGCTGGATCATGTCTTTGAAATCCGCCAGGTTCAGGTCAAAGCCTTCCTCCGGGTCGGTCACTGGCATGGGCGGGAAGTCCTGCGCGTCGATGCCCTTGATATCGTGCACTGAGCTGTTGCACACCAGGTTGAGGGTTTGGGTGCGATCGTTCAGCGTCAGATGGACGGTATCCGGGGGAAAGGTGCTGACCAGGTCCACCAGGGTACGGGAAGGAATGGTAATGGAGCCTTCCTCCTCTATCTGAGCAGGTATCCAGCAGGTGATGCCCAGCTCAAGGTTGGTGGCAGAAAGGCGCAGGCGTCCCTCATCGGTGGCCAACAGTACATTTGCCAGCACAGGCAGGGTCGTACGCGGAGATACTGCACGGCTGACGATGCTTAAGCCGTGCGCCAGATGTTGTTGGGTGACAGTAACCTTCATGAGCGCCCTCTTTTCGCTAGTTTTGTATGCTTGAGTATACAACGTATAAAGTAAAAATTCCAGTAAAAAAAAACGCCAACCGATAAGTATTTAAACCTGGAGTAGAAGTTGTATAATCAGAAAGAACAATATTCCGATCAACCCTTTTGGTGAGAAAGGCAGCCGTTATGGCGAAAAAACCGGTTGCGGTGCAAAAATGGGAATATACCCCGCTGACTCCCGCCCGTTGGGAGGATTTTGAGCTTCTCTTTGGGCCCAATGGCGCCTGCGCCGGCTGCTGGTGCGCCTGGTTTCGCATGACCAGCCGGGAATTCAGCGCGTCGAAGAAAGAAGGTCACAAAGAGTTGATGCGAACGATCGTTCACTCTGGCGTGGAACCCGGCCTGGTGGCTTACGCCGATGGTGTGCCCGCTGGTTGGGTGGCGCTGGGACCGCGTGAAAGTTACAAACGCCTGGCAACCTCAACGGTATTGGGCCCGGTCGACGACCAGCCGGTTTGGGTGCTGCCCTGTTTTTTCATCCACCGCGATTACCGCTGCCAGGGGGGAATGGAAAAATTACTCATGGCTGCCATCGATTACGCGAAAAGCAAGGGCGTTAAGATCCTAGAGGCATTTCCAGTGGAGGCGGAAGGAAAAGTGAGCCCAGTCCACCTCTTTACCGGTAAAGCATCTGTATTTCGCCGCCTGGGGTTTAAGCAGGTGGCGATGCGAGAAAACCGACCGATTTTGCGCTTAGCGCTGTAATTGTTTCTAGAAACAAATCCAACCAGGTGGGTTTTTGGAAGAAAAAACCCGCTCTTGAGCGGGGAGAAAATGTTATAATCCTTGTGCCGAAGGTGGGAATCGAACCCACACTCCCGAGGGAACACGATTTTGAGTCGTGCGCGTCTGCCAGTTCCGCCACTCCGGCGATACCGAACAGAGTATATCTGACTAATTCACAAGGGTCAAGGGAAACGACCATGCGTCTAGGAATCATCGGATTACCTCAATCAGGAAAAACGACATTATTCAACGCGCTCACCCGCGCCACGCAGCCGACCGGTGCCAGCGGGAAAATTGAAATCCATACCGCGGTGGTGGATGTGCCCGATAGGCGCGTGGACGTACTTTCAGCCATGTTCAAGCCGAAAAAGACCATCTACGCTAAGGTCACATATGTGGATATCGCTGGATTGGACGGCAGCGCGAGCAAAAGCGGCATCTCTGGCGCGTTGCTCAATCAACTGACACAAATGGACGGTTTTATCCAGGTGGTGCGCGCCTTTACTGACGAAAATGTGGCTCACGTGCACGAGAGCATCAACCCGCAGCGCGACATCCTTAATATGGATAGTGAATTTGTGCTCAACGACCTCATCGCGGTGGAACGCAAGCTGGAGCGCCTGGAAGAAGAAAAAAAGAAAGGCGCCGGCAGAGAGAAAGGTCTGATCGAGCGCGAACACGCGCTCTTCACCCGTTTGCAGGAAATCCTGGCAGGTGAAGTGCCGCTGCGCGATGTGGAGATCAGCGAAGAAGACGAAAAGCTGCTCTCTGGGTTTGGCTTCTTAAGCCGAAAACCGATGATGATCGTGCTTAACCTGGCGGAAGGACAGGCGCAGCCTGTGGTTGACTACACCCATCAGAACAGCAGGGTGATCAGCCTGCAGGGGAAACTGGAGATGGACATCGCCCAGCTTTCAGCCGACGAAGCGGCGCTATTCCTGGCGGAATACGGTATTGAAGAGCCCAGTCTCAGACGCATGATCCGCCTGTCTTATGACCTGCTGGGATTACATTCTTTTTTCACTGTTGGTCCGGATGAATGCCGCGCCTGGACGGTAAAACGCGGCGCCACCGCGCCTGAAGCGGCCCGCGAGATCCACACGGACTTACAAAAGGGGTTCATTCGCGCCGAAGTGGTGCACTATGATGACCTGGTAGCGCTGGGAGGGATGAACGAAGCGAAAGCCCACGGAAAATTGCGCCTGGAGGGCAAGGAGTACGTGGTCAAAGACGGGGACGTGCTCAATATTCTCTTCAATGTCACAAAACGCTGAAGCGCAACGATACAAAAACAACCTCCTGGCGAGGTTGTTTTTTCTTCAATCCAGCGTGCCGAACGAACGCTGAAGTTCCTCCAGGTCGACGCGTGAAGTCAGGTCAAGACTGAGCGGCGTGACAGAAACCATTTTCTGGCGCAGGAGCACATGCACATCCGTGGTGGGGTCACCCAGGTCGGAGGGATGGGGGTTGCGTGAAGCATCAATACGAGGAATGGCGCCTGCTTTTTCAGGTTGCTTGAGAAATGGCACGAAGTAAGCCTGTTTTCCCAGCCGGGTAACCCGCCAGGGGGTATCTGGCGTGGCGCTCACGGGCACGTTAACATTTAATACCATTACGTCTTCAGGCATCTGGCGAGCGAGCAGCAGTTTGGCAAAACGGCGGGTGAACACCGCGGCGGTGGAGAAATCAGTCGCGCGCGAATATCCCAGGTAATCTTCGTTTTCCAGCTCCAGTGAGACTGCCAGCGCCGGAATGCCGTAGGAAGCGGCTTCCAACCCCGCGCCGACCGTGCCCGAAAGAGATACATCTGTGGCTGGGTTCTCGCCATAATTAATGCCCGATACCACCAGGTCGGGTTTTTGCTGCAGTATGGCGAAGACCCCATACTGCACCGACTGAGCGGGAGAACCGCCCACAGCGTAACAGGTCCATTCCTGGTCGCCAATCTGAAGTGTGGTGGGTTTCACTTCTCCGTCAGTCCAGGCGGGCACGCTGCGACCTGCGCCTGAATGCTGTTCGCGCGGCGCGGCCACTGTTACGTAACCGAGTTTTGCCAGTTCACGGGCAGCGGCCCACAACCCGGGAGAATGGATGCCGTCGTCGTTTGTAAGGAGTATCTGTGGTTTTTTCATAAAGCGAATCCAGTGATCCTGTTTTCTATAGAAAAAAGAGCGGTGTGCCGCTCTTTTTTAGGTGCCCCCGGAGTAATTCGAATACTCAACCTTTTGCTCCGCAAGCAAACGCTCTATCCAATTGCGCTACGGGGGCATGCGTTATTGAGCGCCTGAAATATACCCCAACCCACCAGAAACGTCAAGGAAAACGCCAACTCATCAGGCTGATCTCAAAAGGGCTGGTCACCTGCCCTTTAAAAGCACCAAATGCCTGGGTGAGGGGGGCACCCAAGCATTTGATAGAAGCAGTATATCACTCATTTGCACAAATGACTTAACAAAAATGCAAACTCCGCGGTCTCCCTGTTTGCCGTTACGATTCACCAGGGGCCAGGCCGCTGACCGGTTCAGGCTTCGGCAATTTCCACCGTCAGCAGCTTCACAGCCGGGCTGTTGCGCTGGGAGGGGTCGCGCGCCGGGATGGAAAGCAGCACGTCCAATCCCTTGATCACCTGGCCAAAGACAGAATGCTTATTGTCCAGCCAGGGCGTGGGCACGTGGGTAATAAAAAATTGCGAGCCGTTGGTGTTCGAGCCGGCGTTGGCCATGGAAAGTATTCCCGGGGCATTATGACGAAGCGAGGAGTCGAACTCATCTTTGAACTTGTAACCAGGTCCGCCCATGCCGGTTCCTGTGGGATCCCCTCCCTGAGCCATGAAGTCAGGGATGACCCGGTGAAAGATGGTGTTGTCGTAAAAACCCTCGCGCGCCAGGAAGACAAAGTTATTGACCGTGCGCGGGGTTTTTTTGACGTGCAGGCTGCATATGATGCTGCCCAGGTCTGTCTTGAAGGTCGCGGTGTAGGATTTTTCAGGGTCTATGGTCATTTCGGGAGGAGTAGACCATTGTTTGGTTTGATCGCTCATGCTCTACCTTTCAATAGTGGTGTGAGAAAAAATTGTATCACATGTTTTCAGCAGCTCGCGCGCGTGAGTAGCGCCTGGCGAGAGCGGTAATGCCCCAAATAAGTGCAAAAACCGATGTACAGGTCAGCACGATGGCAGAACCGGAAGCCAGGTTGAGGTAATACGAAAGGTACAACCCGCTGATACCGGAGAAAATCGCGATAAGCGCGGCAATCAACATCATGCGGGAAAGCCGGCGCGTCAGCAGCGAAGCCGCGGCCGCCGGGGTGATGAGCATCGCCACCATCAGGGTAACGCCTACCGTCTGCAGAGATACCACGATGCTCATGGCGATCAGGGCAATGAGCAGGTAATCGAGCCAACGAATAGGCAGGCGCAGCGTGGCTGCCAGTGTCGGGTCAAAGGAGATGACCAGGAATTCTTTATAAAAGGTCAGGATGAAGAGCATTATCAGCGCGCCGAATACAGCGGTGAGCAGCAGGTCAGTGTCGCGGACGCCAAGCACGTCTCCAAAAAGAAAGTGCGTCAGGTCAGCGGTGTAATTGCGTACCATTGAAATGAGCGCGACCCCGAGGGCAAACATCCCGGCGAAGATGATACCGATTGAAGTATCCTCTTTAATGCGGGCGGCGCGGCTGACCGCGCCGATACCAAAAGCGCTGAGCAGGGCGGTGGCCATGGCCCACCAGAATACCGGCCCTCTCGCGCCGCCGCCCAGGAGGTAACCTACCGCCACCCCGGGGAGAACTGCGTGCGCCAGGGCATCGCCAAAGAAGGCCATTCCACGCAGCACCACGTAGGTACCCAACACCGCGCACACCATGCCCACAATCACGGCCGCCAGCATCCCGCGAACCATAAAGGCGTACTGCAGCGGGGTCCATAACCAGTCTATCATTCTTCCCTTCCGCCGCAGCAGGTGTCATCCACCATGGATAGACCATGACCGTTCTCCAGCACCTGAGCACGGTCACCATACGCCTTGCTGAGATGCTCTCTGGTAAATACATCGGCGGGTTTGCCAATACCCACCAGGCGGCGGTTGAGGAGCATGACGCGGTCAAAGCAGGTGGCAGCCAGTTTAAGGTCATGCAGCGCGAACATCACCGTCACCTTCTCTTCTCTTAAAGTATCCAGAACAGTGAAAAGTTCTTCCTGCGAAGGCGTGTCCAGCCCGGTCACGGGCTCGTCCATCAACATCAGGTCGGCTTCCTGCGCCAGGGCGCGGGCGATGAACATGCGTTGCTGCTGCCCGCCCGAAAGTTGGCTGATCTGACGGTGGGCATGAGCGTGAAGCCCAACCGTGCGCAGGGCGCGGCTGACGATCTCGCGATCGCCGGCAGAAGGCCAGCGGAAGAAGCCGATTTTCCGGGTGCGCCCCATCATTACCACTTCGCCCACGGTTACCGGGAAATTCCAGTCCACGTGGTTGTGCTGCGGAAGGTAGGAAATGCAGATATGACCGCTGGGCTCGGCTCCGAACACGCTCACTGTGCCGCTTCCAGGTTTCAACAAGCCCGCGATGATTTTAAACAAGGTGCTCTTACCGGCGCCGTTGGGGCCGATGACCGCCATACGTTCACCGGTGATGAGCTGAAAGGTCACATTCTGCAGCGCCACCACGCCTTCATAAGCCAGGCTGAGGTGCTCCACCCGCAAAATGGGTTCACCGGGAATATGCACCGGGTGACTGCGCGGTGTGATGGTGTTTGCAGTGGGTTGGGCAACCGAATTCATGTGTACTATTTTCCACTCAGGGCGTTGACAATGGTCTTCACGTTGTAGCGCATGTAATCCAGGTAAGTAGCAGCCGGTCCATCGGCGTTGGAGAGGGAACCGGTGTAAAACTGCACCATTGCCGTGCCCGTATCTTCGGCAACACGCGCGGCCAATGTGGGGTTGACTGTGTTACCTACCAGTATCACCCGCACGTTGTACTGGCGGATGGCGTCTTCAAGCGCGGCGATTTCCTGCGCGGAGGGTTGGGCCAGAGAGCTATAGGAAGGGATGAGCGCACCGACCACAGTGAAACCGTATTTTTCAGCGAAGTAATTAAAAAGCATGTGGTCCGTGACGATCAGGCGTTTTTCCTGTGGAATGCGCGCGGTCTCACTTCTAATCCACTCGTCCAATGCTTTTAATTCAGCGATGTAAGCCGCGGCATTCGCCTGGTAGGTGCCGCTGCCGGCTGGGTCACGCGCGCTCAACGCGGCAGCGATGTTCTCCGTCCAAACGATCACGTTGGCGGGGTCCAGCCACACATGCGGGTCGGTTGTGTGTTCGTGCTGCTGTTCCGCGGTGTTTGCATCATGCGGGATTAACAACTCCTGGGTGGAGATGCCACTGGATACCTCAATGGGCGTAATATCGTCGGACGCGTTACGGATAATGGCGTCCATAAATTGCTCCAATCCCAGTCCAACTTCAAAAACCAAGGCAGCGTCAGATACCGCAGCGATGTCGCGCGGCGAGGGCTGGTATTCATGCTCGTTTACGCCAGGGGGGACAAGGGTGGTGACGGAAACAAGGTTACCGCCCACCCGGCTGACAACATCTGCCAGGATGGAAGTGGTTGCCACAACCGGCAGCTGTTTGGCTGTTGGTGTGATCTGGCCAGTGCAGGCACTCGCCAGCAGGATGATAAACGAGAGCAAGAGCAGGAGCGATTTTTTTTTATGCATGGTTGACCTTCGGTGTAACCTGCTGGCTATTCAACTGGCAGTCAGGGCAGGTACCAAATAGCTGCAGCCAGTGCTCACTCACCTGGTAACCGGTGCGTGATTCCACCTTGGTGAACAAGGGCGCCAGGTTGTCTCCTTTAAAGAGAATGGTGCGCCTGCAGGTGGTACAAACAAGATAATGTTCATGCCCGTCTGCAGCGGGCATTAAAAGGTGGCAGCCGTCTTCGCGGTGCACGCGTTGAATCAACCCCAGCGATTCCAGGCGTTC
>JAAZNW010000143.1 GCA_012798065.1 Chloroflexota bacterium
CGGCGACCAGGAATTCCCCCAGATTGCCGTCCCAGAGGGCCGGGTCGACGACTTCCAGACGCAACTCGACATCTTCGGAGCCGCCTGTGACCGGCGTCCGGCCGAGTTTGACCGCCGCCCTGACTTCCTTGATGTTCTCCAGTCTCGCGGCGGGCTGCACCCGGAACATGGCATGGTCCGCCGTTCCTTGTTTGAGCACGTCGATCCTCGCCCGGGCGCATTCGCCCGAGGTCGGCGCATAGCTGTTGCGCTTGTCGCGGATCGGCTTGACGGCGTCGCTCAGAAAGACCCAGCCGCCCGCCTGCGGGTCCTCGATAAGTCCGCATTCCTTTTCGGATGCGATTTTCCGGAGAGCCTCCCGCACCTGGTCGAGGAGCCCGGGAGACCCGATTTTTCTATAGAGCAGCGCGGCGAGATTCTCCGCGGTACGGGGGAATGTCTCCACGGGTTGAAGGGCGGCGACCGCCTTGGCCGTACGTGTTTCGAGGGAGTCGCCCCCGAAGATCTTCGCCGTCTTCTCCACTCCTCCGATGACATGGGGCAGTACCTTGGCGATGTCGGCGCGGAGGGTATCGTAGAAATCGTCCACGCAGGCGAGCGCGCCGATCTCCCGGTCGGCGAGCTTGACGGCGTCGGCGGGGAGGACACGGCTCTTGTCCACCAGCACGTCTTGGATGATGCGGATCGCCGACCGCAGACCGATGCCGCCGGTGGAACGGGCGAGGGTGCGGATGAGTTCCAGCAAAAGATCGAAGTGCTGCGGCAGAAACGGATAGAGGCGGGTGAAAGTTCCCGAGTCGGGGTCGCCCTTGAACAGTGCCGTACCGGACAGCCGGGTGTGGGTGACCGTGGATTGGCCGTGTTCCTTGAACAGGGCTTCCAGTTTCTTTCGTCCCTCCTCGGATTTGTCGAGCAGACGCCGGTGTGTGATCTCACGGATGTCGCTCGCGTCCAGATGGATGGAAATGGGAAAACGGTCCCGCAGTTTGTTCAATTCGGCGGAGTTATGGGCGGCTTTTTCGACGATTTCGCTCAAAGTCTGCTGGCCGGTGGCGGCGATCCAGACCTTGCCTTTTCCGAGCTCCTTGAGATTACGGGCCAGCCCGTCGAGGTTGAGGATCAACTCGCCGCGGGGGGCGACGTACTGACCGGCCTCGTCCACCAGCAATAGAATGTTTTCGTGCCCGGTCTTGCGCCTGCAGATGTCGATGATCTCACGCGCCAGTTCCCGGACGTCCCTGGCTTCCTCGAACCGAAGGCCGCGGAAACTCTCCGGCGTGGGGAAATCATCGGGCAGAACCTCCGGCACGATCTCCGCCGCGCGGGCCACGCCGATCAACGGGTCATTGTGGATTTCCTCCCATTCACTGTTGTACCGCCGCCGGTACTTGTCCTTGAACTCACCGTACTTCCCGCGGCGGTCGAGCGTGAACTCGAGTTGAGCCGTCTTCTTTTCCTTGGAATAGCCGGCCCACTGAAGAACCTTCCAATAGAGCACGGTTGAAACCGGGGCGGCGGCGCTTTCGGCAAGCTGCTCGGCCCCGAGATCGAGCATCACCACCGCTGTGGGGTGTTTCTTGGAGACGGTGCGCAGGGCGGCCGGGATCTCGTTGCGGGGGAAGCGGTCGCAGAGAAGATCGAGGAAGGGTTTGCCGTCGACCGTGCGCGCCGGGTCGAGGGACGCCCCGAGGTACTTGGTGAACGAGCTCTTGCCGCTGCCGTAAAAGCCGGACACCCAGATGCCGACCTCCGTCACTTGACCG
>JAAZNW010000045.1 GCA_012798065.1 Chloroflexota bacterium
ATGAAGAGGTGCAGAGGTTATTCAGCCGCGCGCGCGGGTTGATCTTCCCCAGCTATGAAGATTACGGTATCGTGCCATTGGAAGCTCAAGCCTGGGGGGGACCGGTCATCGCTTTGGGTAAAGGGGGAGTGCTGGAGACAGTCAAAGAAAATGTCAGTGGTGTTTTCTTTGAACGCCAGGAAGAAGACAGCCTGGTTGAAGGGATCAGGCGCTTCGAAAGCAGCCGCTTTGACGCCCGCTTAATCCGTGATTGGGCTGGGGAATTTAACGGCGAGCGTTTTATCGCCCAGGTTCGGCAGTTCGTTCAGGCACCATGAACGCAACGGAGCACTTGTTTTTTGAGTAAAATACTCTCTATAAGCAGGGGAGGACCTTCTTTGACCCAAAATACGCAAAACGGCATTACTGAACTCGCTCTCTCGAATGAATACAAGCCGTGGTTGGTTTCCGGGCTATTGTTACTTTCTGACCTGTCCGCAATCATTTTATCTTTTATCCTTTCGTTCTATCTCAGGAAGGCGCTTATCCCCATCATCGGTGGTGTCCTCGATTTTAACCAGATTGCCCCATTGTTCTTGTTAATAATCCTCTTCATCCTGGTGATCTTTCTTCTCTTTGGTCTCTACCCTGGTCACGGCCGCACGGGGGTGGTCGAGTTCAGAGAAATTGTGTATATCGTCTCCTTCTCTCATATTATCGTGGCGATGATCATCTTCATCCTCGGTTACGGTCCTCGGTTTTCGAGGTTGGTTTTCCTGTTCAACTGGTGCTTTGCGCTGGTGTTGATCACCAGCTTCCGCTTATGGCTCCATAACCGCGGGTCATTGCGCCGCTGGTGGGGTCAACCCGCTGTAGTTATCGGCGGCAGCAAAGATGTGACCATGGTCATCCGGCAGTTGAAATCAGCGCGGCGCCTTGCCTACCGCCCGATTGCGGCAATCATTCTCGACAAAGACCTCCCGCAGGTAAAAATTCACGAGGTGCCGGTCTATCCGTTCTCTGAAAAACAACTAAATGAATTCCGTAAGGCGAATATTCGCCTGGGGATTTTCACCAGTTACACGGTTTCAACCCGGCTTGGTTTTCGTAAATATTTACAGACCTTGAGCCTGGTCTTTCCCAAACTGCTGTATGTTTTAGGAGATTCACCTTTGAACATGCTGGCAATGAAAACCATGGATTTGGACGGGCATCCCGCACTGCAGGTACAGTATAACTTATTGAATCCTTTCGCACTGTTTCTCAAACGCGCGGCGGATCTGTTTTTAAGCCTGCTCAGCCTGGTTTTCACCTTTCCGCTTTTCCTGCTCTTTTCGCTCATCATCTGGATAGATTCACCGGGGCCAGTGCTGTATAAACAGACACGCATGGGCAAAGGGGGAAAACTATTCAATATTTATAAGTTCCGCACGATGGTTGTGGGGGCGGATAAAAAACTGCAGGATTTGCTGGCTGCGGATGAAAACCTGCGCGATGAATTTGAGAGGTATCATAAACTTCAGGATGACCCGCGCGTCACCAGGGTGGGCAGATTCCTGCGCAAGACCAGCTTTGATGAATTCCCGCAAATTCTTAATGTGATCAAGGGAGAAATGAGCTGGGTTGGACCACGCGCCTATCTGCCTGCGGAGCTGGAGAAGATGGGAGATTCTGCCGCGATTATCCATCGTGTCACGCCAGGGCTTACCGGCTGGTGGCAGGTGATGGGGCGGCACAGCGTGAGTTTCAAGGAGCGTTTGAAGTTGGATGAATACTACATCAGCAATTTTTCTTTGTTGATGGATGTGTTCATTCTGTTTAAAACTTTTTATATCGTGCTCAGCGGGCGTGGAGCGTGAAGACCGTGTACAGCCCAAATTTGCGAAGAAAAGGTAATTCGAGCTGAAGATGACCCGGCGCAAAGATCGAATCACCGCCTTATTCCTGCTTATTTCTTTCGTCGAGGGCGTCGCTGTCATAGCGACCCTGCTTTCCATCCCTTCTGACCCAAAGAATGCCTTTTATTTCGGTTATTCCAAGAGCCGCTTGATCATGCTCGGAGGGGTGCTGGCGGCGCTGCTCTTTTTGGCGGTATTGCTTATTGACCGGCGATTAAGAACGCGCATCACCGGCCGGCTTACACCCGCTGCTCCCCTGGAGAAAACCCTGCCGTGGGTGGGGGGACTGACGATGCTATTCCTGTGGCTCACGATCTGGATACCCGCGTATCGCCTGGAGGAATGGGCGTCGAGCTTTACCAGGTTGCAGCCTTTGCTCATTTGGGTCGAGCTGATGGTGGTGCAAGGGGTGTTTGCTTTCTGGGTGAACAGGGAGCCGGGTAAACTTCAATCTGGGCTGCGAAATATTCAGGTGTCACGCAAATACCTGCTTACAGGAGGTATTCTCACTGGTTTAACTATTCTGGTGTTCATAATCCTGGTCCAAACGGAAGGTAATTTCAGCGCGAAACAATTGTATTTTCCCACCGGCGCGCCGCTTTCAGGCTTACAAGTTATCCTGGCGTGGGCAGCATTTATGCTTTTGTTCAGACTGGAGCAAAGGACCTTATCCAGAACCCCCACACGTAAATGGAGCACTGCGCTGTTCTTTCTCTTGCTCTGGGTGGTCACCTTTATTATTTGGTCAAGCATTCCTCTCCCGTGCACAGATGACCGCCCCGGCCCGTATCCTCCTAACGGGATTTGTTACCCGGATATCAATGATGCTGTTTACAGCATCGGTTAGCATTACATCACCCTTGGGGAGGGAGTCTACAATCACTGGTTAACAGACAAACCGCTTTACATGGCGTTTCTGGCGCTGGGTCAGGCGATCTTTGGCCCATCGATCGACGATTACCTGAAGTTGCAGATAGCGGTCATTGCGTGCTTGCCGGCGTTGTTGTTCCTGGTTGGGCGTAAGAAGATTGGTTTTGCCTTCGGGATATTCCTCGCGCTGCTGGCTATTTTGCAAGGGGCTTACGCCATCGCCCTTTACCGCGAGAATGGCAGCGTGAACGTCAAGCTCGAGAACCCTGAATTGCTGGCAGGGGTTTTACTGCTGCTGTTCGCCGTTGCGGCATTTAAATGGTTGACAAGCCCCACTGATCCACGTTGGGCGATTCTGAGCGGGGGGTTGCTGGGGCTGAGCGTTTTGATTCGCTTCAATCCCATCTTTATTATTCCGTTCTTGATCCTGGTAGTATTTCTGGCGGGCAAAGGTATGTTCAAGAAGGTGTTCACCACGGTTTTATTTGCCGGGTTGGCTTTCCTCCTGGTGTTTAGCCCTTGGTTCTTTTCTGCGACCAACAACCAGGGGAAAAGCCATTACATTTCCAAGATTGAAGAGGTCATTAACAGCCGTTTCTCCTTGCGCCACGGTGACAATAAAGCTGAAACGGATAGCGAGGTCTCGCCTCCCTCTACGGCGTTTCTTCCAAATGCGCAAGCCGAGACAGGCTCCAATGAACCTCATGAAATACTGCATTATGAGATCGGGGAGATCGACCAGGCTGGAGTTTCAGGCATCCTTTTTCATTTCCTAAATAATATTTATACTGGGCTAGCCAAGCTGCCCACCAGCCTGGTCTTGCATTCCATACAGGAACAGGTCAAAGATGGCATATGGGCTTTTACCGAAGCGCAGCCAATCTGGAAGACTCGTCTTCGATCGGAGAATCTGATCGTTATGGGCATCAACCTGACCCTGGTGCTCATCGGCATTATGGCCGCATGGAAACGATTTGGCTGGGCCGGGCTCAGCGGGGTGGTCATTCAGATGGGGTACTACACCGGGAACGCGGTATCACAAACCTCGGGCGGTCGTTACCTGGAGCCGGTGGTCTGGGTTTTGCTTTTGTATTATTGCCTTGGGCTATTCACATTAAGCTCATGTGGAATCAAGGTCTTCTCAGGAAGTGCCGATGAAAGTTCACAAAAACCAAACGTTGCGGAGCAGACCAGCGCTGGTTTACCGGGCAGACGGCGCGGTTTGGCTATTCCCTCACTGTTAGCAACTTTCCTGGTGCTGGGGTTAATCTTACCGGTCCTCAACCTTATCCCAGGACAACTTCCAGAGGAGGATGACCCTACGGTTGAAGGAAAAGCGTACGCCACACTTTCGCAGCGCGGGTTGGTAAGTGCTGATGAGTGGAACGCGTTCCTGCAAGACCCAAATCACATCCTTGTTCAAGGCAGGGCGTATCACCCGCGCTATTATCGAGGTAACTTTTTCCGGCCGGGCAACCTTAGTTTTGAGTTGATGTTGCTAGCCAAAGACCATGTACTGGTGGGTTACTCAACAGGGATCATCCCCAGGGAAGCTTTCGCTGATGGCAGTGATGTTATCTTTGTGGGTTGCCTTATCCAGCGCGATACTTTATGGGCAGCCCAACGCGAAATCGTAGAATCCATCGCCATCATTCAACTGGACCATGAAGCTAGCCTGTTATTTGACGAGAAGACAGGTTGGCGCTGCAATCGCTGACTTAGCAGAAAAACCGGTGGATTGTATGCGCGTTCTTCTTGAAGCGCGGGATTAACTGTTTGATTGATGTGGACGGTCAGCCGCGGAGGATTTTTTCACAATCAGAGCGATAGGTTTTATTGCGATTGGTGGAGTGTGTACTGCCAGGCTTTTAAGGCTAAAGAGTTTGGCAGGTCTACATCACCCATGGTAAGCAGTTGACCCGGTTCGATATGGTGCCTAATCCTTGCGTTACGCATGAGACCAATCGGAAGATGATCAGGCATAGTATTAATCAAGATGGCTTCCCCCCGAACTTCAAAGCTGCCCAAGGCTTGGTTGATGAACTGACCTGGTTTTAACGCTGTCTTGGCAATGGCCACCACACTGGTGGACGGTTTGCTGCTGTTATCCAGCAGCACCTGACCACCTTGCATCACTTCGCGGATTGTTTTGGGTATTTCAAGGTGGCAAAGATGATAATTCCGTAACAATGTGTAGAATGGACCTTCGCCAAGTTTGAGGTATTTTAGAGACGGAGCCTGCCGTGGATCATGTTCACCGGTGATGAATACGCCAGCAGGTAGTTTTTTGGGCGCGCCTGGTTGGGAGATCAAATAATCGCTGATTGGCTGGCCCAAGTTTTTTGCCTGGGCTGCTAATCGATAGGATCCTTCTTCTACATCCGCAGAAGAATATCCAAGCAATCCCTGGCAGGCGATGGTCGCGCCGAGCCCGTTGGCTACCAGAACCTGTTCCAGTTGAAGCTTTGTGCCATCGGTAAAAGCGGTCACCTGGTCCAGGCTGATGCCTTGAACTTTTGCCCAGTATTGCATATCTTCCAGTGTTGGCAAATGGTTGAGGAACCCTTTTAAATTGCCATATACCAACGGCATAAATCCCATGGCCAGGGCTTCACGTTTTAGGGCGGCCAGAGCGCCCGGTTGGTCACCTTCCGCTTCGGTGAACAACCCCAATGTAGAAAGGTATGTCCCCGCAGTGACCTGAAGCTCAGCGTCCATGGTGATGACAGGTAGCGACGCTTCCAATGCGCGGGCCACGACCTCAGTGCCGTAAATAGGGTCCCCGGCACATTCGATAATCACCTGGCTTTTATTCAATAATTCATCTACAGATTGGGTGTGCAACTCGCTGAGGGGAAAATCACTCAGAGGCCTGCGGGTGAGAACCGCGGAGACTACCATGTCTGGCTGGCACTCGATCGCCTTCATCAGCCCATTTGCAATGAAACCTGTTCCAATGACACCGATTCGAATTTTGTTCTTCAAATTCTCACCTTTCTGAAGACCTGCTGTTTC
>JAAZNW010000119.1 GCA_012798065.1 Chloroflexota bacterium
AGAAATTGTTGCTGACCCCGCGAGCTCAGCTTCTCCCTTAAAGACCATCGGAACACCAACACTACCCGTCAGATTCGCCTCAACGGATCCTTCCCGACCACTACCCACCTCTTTACCCGTCTCCTGATAGACTTCCAGCCGCCCTAATACTTCTCGATAAATCGCAGTTTTCGCGTTCGAGCTTCGACATTGAATGACAGCGCAATCCTTATCCTCAATAGCCCTTTGTCTTAAAACTGTTTTTCCCTGTTTGGACGGTCCAAATATTACCAGGTGCCTGCCCGAATTTAAGTAATAACGTATTCTCTCGTCTAATCCTGCACGGTCAACATAGGTGACATCGGGGTATCTCTCACCAGGCGTGGGAGCACGTACGCCAAAAACTTGCTGCAGTTTGTATTTCTTCATAAAAATGCCCATCAGGCTTCACCACTCAATGAATTTATTCAACCATTACTCCAAAATGATCTTGACCCCTTCAGCCATCAGCTTAAGCAGTTGTGTCTTTAACTGATCAATTGCCTTTTCTATTTCTTCTTCGCTTTCAAGGCCGTTGTTGAAGAAGGATGCCAGCTTCACTCGCACCACCTTTTCCTTTGGTGCGGTCAGTTCCTGCAGCCGTACCAGCGCCTGGGTCTTTAACCCATCCAACGCCGCCAGGTCCGATTCCATCTGGCTGACAGTCGCATTGCATTGGTGGCAAGTGCCGCCGTGCGCCACCAGATCCAGTTCAGCGCAGGCCCGACTGCTTAATGGCCCGATCAAAGCCACTTGGGCTTCGTGGCTCAACTTAGCCCATTCAGGTCGGGCAGCCACTGCCTCTACGGCGTTATGGTAGGCTTTGTTGCGATTGGTGTGCAGCTCGGTGTAGAGCTCGGCATACGCTTTTGACAGCGGTTTAAGGTGTGTGCGCAGGTCATCCAGGACGGTATAAAAATCCGCACTGGCGAGTGCTTCGCGAAGTTGATGGGCATGTTCACTCAACACCCCATCCAAGCCGTGCGATTCCAGCACCGGCCACACTCGCGAGGATACCTGGCGGGCGTTTTTGAGCAGTTCCAGGTTTTTGTCGGTTGTCGCAGCACGGATTTTCTGCATCGTGCTGCAAGATTCTTTCAATGTTGTCCCTTCCCCGACCAGGACGCGGATGCAGTCCTCTGCTACGCTATCGACGATGGCTTGAAGACTTGTACGGTATTCCGATATCCAATCCAATACCGGCAAACCATTGGCTTTGGCTTCGGCTTCCACCGGCAAAATATCCTGCATCTCCCTGGTAGCCCATTTTTTCAACGCGGCCGCAATGGCTCCTTTTTCCACTTCAACCGTTGTCCCCACCAGGTCTTCGTATGCTTCAACCGCCTGAGTGAGCGTCTTTAGATCGATCATGCGCGCCGGGGTGAACAACGCATTGCGGAAAGCCGGGTTGTTGACAAACGGCGTCCGGCTGCGGGCATCCTGGTAAGAATCGAAACGCTGTCCGCCTGAGGTTACTTCGATGGCGCCGGCCCGGAACAACACCGCTAAAACCA
>JAAZNW010000138.1 GCA_012798065.1 Chloroflexota bacterium
AAACATTATTGTGCTGGCAAGTCATTAAGTTATTAAAGAACTATGGGTATTTCCGACTCGAATTTACAGAAAAAAGGTTGCGTAATCAAGGTTTTATCTGTAAAACAACCCATTAATCTTTGGCGCCTATTAACTAACCTTCTTAATAATATTCGGTCACCTTGAAACCATTTAAACTCTTTTGGTTTCTCCCTTAACTTATCACTAAATTCAACCCAGTTAACTAGTCGAATGTTTATCGAGTATCGGTAAACGTCACCTTCGAAATATGGATGGTATTGGTTCGTTAAAGGTGTTGGACTTAATAATTTCTTGTCAAATAGCACTCCTCTTTTCATGTCACAGATATTTTTAATTTTCGAATAACCTACTTGTGTTAGATGAGTAAGCAACAAAATCGAATCATTCTTGAGTATCAACTTTTTGTCTTCTGTCCGAAGCCACGTATTTTGAGCAATAGATTGATAAGCGAGCTCTCGAATTTCTGAAATTTTTGTTTTTTTAGGATATACATATGTCTCGACAACGTGGTTATCGTTAGGAATTGCTTTAGAAGCAACTAGAACTAAAGTATCAATATATGCTTCTGAAAAAATATCAAATGGTAATAGAAGTATCTTTCGTATTTTTTTTGTTAATATAAAATTACGCAATTTAATATATCCGGGTCCACCGGTCCAACCTGAAGGAATGATGTAAGAAAATGTTCCTGATTGTTTTAATAGATTTACAGCTTTTTCAATAAAACAGATATAAACATCCCTAAAACTACTAATCGTTTCATAATGATTCACCAGATATTTTTCTTCATCAGTGGCTAAAAATGCTCCATACGGCGGATTGCCTATCACCGCGTCAAACCCTCCCTGCGCGAAAACCCCCGGGAAAGCCCTCTCCCACTCGAAGGGGTTAACCCGCCGGCGCTCGGCTGGGTCGATCGTCAACTGCCCGGCGAAGTAGTCCTCCCCTATCAGCGAGTTGCCGCACTGGATGTTCTTCCCTAAATCCGGCAGGGCGCGCTCCAATCCCAGCGAGAGCTGCCCGGTTTCCTCCTCCAGCACCTTGAGCAGCAGGGAAAGCTTGGTCACCTCCACCGCCTGCGGGTCGATATCCACACCGTGAATATTGTTGAGCAGTATCTCCTTCTTCTTCAACGTGGTCAGGCGGTAGCCACCGGTCACCTCGTTGAGCGCTGGGGCTTTGCCCCTCGTCCACTTCTGCGGTTCGTTGGCCAGGTACCACCGCTCGTGCCAGTCGATGAGGTACTGGAAGGCCCCCAGCAGGAAGGAACCGGAACCGCAGGCCGGGTCAACAATTTTGAGGGCGGCGGCTTCGGTGGGGGTCTTGCCCTCCAGCAGTTTGCCCACCGTGTTTTCCACGATGTAATCCACGATGTACTTGGGCGTGTAATACACCCCGCCCGCCTTGCGCACCTCGGGCTTTTCTTCCACCTTCGCCTGGTGTCCCGCGGTCAAACGGATGACCTGCCCCAAAAACTGCTCGTATACCTGCCCGAGTATCTCCACGGGGATCTCTTTGAAGATGTACGGGCAGGGATAATACAGCCCATGAATGATCTCCTTGAGCGCACGGTCATCGATGGTGAGTGAGGGGGTGAAGGTATCGGGCGGGGTGTTATCGTCTTTATCGTGGGTGAAGTTGAACAGCCCCGAATTGTACTTAAGGTCAGCGTGCCTGAATAGGTCCAGTAAGCCCGCGTACACGCCTGGCTGGTTGGAGAGGGTTTTAAGCTGCTCTTCAGGCTCGATACCGCGGTCTTCGCAGATGCGCAGGAAGATAATACGGTCAAGGGTTATCTGTACAGCGTAGTTGAGCTGCTGCTCATCCTCTACGCGCGGGTTGCGCAGGGCGATATTGCGCGCCAGCAGGACGCGCCAATTATTCATATCCTTGAGAAATTCATCATCGACTTCGGTGGTGCCCTTCTTGCCCTTCGAGGATGCGGCGAAGCGGTCGAGCGCGCCTTTCCAGACCGCGTCGCGCGAAAAGATCGCGGCGATTTCGTCCCATTTCTCGATGTAATCGGTATAAAGATAAAAGAGATCGCGCGCGGTGGCGGCTGTTTCCTTGGGGCCAGGTTTTGCCATGCAGTTATAGACCGCGAACTCCTCGAAATCGGTGAGGATGGAAATGGGCAGGTGGGCATTCCAGGCGTAACGGCGTAATTGGAAGGCGGGGTGAATGTCATACCGGATGTTGACAGCGGGTTTCTTGGCCTCTACAAAGAACTTGCGCTCCGATCCTACTTTAAAGGTGTAATCAGAGGATTTGGATGTGCCTTCTATATCGAGAGAAGCTTCAATTTCCACATCGGCATATTGCGGCGCGACGCCTTTTTGGTTGTACACGTCCCAACCGAGGGCGACGAAGAAAGGGTCTAGGAATTCCTGGCGCAGGCGCGCTTCGTTGTACTTGCCGGAACGGTAAGCTTCGCGGTTCTCAGTAAATCTGGCAACGAGCTGGTGGATGATCGCTGGCGCGGGCATGGGCGCTTACCTCCTGAGTGAATGGTGGCAAATTGATTGTATATCAGAATAGGGTTTTAGCACCCCCCGGGCTCCGGGTGTATCAGCGAGCAAAAACGCCTGAAAGGGGCGTCTTCAGGCTGTGCCCTCTCGTTTCCTTTCCCCTTCTCTTCCATTGACCACCAAAAACACTTGACAGCCATGTTATAATGATTAATAGAACTGTTGTTCTATTCCACCCCCACCCCCTTGACCCAAGAGAAAAATGCCCCGCCCGTCCACCCCGCCTCCCCCTCCGCCGCCCCCGCCCGGCGGCTCCACTCTCGTCTTCGATTTCCGCGACCTGCCCCCCAGCCCCGAGGAGCTGGCCGCCCTTCAGGCGCAGAAAAACCACCGCCGCCTCGCCTCCCTCAAAACCCGCCGCCGGCTAAGCGCCAAGGCCCTCCCCGCTTCTCCGCTCCCGGGCGCGCCGCTCGACCCCGCCCCGGCTGATGCCGCGCCCCAAACCGCTCCCCCAGCCCCATTCGCCCCCGCGGCCGCCCCGCTGCCGGAATGGGCCGAAGACCTGCGCCCGCCCGCTCGTGTTCAGCCAGGCCCGTTCCCCGCTCCAGCCGCGATGGAGGAGCAGCGGAAACGGGGCGCGCAGCCCGGCAATACCAACGCCCTCAAGTACGGCTTCTATTCCCGCCGCCTCCCTTCGCGTGAACTGGACGGTCTCGAAGACACCGCTGTTTCTTCCCTCAAAGACGAGATCGATGTGATGCGCGTCTTTTCCCGTAAGGTCGCCGAGCTCGGCGCGGATGTGGACGACCTCGACGAAGCCACCACTCTCCTCCGCGTGCTCTCCCTCGCCACCTCGTCCATCAACCGCCTCGTCCGCACCCACACGCGCATCCCCGACCCCGATCTCGACCCCGCCCTGCTCCTGCGCACCGCCCTCCTCGAACTCGAAGAAGAATGGCCCGAGCTCAAGGCTTTTGGCGATAAATACCGCAACAAACCCCGGGTCGAGCCCCTCCCGCCGGAAGAGACCTTGTAAACCGGCAGAACAGGGTTCGCTTGCTTCTCAGCCCGCCCCGGCCGATGCCATCCGCGCCCCCCGCCTGAAGCGAAGGCGCCTCGCCACTGGGAGGATTCGTTTTGATTCGTTTTTTTAAAACGAATGCCCGCGGGGATTCTTTTGAATTTGGAAAAACCGGCTTTTCTCCATTACAATAGACCCTGATGACCCGACCCCTGCGCGCCGCCCTGGCGCTGACCCTCGCCCTCACCCTGGCTTTCGCCGTGCCGCTCACTGGCGCGCCCGCCTCCTCGGCGCGCGCCCAGTACAACGGCGCCTATTACACCGTCCAGGAGGGCGACACCCTCACCGAGGTGGCCTTCTACTTCCGCGTTTCGCTCAACGAGCTCATCGCCCTCAACCCCATGCCAGACCCCAACAACCTGCCGCCCGGCAAGGTGCTGCTCATCCCCGGCTTTGAAGACCTGCAGGGTGAGCTCAAGCGCGTCAGCGTGCCCGCCGGCGAGAACGCGCGCACGCTCCAGCGCCTTTACCGCCTGCCGCCCGCGCTCTTTCAGCGGCTCAACTTCGTCACCGCGCCCGATGCGCTGATCACCGGGCACCCGTTCTTCTACCTCGAAGCAGCGGCTCGCGAGCAGACCCGCCTGCAGCTGGTGAGCGGGCTCACCCCGCTGGAACTGGCGGCTTACGGTGCTGCCAGCTCCTGGCTGGCCGGGCTGTACAATGACCTGCCCGCCCCCTGGCGCCTGCTCGCCAACGACACCCTCTTTTTGCCCGGCGCGCAGCGCGGCAGCCTCAATGCCCTGCTGCCGCTGGTCACCGATCTCGCCCTCGACCAGCTCGCCCAGGGCAAAACCTCGGTCTTCCGCGCCAGCCCCTCGCCGCAGACGGCGCTTTCAGGCGAACTGCTGGGCTTCCCGCTGCGCTTCTTCGCCAACGCCTCGGGCGGCGGCTTCACCGCGCTGCAGGGCGTGCCGCGCCTCACAGAGCCGGGGGTCACCCGTTTCACCATTCGCGCCGCGGCCCCTGATGGGCGCGTATTCACCCTGCAGCAGCAGGCTTACCTGCAGCCCAAAAACTACGGCTACGACGCCCCGCTGGAGGTGATGGACAGCGTGGTCGACCCCGCCATCACCGAGCCCGAGTTCGCCTTCGTCACCGAGCTCACCTCTCCCGCCCCGCCCGAAAAGCTGTGGCAGGGGCGCTTCGCCTTCCCCTCGAGCACACCCGACTTCATCACCTCCTGGTATGGCCGACTGCGCTCCTACAACGGCAGCGATTTCACCTATTTCCACTCCGGCATGGATTTCGGCGGGGGAGAATCCTCGCCCATCCTGGCCCCCGCGTCGGGCGTGGTGGTGTACACCGGCGCGCTGGATGTGCGCGGGAACGCCACCATCATCTCGCATGGCTGGGGCGTGTACACGGGCTACTGGCACCAGTCGCGCATCGAAGTAAAGGTCGGCGACGTAGTGCAAACCGGGCAAACCATCGGCCTGATGGGCGCGACCGGGCGCGTCACCGGCCCGCACCTGCACTTCTCTGTCTTCGTCGG
>JAAZNW010000009.1 GCA_012798065.1 Chloroflexota bacterium
CAAAGGTCGCCTGTGCGTCTTTGATCACGGCGATGCGCGCCTGGTAATCCCTGGCGATTTCCCGCTGCAGCGCTTCGTGACGCCAGTAAAGCGCCGCGTGATCATATTCGCCTGTAGGGGCACTTCCGGTAGAGGGCACGCCCGCATCCAGCCATACTGGTTTGAACAGCGACGTGCATGGCACAGCCGTGGCGGTCACCCAATGTTCAGAACGACCTCCGCTGCGCAGCACAGACACCATGGAGCCCGCGGTCTGGTTTTCTCGTATCGGTCCCCACCCCGCGTGCATGCACACATCCGCTCCGGTAATCCCGCGGTCTGGTGACCAGGTGGGTTTTATTTCCCGCGTGTGCGCGCGTAGAACCCGCATCATACTTGTCGCGGTGATGTTTCCTTTCTGTGCCCTCAGGCTGTCAGCCGTGCAGGCTTGCCGGCTGCGCCCGGCTGCGAACGTGGTATAGATTGGCTCAGAGTAACATCTGGCAAAATGAAACTCCGATTCAGAACGGCACCAACCTCTCTTAATCGCGCTACTGACCAGATTCGCCGAACATAGATCCCATTTTTCGCCAATGGTGATGGCGTTTGAAATACTGCGCACATCTCTGACCTTTTCTGCCGCCCATTCTTTGCCTGAAGTCTCAAGCACCCAGGCTTCTTTTGGGTCGCAAATCAGAAAACTGTTGTGATAATACATTTTGTGTCCAAAACCGCAGTTGCCTCCCTGCCCGTATTCTTCCAATAGATGAATGATCAGCATCATTGCGGCTTCAGCACTATCCGTGCGTTCCAAAGCCAGCCGTAACAAATCCATTCCTATGAGCCCGGGTTCTCTGCCGTAGGGGGTGCGCGTAAAAACCGCCTCGTTACCGATAGTTACACCATGTTCATTGCTGCCCATCTCCGCGCCCCAGATCCAGAAAGGCTTTGCCAACAGCACCTGGTGTGTTGCGGGAACCTGTGGGATTTCAATGTATGTGCATTTGACAGTGGTGCCGGTTGGGTGCTGCGCAGCGGGAAAGATCACCACCTCGTGCGCTTCATTAGGGTGCCGGTCTGAGTTTTTGCCAAAAATAACATTACCGTCCACAGTGGAATTACCCAAAGCCACAATGGTATCGCACATGGAATCCTCCTTCTCGTTGTAACGAAATCAACAATCAGTATAAATTCATGGTTGAACGATGGCAAGCGTTTCTTCGAGCACTTCTTCAATCGACTTGCCATCTGTGTCGATGATTACCGCGTCAACTGCTGGTTTAAGCGGAGCGTGTTGCCGGGTTGAGTCAATGCCATCCCGCCTGATAATGGATTGCAGCACCTCTTCAAAAGAATGGGTTTCACCCCGCAGCTGCATCTCTTTCAGTCGCCGCCTGGCTCTTTCCTCCGGCGAGGCTTCCAGGTAGATTTTATATCGCGCGTCAGGGAACACCACCGTGCCAATGTCCCGTCCCACCATCACCATGTTTCCCCGCATGCCGATGTCTCTTTGGCGATTTGTGAGAATTGTCCGCACTCCCTCATAAGCAGAGACTGGCGAAACGTTGCGGTCGACCTCGGGAGTGCGAATCTCCCAGGTGACATCTTCGCCGTTCAGCAGCACATCCATCACCCTGCCATCTTCAACAGATGGCGGGCGAACATCGATTTGAACCGCCGCTGTCAGCCTGGTGACGGCTTTCTCATCCTCCACACCGCCCAGGTCCTTCATCGCTGCGAGCGTTGCCGCGCGATACATAACACCGGTATCAAAATAAAAAAAACCAAGCCGCTGGGCGAGCTTTTCTGCCAGCGTGGATTTGCCCGAAGCGGCGGGTCCATCGATGGCGATGACCAAAGGTTTCTGCTGTTTGCGCATGGCAGCACCCCTTGTACTCATGGTATGTTCCCTCCCGGGAAAAGATCGTTGCGCGCCCAGATTATGATTTCTCTATTCTCAAGAGGTGCGATACGGAAAAATGACCATTTCAACCAGTCTATGATCGTCATATTCTTCATGTCAGGCTCTTCCTGCCAAATAATTTTTTGACCGCGATAAGACGCCCCAGCGGTGATTTGTTGGTTAACGTCTGTAATCACGAGAGAGGGTGATGCGGTCGGGTCAAAGACAGCCGCGGTTTCGGCTTTTTCAAAACTGCGCAATGCCCATTCAAGCGAGGGACTCTGCAAGTCAACTATCAAGACATCAATGCGGTTTTCGATCCCTGTTCTCGCCCGCGAGATGTCTTGGATTGTGCGCAGCAGTTCTTCTGAGCCCACAACAGCCGCCAGGTCCCTTCTTATTTCAATTTCTGGTCGGCTGCCCAATGAGGCGGCTTTAATGGAATTTGCCAGGGTGAAAAAGCCAGCCAGCAACAGCACGCCCGCAATGAAACCCTCCCGGGTGGATGCCCCAGACCAGCCCCAGGCGAGCAGCACAGTCATGCCCAGTAACAGGAACAAGGGCAGCACCGCGCCAATCGCTCGGTTGCGGTATTCCTCCGGGCTTTGCAAAGGGTTATTGACCAGGTTGACCGCGTTCATAAACGAAAAAACCACCAGTGCGACCACCAAAACTGTTTCCGCGATTAAAACAATGCGGTTATCAGATGAAAAAGATGGGAACAACTCCACTAGTTTCATCGCTGCCAGGGCAAGTAATGGCACAGTTGCCCAGGAAAAATCGAATAATTGTCTTGCAGGGTTCATCAATATCAGTGCCAGGGCTGCACCAGCCCATATTCCCAGCCATTTGGCACGGGCTTCGCCGCGAACGAAGCCCTGTATCAGGCTCCAAATAGACAGCACCAGCACGAGCAGCGTGCTCGATCCCCAGGCAGCCGCAATCCCTTTCAGGGGCGCGGGGTTCTCACTTCTCCATGAGCCCCAGTAATCCACGAGGCTCGACCCAAAAGCGCTGATTCCGGGCGGGTTGATCAAGAAGAGAGTGCTCAATAAGACCAGGGTGACCATCGCGGTCATTGCTGCCAGCGCCAAAAAACGGTTGTCAACCTGGCGAAGGCTCTTGCAGTTGATCAACAGGAAAACCGCCAGGCAGATTACTCCTGGCCACAGCGCAGGTCCTCCTGCCAGGGCGAATCCCAAGGCGAACCCGCACCAAAGCGGCTTGGAGCGCATGGCAAAACCCACTGCTGCGAGCAACCCTAATAAAGCCAGCATACTCCCTTCAGCGCTGCGAGATGCGCCGATCATTATGGGGTCAACCGCCACAAGGCCAGCCAGCACCAGCGCGGCGGCTTTCCCCACCCTCTCCCGGTAGAGCAGCGGTGTGAGGGCAAGCAGTGTGCCCGCCAACGCTGGCCAGAACCTCGCGGTAAAATCAGAGAGTTCAAATAGAGAAAACCACAAAGTGGTCAATGCGATGTAACCTGGCTCGCCAGAGATCAGCACCTGCTCTCCTTTGCTCAAACGCAGCGCCTGCAAGGCCAGGCTGGCTTCATGATCAGTCAGAGGTAAACCACCCAGGTTTGAAAAACGTAGCGCTGCGGCAATAACCAGCACTACCAGGTAAACCAGCAACTCAAGCGGTACAGCTTTTCGTGAATCAAGATTACCGTTCATGGCTGCGCTTCTCCAGAGGGGGCAGTGACCTCGTATATCCTCGTGCTGCTATTGGAGAAAACAAGCGGCAAATGACTATCGAATTTCGATGGTGACACCCGGTAGGTTGAGCGTTCAAGGTTGCCGATATAAACATACCTCACATTATAGTCTCGCAGCGTGCGCCAAGCCTCATTCCAATCCGTCGTTTCGTACAACTGTTGGATATCTGCAAACCTGGAGCCCATTTCCTCCCCGCCGCCGCGCCACTGGCTTTCATGCCCAGGCCAGCCCAATAGAGTGGGTAAGCCGGTGCGCGTGGATATCCGCGCGTAATCGGTGTAACTGCCGCCTACCGCTTCGACAACCACGCCCATCGGCGCGTCTTGCAACCAGCCGATGGCTGCGTATTCTTCAGGGTTGAATTTTTGCAGGTACGCATTACCATCCAATGTCCATCCTTTCATCGAGAACGAATTGGTCTTATCCGTCAGCATTATTACCGGGTAAGCCAGCCCGCCCGCCACAACCAAGATCCACATAATTTGGAAAACGCTACCCCGCCATCCGCGCAACTGACGAAAAAGCACTGCGCTGCCAGAAGCCGCAGCAATGCCCCAAAATACCCAGGCTTGAAAATAAAACTTAAAGATGGTATTCATGCGGGTACCAAACTGGTCCCGAAGGTAAAAAAATTCCGGGATGATAGTTAACAATAAACCAAACAGGATCAGAAAAAAGATCAACTCCTCTGCGCCATTAGTGATACGCAAATGTTCTCCCTCTGCTGGAATTTCAACTGATTGAGCCGTTTTTCGTTTAAGCAAAACGCTTAAAGTAATGGTCAACAGCGCCGCCTGCGTCAACCAAGTACCAGGCGCCTGCAGTCGCCTGAGCAGTGAGGCTTTTAGAACCTCGCCCGCTGGATACCCCGCGTGCACCCCGGCGAAGGCAGCGCCGCCCTGGGTCATTTTGACTCCCAATGCGGAGAGGAATAGGTTCGAGGAAGCCGACAGCCCTGCTCCCCACGCCTGAAAAGACAGTAACAATGCGCCGTAAAAGACCATTAAGATAAAAAGAACAGAGAGCAGCGCCAGCGTAAACCTGGCGCCTTTCCAAAAGTCACTCCATCCCAGCTTTCGTTTCGCCTGGTTCAGGCAAAATGCGATGATGGGCACGAGAAGCACAGCAAAAAGGACCCAGAAGTGAATTCCTCTGGTCATAAACTCCAGGCTGGGGAGGATGCCACCCGCCTGTGAACCGAAACCAAGGTAGAAAGGCAAGTACAGCACCATTCCGGCCACTCCCAGCGCAAGCCCGTTTTTCAAAAATTCGGCTAAAAGACCTGGTTTCCAGCCCGTTGCGCGGTAGCTTTTAAAAGACCAGATCAGGCAAAACAAGCCAACATAGATGGGGAAATCCCAGGTGTTGATGAACCCCAGGCTGCCCAGTACCAACGCGATCAGCCAAAAGTTCTCGTTCCGGGCCCAATCCAGCAGCCTGCGGCTTTGTTGCAGGTAGGTCCCTCCATCAAAGAACAGATTCATCGCCAGCGCGATTGCCAGCAGGGTAAAAGGCATCGCCAGCACGTGTGGATGCAAATCGGCCAGCAAATACGAAAAGAAAGGAAATTCGTCGATTACCTCAATATGCTGTCCACCCAGGTTTAGATCTTGCAATACACGCGAACCACGCCACCACAACCAACCACCGCCACGCGAGGGTATCCAGTCGAATGGTTGCGTCGGGGGCTGGTTGAGATCAAGGATGGAAAGCCAGTTCCAAAAACGGGAAGACAATTGCCCCTGGGGATCAACCTTCCAAAACAACCCGCCGGCGTGCAAAATTTCCAGCACCCCTTCATAAGTGCTCAGCAGGAGGACAAACAACGGCCCTAAAAAACCAGCTCTGCGGGCGAACTTTTCAACTTGTTTTGCGGTTTGATGATGACTGTTCCAGGCGCCAGCAAGCGATAAGTCAAACACAATGCCGTACAATGCCACAGCTGTCATTGCCAGCCAGCTCGCATTGGCAAGGTTGAACGCTGTTGCAGCAGCCACCCCGCTGAAACGCGTCAACATGGCCACCATCACATAACCAAAATAGTAATACGAGATAGCGTAACCTGAGAGCCAGGGGTCCTGTGGCGGAAAACTGGTGGAGCGTAAAATAGAGTTAATAAAAGCCAGCTCCATCGGTTTCTCTGTGTAGGCCACTTCTGGGTTCATCCCGCGCACCAGCACCCAAGCAAGAAAAACAAACAGAAATAGCCCTTCAATGGTCAAGACAGTTCGCAGGTTCTGCCGCAGCCAGGTGAGTAGTGCATCTTTACGCGTGCCCTTTAACTCCGCCAAGGAAAACGCCAGCAAAATGAGAACCGCCAGCACCTGCCCGCCCAGGTCATTTTGCAGCACGCCGAAAGATGCAAGCAACCAGAAGGTGAATCCCCAGATTAACAATCCCAGCGGGCGAGCCAGCGCGAATCCTCTGCTCGGTAGCGAGGGGAAAAATCGGAATACCAGCGGTAGCGCGATTACCCCTACAAAGGTCCCCACCAAGTACCACACAAAGATATTAATGGCTTGTGACATTCCTGGCGCTATCCTATTTAATCAATCATCTCATAAATGACGGTATCTTTCTCGTGAAATACTTCCTTCCAGTAAAGACCATCATAGTTTGCAAATTTATCCAACCCTGCCCCGCTGTAATATGCGCGCTCCATTTGACCCAGAATGATGTATTTTACCTGGTAGCGTTTAAGAATCTCCAACGCCTGTTCGATATCCGTCGTCTGATAAAAAAGTGGAATATCGTTCAGGCGGTTGTTAATCCCGTTATAATCCAAAAAGCCACGCTGCTGGCGCTGGTGCCAGTTCCAACCCAGTACACCGGGCAACCCTGTATAAATCGTGAAACGATTTCCCCAGCGATATTCAACTGTATTGGTTTCAATGATCACCGGAGAACCTTGAACGTTTTCTCTCATCCATTGAACCGCCTGGTAATCCTGATTGAGGTCCATTTCAACACCCTGGTCAAAATACGTGGCGCTCTGCATGAATGCATCGCCATCCAAACCAATCGGCGCTGAAGCAGACATACGGTCACGTATTTTATCCATACTGGCAGTCAGCGGGTAAAGGAGAGAACCGGCGATCAAAATAACCGTGAGAACCTGCCAGGCTGTGGATATGCCAGATTTCCACACAGAAGTCGCAGCAGGGATCAGCCACAACAGCGCAGCCGAAGCGGCGATGGCCAGCAGCGTCCAGGCCTGGAAGTAAAATTTGAATACTGTGTTCATGCGCCCTATATCGCCTTGGAGCGCGAACAACTCTACAAACAGGGTTAAAACCAGCGCGGTGCCGGTCATAAAGAGAACAAGGCGTTTACTATCCGCCTGATGAGGACGCAGCAGTAACACGAGCGCCCACACGCCCAGTATGCATACCAGCCAGCCGATATGCACTCGCAGCAGCGTGAGCAAGGCCACCACCATGGTAAAAAGCACGCCAATAACCTGCAGGTACCCAAGGTAGGGCTTCATGCGGCGAATGGCGGAAGCCGGCGTCGACGCCAGCCAATCGCGCGTCTCCCAGGCAAACCAGCTGACAATCAGGAACAACTGCCAACCCCAATGAACCAGGTAAGAACCCAACGGAGAATGATCTCCTTTCCATACATCTATCATGCCGTAAGCCTGGCCGAATTTTTCAGTGAAAGGCAGATAAAAAAGCATCACCCCCGCCGCCAACACGCCGATAAAAATCATTGAATAAAGAATGCGGCGCAACCAGCAAGGGGCTGCTGGCAGAAAACCGCTGGGAGGTTGGGCGTTCCGGTAAGAACTGTAGAAAAGGACAAAAACCGCTAAAAGGAAATAAGTGGGAAGGTCCCAGGTATTCGTGGGGCGCAGTGTAGCAATCGTAAATCCGCCAAAAAGAATCGTGATGATCAAACCTGCCGCGGTTTGAAAACGGGCAGAAGAATGGGCCTCCCAGTTGCGAAACAAGATTGAAACAACCCAACCCAGCACAAGCAGCGTGATCGGCAGCGCGATCATATGCGCGTGCAGATCAGCGTAAGTAAATGTAAAGAATGGGAACTCGGTGATAACATCACCCGGTATGGCTCGAGAAGGGTTCCAGTACCAGTCCCCAAACCCATAAGGCAGCCGCGCGCCATTCACGAACCGCATCACACCGGAAAAGAACCAGCCAAGCCTCTCGAAGAATCCGGCGCCATCGATGATGCCACCTGGTGCTGCCAGGCGCTGGAGGCCCTGCCACAGCATCTTCAGCGTGCCCAGGTTGCCGGTAATCAGTACCGCCGTTGCTGCCGCCAGGCCCGCCTGGTAGCTGCGTTTCTCTCCAGTCGGTGAAGAACGATCATCGGGTTTTAATCTGGCAAAAAGGTTCCAGCCAACGCTGTATGCACCGATTCCGGTAAAGGCGAAAAGAGTGGGGAGGATCAGGTTGTAGGCAATCGCGGGTTCAATACCCAGCCACTTCACCAAAACCGCAACAATAACAAAACCATAGTAATAATAATTGATGTAACCGCCAGAATACCAGGGATCGTAAGGCGGAAAAGTGGTGCTTTTAAGGACCGCAGTGAAGTACGACAGGTCCATTGGTTTTTCGCCGCCTTTCCAGGGATGCCATAAATCAGGGTTACCTATACGAATGGCCAGGTCAAGCACGAATAAAGCCAGAAATACCCCTTCAATGATGAGGAAGCGGCGGCTGTTCTTTCGTATCTCCTGCCAGATCTCTCCCCGTCTGAGGGCTGCGGCTGCAACCCCTGTGCTCAATAAAAGCAAAAACACCAGGCTGATCGTGACGCGACTGGAAGGCAATCCCATTGAGCCCGCCATCCAGGTAAGATAAGCGAGAAAGAGCAACCCAACCAGCCGGCTGAACCCATAGCCCCTGTCTAGCAGCCCTCTAAAGAAAAACCTCACCAATGGGTAAACCGTCCAGCCCAACAGCATGACCACTACGTACCAGGTAACCGCCGCCAGCCATGGCTGTCGGTTTAAAGGTGATTCCGGCGGGAATAATTCTCTCCAGGTGCCACCGGCAGTCTGAATATCCTCTTCTTTGGCGGTCAACATCAGGTTACCACTGATTCGGCTTGCCTGCCGCGGAGTCTTATGGACCACGCTGGTCAGGTCTACGCTTTTGAGAGTTTTCGCGGTCTTATCCGGGTCATAGGCCGAGGTTTTTTCAAAAACCAACACCTTAGGATGGTCATAAACTGTAAAAGCTTCTTCGGCAAGCTGGTCGTTGATCTTAAAGGGCCCAAGCGCGGGGTCATTCTGAAAAACCGCCGTCAATTTATACCCAAGCTCGCCCTGAAAAATCCCCGGTTTGGCGACGGCGTAACACCACAAGATGTCTTTTTGCTCAGGGCAGCCGATGAGCGAGCGGTAGAACTGGCTGGTAAGTGGATAGCGCTCTGGTACTCGAGGGATGGTTCCCCATTGGCGGTTGGAGCTGATGAAGAGGGCGTCTGCCTGGTCAAGTATCGAAGTTAAGCGTTCCAGCTTTTCAGCGTTGTCATCCCAATACAATTCCATATTGAGGTGATTACCATAAATTCCATCGATATAGCCGAACTGGTTATACCCATATAAACCCACCGGCAAAGCGTCATCCCAGGTGGATTCCAGAGCGGTGATGCTGTTGTAAACCCCCAGAACCGCGCTGCCTTCTACCTGTAACAGCAGAGAATAACCTTTATTCTTCTCTAATAAGGGCGCTTCATCAAATTTCAGCGTGTAAGGCTGCCCACGCAGGTCAGGGTCGTTCGCGAAGCGGCTCACCAGCTCCGCGCTGGCCAAAATGGTTTGCGGGTCATCCGGGGCATATATGAAAGCTTTGACCCTCGTAACCTGGTTCTCTTCTGATTGGTCTGCCACTCGGTTTAGGACAATCTCATCCAGTTTACCGGTTTCTCGAGGGTAGATCAAAAGCTGATACGGAGAAGCGCTGGTGAGTTGGAAAACCGGTTGCGGTAGATAAATCCTCCACTGGCTGGTGTTGATTGCCACGCTGCCGCCGATGCGCAAAAAGGTGCCAGGCTCCGCCACAGAAAATTCCAATTCGTAATGCCTTCCAGGTTCCAGTGGCACCGGCGTCTGCAGCTGGATGAGCGCCTGGTCACCGGAATTGTCAGATAGACCTGAAAAATCCGCTTGCGTAAAACCTGCTCCTGCCAGATGCTTACCGTTCTGACCATATTCATAGATCGAGAGCAAAAGCGTATTTTGCAACGTGGAACCGGAATGCAGCAGTACGTGCTGCACACTGACGCTGTTGACCTGTCCATTCTTCACCGCGGTGATTTGGTAGCGATAAGGGTTTTCTGAAGAAATAACGGCTGTGTTCTGGTACGCGTACGGCTGGGTGAATATCTGCCCATCTAACCCGCTGATTTTCAGGTTGATCGCGCCGGGAATATTTTCGTAGATCCATTCGCTGGCTGCGACCCTGGTCACTGGTTTTGTGTAAATACTGCTGAAGGCTGCCGCCCAAAGCGTGGTTGCCAGCAAGGTAACCACCAGGGTCAGCCAAGAAAGGGTTCGGCCCCAGTTGAAATGACCCAATCTCCGTTTTCGACCAACTGCGCTGCCCTTTTCCAGCAGCTTAAAGATCGTCCAGGCGGCGATCAGTGCCAGAGCCGGGTAAATGGAAATGATGTACCGCATGCTTTTCACGAAATTCATAGACTGCGTGACCAGTACAAACAGCGTCCATGACCAGATGAGAATATGCTTTTTCCAATCGCCTCTGATGATGCGCCAGGTCATCCATACCAAGCCGCCCAGTGAGAGTACGCCCAGCGGAGCACCCAACCCCCATAACACAAGGTTCTGAATGGTAAAAGTCAGCGGTCGGCGTGCCCACTGAAGGGCGTAAGGCACGTCGACATCCCCTTTCATTAAGGTGGAAAGTTCCCGCATGTTGGACAGCCAGTTGGGGTTCAATTTCAAGCCAAAAAAGCTCGGCCCGCTAAACGCGTAAGGCTGAAAAACGCGGAAGGAAACAAAGGCAATCACCCCTGCCAGTGCCAGGTTGCGAATCAACACTGGCAGAGCAGCCGCCTTCTCCTCCTCATGGAGATTCTTATAATAGATCCAGGCAGCCAGCGGAAGAAGGGCTGCCAGTGCCCAAATACTCACCTTAGAAGCCAGCGCCATCCCATACAGCAGACCAAAAAGCGCGTAAAGCCAGGCTGAACGCCAGCCAGTCGTCAGCCAGTCAGGCGCGTTTTTCCATCTTTTCTCCTTAAGCTTATCGACAGGCGAAAAGGTTCTGGACGTGGCAATATGCACCGCAGTAAGTAGAGCGCCATAGGTGAAAAAATTGGCAAAATTATCCACTGTGAAATAATGCGAGAGCTGAATCTGCAATACCGCCAGCGCGCTAAACCCGGCTGCCAGCAACCCGAGCCGGGCGTGGCGGTACAGCCGCCTGGCAATCAGGTATATAAAAAGGATGGTGCCCAGGTCAAAAACCCCGGAAAGCACCCTGCCAACCACGTTGATCAGATCATAACCGGTCTTCCCAAGCCACTCACCAGCGTAACGTACAATGAACAACGGCAGCGTGCCATAAACATAAAAGGTATAACCTCTATTGTTCGGGTTCAGGCTGGAAGTTGCGGTATCAAAATAGTCAGAGACGCTTTTAACCGGCGCAATGCCGGTCTCAACCATGGTCAGAAAACGTTCATCCGGGTGAAGGTGTTGGTTACCATCCCATTGAATGCCGGTAAAGCGGAAGATTGCGCCCGCCAGCAGCACCACAATGAGCAACAGGTCCCAAACCAGGTTGCCGCGTATTCCATTGTTGGCTCGTTTTTTCTTTTCAGGCTGGTCAGTCACCACTTGTCTCTCCGAAGCTGATTGTGCCCGGTTTTAATGTAACTCAACCGTGATTTCGTTAAAAAGCCTTTCATACGCTGCTGCGGTTGTATCGGGGTCGTAAGCCGAAAAATCAGTGTTGGCTTCCTGTATGAGCTGCGGGTTTTGTAAAGCGTGCAGGATACCGCGGGCAAGCGCATCAGCATCTCCAATCGGGAAAATGGATCCCATGCGATGCACTTTCACCGGCTGCCGCACCCCGGGAAGGTCAGAGGTAATGCTGCGTACGCCGTTCATCATGGCTTCGATCTGCACCAATCCAAAAGATTCAGTAGAGTTCAGGCTCGGAACTACCAGCAAATCCAGGTTGGCGTAAAAAGCCGCCATCTGCGCGGGCGACATCGATCCCAAGAATTTCCAGTTACCTGCCTGCTCAAATTCTTTTATTTGAGGTTCCAGGCGTGCGAAATACCCTTCCTCTCCAATAATATTTTTATAAGGTCCAACGAATTGGAACAAAGCGTTGGGGAATTCGTTAATCACACGGGGGATGGCGCGCAGAAGCACTTCCACGCCTTTCTCTGTTGCGAATCGCGCAGCCATGCCAATAACCGGTCGTTGGGCTTGCGGGTTATACGCAGCCTGAAACGCGCTGATCTCTGTTTTTGAAACGCGCGGCAACACCACCGGAGGAGGGATAATCCTCACTTTCTTCATATATCTACGCGTATACCAAGAGTGCCTGGCGTAATCTTCTGTATAGGTCACGATACGGTGAGTAAATTTGGCAGCCAGTTCGTTCATCGTCAACACCGCCAGGTTGGCTGCCCGGTTAAATAAGCCGGGCGGTAATTCAAGATCACAATGGTAGGTGATGATGGTGGGCTTTTTGAGCAGCCTGCCGCGTAACGCAACTCCGGCTGCATCGAATTGTGGCAGGTGCAACTGGATCACATCATGTTCTTTTACCAGTTTGCTGGCCAGCCAGCCAAAGGTAGGCATGATCACACCCTTGCTCAAACGCATCAACACCGGCGCGCGGATGATGCGCACATCTTCGTCTAATTCATCCGCAGCCAGGTTTTTTTCAAACCGCGAGGTTAGAACAGTCACCTGGTGTCCGCGACGGGCAAAGGCTTTCGCGATCCTCTCCGCATAGATGGTCAGACCACTGATATGAGGGCGATAATAGGTGAGGACGATCAGGATCTTCAAAACAGGTTCTGGTTCTCCTTTACCCAATCAAATAATCGCCTGATCCCCTGTTTTACAGTAACTCTCGGTTCCCATCCCAGCACGCTCCGGGCTTTACGGATATCCGAGATGTAAACCGGCTGATCTCCCGGCCGCCATTCACGGTTTCGCGTCTTGATAGAATGACCGAGTAATTCCTCCAGGATTGGGCGGAACTCAAGCCACACCGAGATTGAATTCTCCCTGCCGCCGCCGATATTAAAGACCTGCCCCCTGCTCGCCTCAACGCGAGAAAACGCGGCATCGTAAGCGTCCAGCAGGTCATCAATGAACAGAACATCGCGAACCTGTTTACCATTGCCATAAATGGTGATCGGCTTGCCAGTGACCGCTGCGATGATGAACCATGCCAGCCAGCCCTGGTCTTCGATACCAAACTGGCGCGAACCATAGATGCAGGATTGCCTGAAAACGACGGTTGGGAGGCCATAAATTCGAAAATAGTCGCGGGTGTATTGATCTCCAGCTCCCTTAGAGCAACCATAGGGCGAATGAAAATCAAGTGCTTGGTTTTCATTGATACCGTGCGGGTGGTCAAGATAATCCAGGCGAGTTTCCTGCTCGATAACCTGCTCGTCCTCCATCCCCCCATACACCTTGTTGGTCGAAGCGTACAGGAATACAGGGTTCCTGCCTGAGGCGCGTGCTGCTTCAAGCACGTTGAATGTTCCACCAGCATTGATCTCAAAATCAGTGCGCGGATCGCAAACCGAAGTGGTCACCGCCACCTGCCCAGCCAGGTGAAGAATGCGGTCTGCTCCCCTGGCAGCCGTTTTGATGGCGGCGGCATCGCGCACATCTTCTTTGACCAGTTCAAATGAGCGCCGCTCGAAACGGTCGCTCAGCCATTCAATATTCAATTCTGCGCCGCGGCGTGAAAGGTTATCAAAAATCACCACTTTTTCGCCACGAGCCAGGCACCTGGCTGCATAATTGGCACCAATGAACCCTGCTCCTCCTGTAATCAGCGTAAAACCGTTCATCACTCTCCTAACCCGTGGGGTTTTCCACGTTTTTTTTGTTCACCAGCGAATCAAGTAAAGTGGATAGTTTTTGACCATCCCGCGCCATCCCCCACAAACCAAACACAGCGGTGACAAAAATCTGCACCAGATGTAAGACAATCGCATAAGCCACCGCGGAACCGCTGGAAATACCCAGCAGCGCGAAGGCTCCCAGGATGGTCGCTTCATAAACACCCACTGAAGCCGGCGCAGATGGGATGGCAACACCCAGCGCGATCAAACCTGATGTAAAAGCCCCCCACCATAACGGGGCGGAAGGTGCCAGTTGCGCAATCGTCCAGTAATACAGCAGCACCCACAGTAACCACGTTATGCCAATCCAAAAAACACTTAACAAAAACTGCCCTGGGTGCACCAGGGCGGAAAGCCCATCCAGGATTTTACTGACTTGCGGCAAAACACGGTTCTTGATGAAACCAATGCGCACTTCTTTGCTTTCTATCCAGGTTTGAAATTTCTGCCGCTTTACTGAAATTAAGAAGAGGATGACCAAGCCAACCAGGATGACCACAAAGGCAGAAAAAGCAATCGGTTTGATCCATTCTGAACCGACAACCATGGGCAATGTGAGCAATATAATGCTGGCGGCGAAAACAATATCAAAAGCTCGTTCGATAAGAATGGTCGATAGCACGTGCAGCGTTCCCAGCCCGGAAGAACGACCGACGAAAAGCGCGCGTCCCAGTTCTCCCACCCGTAAAGGGAAGATATTGTTGAGAAAATACCCTTCGCAAATACCAAAAAATGAATTGACCAGGGTGATTTTATTGCCGAGAATTGCCCTCCAGGCGATGCTGCGCGCGATGAGCGATAATAACGTGAGAAAGATGAGCAGTAAAACGTAGCCGATTTTTACTGTCTTTAAGGCTTCGCCAATGTGCTGCCCGCGGGTGAAATGGGCGATGGCGTAAACCGCCATCGCGCTGATGAGGAGCCCCGGCAGCCACCTCGCAGCCTGCTTTTTCCAGTTGGGGCGAACCATGCTCATTCATCCTCCAAACGCAGCACAGCCATAAAGGCTTCCTGGGGAATTTCCACATCACCAATCATTTTCATGCGGCGTTTCCCTTTTCTCTGTTTTTCGAGCAATTTCTTTTTACGGGTGATATCCCCGCCATAACATTTCGCCAGTACATCCTTGCGCAGCGCTTTAACATTCGCGCGTGAAATCACCCGTCCGCTGGCAGAAGCCTGGATTGCCACATCGAAAAGCTGGCGGGGAATCAGCGCCTTCAAGCGGGTGATCAGCGCCTGCCCTTTATGGTAGGCATCTTCTTTATGAACAATCGCTGCCAGCGCGTCGACAGGCTCGCTATCCACCAGGATCTCGAGTTTCACCAGGTTGCCTGGTCGGTAATCCAAAAAGTGGTAGTCCATTGAAGCATAACCGCGGGTGCGTGACTTAAGGTCATCGAAGAAATCTACAATCAATTCGGATAGTGGTATATCATAGTTGAGCTGCACGCGGTTGGGAGAAGGGTAATCTTGAGAGACGAAAATCCCACGGCGTTTTTTGGTGAGTTCCATGATCACGCCATAAAACTCAGTCGGGCTGATGACTTCCAGGCGCATCCATGGTTCACGGACCTCGGCAATGAGCGCCTCATCCGGAAGGCGAGCGGGGGAGGAAATCCGCAAGACCTCTCCACTAATCTCTACAACTTCATATTCTACAGAAGGAGCGGTCACCACAATATTGAGGTTATATTCACGTTCGATACGTTCCTGAATAATCTCCATGTGGAACAGGCCCAAAAAGCCGCAACGGAAGCCAAAATTCAAGGCCTGAGAAGTTTCCGGCTCAAAGACCAGCGAAGCATCGTTCAGCTGAAGCCTCTCAAGGGCTTCTTTTAACGCTTCATAATCCTCGCCTTCAACCGGATAAATGCCGGCAAAAACCATTGGTTTGGGGTGCTTATAACCGGGGAGAGGCGCCGCCGCCGGCTCTGAGGAGAGCGTAAACGTATCGCCCACGCGGCATTCCTTCACGGTCTTCAAGCCTGTGGCAACATAGCCCACATCACCAGCAGATAACAACGGGACGGGTATCATCCCAGGAGCGAAGATACCTATCTCAACCGGTTTTACGTCTGCTTTTGTCGCCATCAACCGTAGAGTGGTATCCGCGTTAATGTTCCCCTGCATCACGCGCACATATGCCACGACTCCCTTATAAGAGTCGTAATGGCTGTCAAAAATTAGCGCCTGCAGTGCAGCGCTATCATCCCCTTTCGGGGGCGGAATTTGTGTGACAATGGCGTCCAGCACCTGGTACACATTCAAACCGTCCTTGGCAGAAACCCTGATGATCTCTTCAGCGGGCAACCCCAACAGAGACTCAATATCCTCCGCGACTTCATCAGGTCTGGCAGAGACCAGGTCAATTTTATTAATCACCGGCAGAATGGTCAGGTTAGACTCAATCGCCAGGTACAGGTTGGCCAGGGTTTGCGCTTCAATACCCTGCGTGGCGTCCACCACCAGTAACGCCCCTTCACAAGCCTCCAAAGCCCGGCTTACCTCGTAATTGAAATCAACATGCCCAGGAGTATCTATCAGGTTTAATTCATACGTCTTACCGGCATGAACGTAGTTCATGCGCACCGCTGATGCTTTGATGGTCACGCCTTTTTCGCGTTCCAGGTCCATCGAATCCAGCACCTGTTCCGTCATCTCTCTGTCCGAAATGGTGCCGGTGAGTTGAAGCATGCGGTCTGCCAGCGTGGATTTGCCATGATCCACGTGGGCGATGATACAAAAGTTGCGAATTCTTTCTGTGGACATACCGGAATAAAGTATACCTTATTTCAATTTCCCATCAGGTTCCGGTTGGCAGGGTTGGTCAGCGGTGGTTCCCTCGTTCCATGGTAACCCCTCAATCAGCCTTTCAACATCTGCAGGCGTCTCACCCGGGTAGATCAGGTGCGCCAGGAACTCGATATTCCCTTTCGGTCCGGTTAAAGGTGATCTGATCAAACCATCAGCGGTGTAGCCTTCTTTTTGAGCAAAATCCAACACCTGGCGTAATACTGCGCGATGAATTTCAGGGTCACGGATGACGCCGCTGCCCCGGGCAGTTTCACTCCGGCCGGCTTCAAATTGCGGTTTAATCAGCGCAACGACCTCCCCTTTTTGGGCGTTCAACCATCGGCGCACAACTGGCAGTAATGTTCTTAATGAGATGAACGAGGCGTCAATTACCACCAGATCGATCGGTTCATGAAAGGTGGTGATATAGCGCGCGTTCTGTTTCTCCATCACCACCACTCGCGCGTCATTCCGTATTTTCCAATCCAGCACGCCATAGCCAACATCCACCGCGAATACTTTTTTTGCTCCGTGCTGTAACAGGCAATCGGTGAACCCACCAGTGCTGGCCCCTACATCAACACAAACCCTGTCCGCCAGAGAAGTCAGATGAAAAGCCTGCAGTGCGGAAAGCAGCTTTTCTCCGCCGCGGGAAACAAAACGTGGCGATTCGCTGATTTCGATCAAATCCCCCGGGTCCACCTTGGTGCCGGGCTTCAGCACCACCTGGTGATTTACACGTACGCTGCCAGCCATGATCAGCCGTTGCGCCTGTGACCGGCTGGGTGAAAGACCACGTGACTCCATCAGAATATCCAGACGCGTTTTTTGCATAAACCAATTCTAATCGCGAACAATGGACTTGTGATATATTATCCTCATGCTCAAGTACATCCTTAAGGCAATGCGACCCCGCCAATGGACCAAGAACGCGTTCATTTTCGCTGCCCTCGTTTTCGACCGCAAATTGCTCAACCTTCACGCGTTTTTGCAAACACTGGCGGCATTTGTGCTCTTCTGTCTTCTTTCCAGCAGCGTGTACTTGATAAACGATATCCTGGACCGTGAATCTGACCGTGCGCACCCGATCAAGAAGAACCGCCCCATCGCCTCCGGCGATCTGCCAGTGGGCCTGGCTTTAGCCACTGGCATCCTCCTCTTGCTGGTTTCGCTGATAGGAGCATTCTTGCTCTCTCACGGTTTCTTTTTCATATCGCTGGTGTATTTTACGCTTAATCTAATCTATTCAATCTGGTTAAAGCTAATCCCGATAATTGATGTGTTGGTTATCGCCAGCTGTTTTGTGCTGCGCGTGGCCGCCGGGGTTTCCGTGATTGAAGTGCAGCGCTTCTCTCCCTGGCTTTACGTCGTCACTACCCTGCTGGCGCTATACCTTGGTTTCGGAAAGCGCCGCGCAGAACTGGCGGTGCTGGTGAATGACAGCCCTCAATCGCACCGTAAGGTGCTTTCAGGCTATTCTATCCAGTTCATAGACCAGCTGATCACTGTTGTTTCCGCCACCACTATCATCTCTTATTCTCTTTACACATTCTCCGCCCCAAACCTTCCTGAAAACCATTCGATGATGCTGACGATCCCGTTTGTGCTTTATGGTATTTTCCGTTATCTCTTCCTCATCAACAAACACAACGCGGGTGGTGAACCTGAAGAAATCTTGCTCAAAGACCGTCCAATCCAGTTGACCGTGCTCTTGTGGGGAGTGGCAGTGATGGTGATTTTTTACCTTTTTTAGGTGAGCCGTGCCAGCCATCACATCATCATCCCCGGGTAAGATTATCCTTTGTGGTGAGCACGCTGTCGTTTATGGCGCTCCCGCCATCGCCCTGCCTGTATTTCAGCTTAACACGAAAACCACCATCCTTGCCCAACCAAGCGCGCCTGAAGGCAAAGTGAGAATGATTGCCCCTTGTATTGGTCTCGATAGTGATCTTGAATCGCTCGCGGACAATCACCCATTAAAAGCAACCACCGCCCTGGTAATGCAAAAAATGGGGGTTACCAGGCTTCAGGCATGTGAGATACGCATCAACACCACCATCCCAATCGCCACTGGACTGGGCTCCAGCGCTTCGGTCACCGTATCGCTCGCGCGGGCGTTGTCTGCTTTCCTTGGCAACCCCATCCCCGACGAACTGGTCAATCAAATCGCCTTTGAAATTGAGAAACTGCATCACGGTACGCCTTCCGGCATCGACAACACCGTCGTCACCTACCAGGTACCGGTTTACTTTGTTAAGGGGGAACCGATTGAACACCTCAAGATTCGCCACCCCTTCACGCTGGTGATTGCGGATTCTGGTGCTGCCAGCCTGACGGCAGAAACCGTGGCCCGCGTTCGCGAACGCTGGCTTGCCGATAAAGAACGTTACGACACCATCTTTGCCAACATCGCTGACCTATCGCGGGAGGTGAAAGAGAACCTCGAAAAAAATGATCTGAACCAGCATGGCGAGCTGCTCAGCAGAAACCATGAACTTCTACAAGCGCTGGGAGTCTCCACTCCAATGCTGGATGATTTGGTCAACTGCGCGCTTCAAGCAGGGGCGCTTGGGGCAAAGTTGTCCGGTGGGGGCGGTGGCGGGAATATCATCGCGCTTGTGCACCATACGCAAGCAGATAGTATTTCCAGGGCGTTAGAGCAGCAGGGAGCCGTGCGCACCATCACCACCACCCTCGCACCAGGGCGAGGTGCCTGATGACAACTCCCCTCTTTTTCCTCAAGCTCGGTGGCTCTCTCATCACAAATAAAAACATCCCGCACCAAGCCAGGTCAGATGTGTTGAAGCGCCTGGCGGATGAAATTGCCAGGGCATTGACCGATCAGCCTGGAGTTCGGTTACTTTTAGGGCATGGTTCAGGTTCCTTTGGGCATATCCCCGCGAAAAAATACCAAACACGTGATGGCGTTGCCACTTTTGCACAGTGGCGCGGTCTGGTAGAGGTTTGGCATGAAGCTCGGGCTCTCAATACCATCGTGATGGAGGTTTTACATGAAAGTGGCGTTCACGCGATGGCTTTTCCACCAAGCGCCCAGGTCATCACCTCTTCTCACAAAATCACCCACTGGGACACGACGCAAATCGCTGCTTGTCTCGATAATGGCATTCTGCCAGTGGTCTACGGTGATGTGGTCTTTGATCAAACCATCGGCGGCACAATTCTATCCACTGAAGAGCAATTTGAATTTCTGGCAGCGATCTTCAAGCCTGCTCGCGTTTTGCTCGCCGGTATCGAAAAGGGTGTTTGGATGGATTTTCCTAAAAGGAAAGAACTGCTGGATGCCATCACGCCGCGAAACCTTGCCATGGTGGATCCTCACCTTGAATCATCAGAGAGCCCGGACGTGACAGGCGGCATGCGTAGTAAGGTTCACAACATGATGAACCTTGTGACGAACCTGCACTGTCAGCAGGTATTGATCTTTTCCGGTCTTGATGAGGGCAACGTGTTCCAGGCGTTGACCGGGAGAAAAGTGGGCACCTGTATAACCCTGGATAAAAAAGGATAGTGACATGAAATTCGACCGCGCTTATCTGGAAAAAATTGAAGAAGAAACCCTGGCGACTTACGCCGTTCACGCCAGCCGCTCCAAAGGCAGAAAATACCCTGAAAACGAGCCGCTGTACCGTACCTGTTTCCAAAGAGACCGTGACCGGGTTCTACACACAACCTCTTTCCGCAGGTTGGAATACAAAACCCAGGTGTTCATTAATTACGAGGGCGATTATTACCGCACCCGCCTGACCCATACGCTGGAAGTGGCGCAAATCGGTCGCACAATCGCCCGGGCGATGGGTGCAAACGAAGACCTGGTGGAAACCATCTGCATGGCGCACGACCTCGGTCACCCGCCTTTTGGACACTCCGGGGAAACCACCCTGAACCAATTGATGGAAGGGTATGGCGGGTTCAACCATAATCACCAGTCTTACCGCATCGTGACGGAATTAGAGCATCGCTACGCGCAGTTTCCGGGACTCAACCTTTCCTGGGAGGTGCTCGAAGGGATCGTCAAGCATGAAACCGAATATGATAAGACCGACGCGCTGGATTATGACCCGCATTTGCGCGGTCACCTGGAAGCTCAAATCACCAATGTCGCCGATGAGCTGGCTTACACCGCTCACGACCTGGATGATGGGTTGCGTTCGGGGATGATCACCACAGATATGTTATCCGAGATAGACCTGTGGAACATGGTAATGGAAAGGCTCAATATTCATTCCCGCCAGTTGGATGACCTGACCCGCCACAGTATCATCCGCGAGCTGATCGGCCTGGAAGTGGATAGCATGATCAGTGAATCCAATGAGCGCCTTCAGCGAAGTGGTGTTAAAACACTCGCTGACTTGCAGTCGCACGCTCAAAACGTGGTAGGGTTTGATGACGTGATGCGCGCACGAAACCGCGAACTTAAAGATTTCCTCTATAAGAACATGTATCGGCATTACCGGGTCGTGCGCATGCAAAAGAAGGCGGAGCGAATTTTATCGGAATTGTTCCACGCCTATGTTTCGGAGCCCAACATGCTCCCAATACATTTCCAGGATCAGCTCGAGATCAAAGGAAAAGAAAAGACCATTTGCGATTACCTGGCAGGAATGACAGACCGTTTTGCTGTTGACGAATATCAAAAGTTATTCGATCCCTCACTGCTGCCGTAAGTTATAATCGCACCCAAGGGAGTCTACATGAATCAACCTTCATATCTTACCCGAGAAGGCGCTGAGAAGTTGCGCGCTGAACTGAAACACCTTGAAGGCCCAATCAGGCAGGAACTGGCGAAAAGGCTGCGAGCTGCTATTCAGATGGGTGACCTCTCCGAAAATGCTGATTATGCGGCGGCTAAAGAAGAACAGGCGTTTGTTGAGGGCCGTATCCAGGAACTGACGCAGATATTGCGCGACGTCGTGCTCATTGAAGATGGCCCCAGCCACACAGGCAAAATTCAAATCGGCTCGACCGTGACCATCCAGGAGGACCAGGAAGAAGAAGAAACCTTCCATATCGTCGGTCCTCAAGAAGCGGATCCACGGCGCGGAAAGATCTCTTATGATTCGCCAATCGGTCAGGCGCTCTTAGGGCACCAAGAAGGCGACAGGATAACCGCCAACACGCCTGCCGGAGAACTCCATTTCCGTATTCTAAAAGTAAAATAAAATAATCCGGGGTTCTCCCGGATTATTCTTCAATCGTCTGGTATTACTTCGGCCAAACCGAAAGCTCCAGCGTCATGCGCTGGAAGAAACTACTGGCAGGCAGCGCACCCTGCCCATAAACCATTTCAACCACCCGGGCCTCAAGCTGGAGCGTGGCCGTTTCCAATAGTAATTGCTGACCGGATTCAATCTGGACCAACTCACCTTTCGAAGCCAGGCGCTGCTTCACTCCCGCATCGTTCATGGCATGAGCGCTGAGCAACACCTTGGTAACGGTCTGGATGTCATTCTTATCAAAAAGCCATACTTCAAAAGCGGTTACCTTCTTCGGGTCTCCCACGCCGATCGTATCCAGAATGCCTACACCACATTCACCCAGGAATGAGCCGTTCGGTGCGTCAATACTGAAACTGTCATCGTACAGGTCATCGCCGATCACATAGGTGGTCATAAAGTGAGCCACCGGGTCAGAATGATGAGGAAGCGTAGCGCGCACTCCAGGGCTCTTCAATGGAGGGGTTTTGGCAACATCCTGAGCCCCCTCAAGGATGTCAGGAATTTCCATCTCGTCGACATCGTCCATTTCCTCGGGTTCGCTGAAGTAATCCATCGGTGGCGTATCAACCGATTCGTGATGAATGGCCGTTGGTGGCGGCGGTGTTGCAGCAGCGGGGTATTCAGGCGCATCGTCGTAGGGCTCATCTTGAGCGAATCTTTCTTCTTCATCCCATGCGTGAGGAATTTCTTCTGATGTGCGGCGATTGCGGATGAAAAAGATGTAGATCAATGCCCCACCGATAAGCAGGAAAACCACGCAAAGAAGGGATAAAAGCAACACACTTCCGCCTTTTTTCTCTTTTGGCGCATTATTCCCGGGTAAGGGAATGGCCGTCGAACCCGCGATTTCTGCAGTCGCCAATGGTTCTGTTGCCTTGATCTCAGCCTGATCGCCATCCGGTTGATTGTTTGCTTCTGTCTCCGGCACAACCTGCTCACCCGTCACCAAAGCGGTTTTCAGGCTCTGGATTACCTTATCGGTTGGTGCGTAATTGCACCCGCCTGCAGCCAGGTTATCGAACAGGAATGGGTTTTTCTTAATATCCACGCCAAGCGAATTTATGCGTGCGCCAGCCAGTGCGGCATCATGGTTCACACTGTATGAATCCACAACCATACAGAGGTACTGGTTCTTCAGGTCCTGGCGTAAAAAGCTGGCATCCGCATCTTTCCACTTGACTGGCCACAGCCACCAACCCAATATGGGCAAGCCGATGATCAGGCCGATCACGAAGCCGGCGATGGCTGTATATAGTGGTTTATCGATCAACTTGAAAAAAACATCACGCAACTTATCCATAGTTAACTCCTGGAGATAGTAGTTGATCCAGTTATCTCGTTAACTACGTTGCAATTATTATGCCTAATCGGGAATTGGCACCCCGAGCTCTTCGATCAGAACAGACTCCTCGCAAACCATGCATTGGGCTTCACGCTTGTTCGCTACCACCATCCACCCGCCACATTTTGGACAGGGTACAGGTAACGGTCTTTTCCAACTGGTGAAGTCGCAATTAGGGTAGTTGCTGCAGGCAAAAAAGATTCTCCCCTTTCGGGTCTTGCGCAGCACCACGTCGCCGTCGTCCTTCGGGCAGGTCACGCCAATTTTCTCCAGCAGGGCTTCTGTATGGCGGCAAGCCGGGAAGTTGGAGCAACTGATGAACTTGCCATATCGCCCCCAGCGGATGACCAGGTCGTGCCCGCAATTCGGGCAGGCGCGGCCAATTTTTTCGGGCTCTGTCTTGGTAACAGGCATCTCCGCCTGCGCCCTCTTGACCTGAGGTTCAAATGTAGTGTAAAAATCCGCCAACACTTTATGCCAGTCTTCTTTACCCGCGGCCACCTGGTCCAGGTGGGCTTCCATACCGGCGGTAAAGTTCAGATCGACAATGTCCGGGAAATGCTCGACCACGAGGTCATTGACTAAAATTCCCGTCTCAGTAGGCGAAAGCCTTTTTGCCTCGCGAAGCACGTAACCCCGCTGCTGAATGGTAGAAAGGATCGGGGCGTAAGTTGAAGGGCGTCCAATGCCATATTCCTCCAGAACCTGTACCAGCGAGGCTTCAGTATAGCGAGGGGGTGGTTGGGTAAAGTGTTGTTCGGGTATAAGTCTTTTAAGGTGTTGCGCCTGACCTTCCACCAACCCGGCTGGAATGCGCACATTTTCTGTTTCTTCTGTTTTCAGGTCCTCATCAACTGTTTCTTCATACACGATCAAAAAACCCGGGAATTTAATGGTAGAGCCTGATGCCCTGAAAAGATATTGATGATCTTTACCAGTGGCGGTCACCTCTACAGAGATCGTGTCATAAACGGCGGATTCCATTTGCGATGCTACGAAGCGCTGCCAGATCAGCTGGTATAGCTTGGACTGTTCGGAAGAAAGGAACTCCTTTATCTTTTCAGGTTGGCGCAGTACCGAAGTTGGTCTGATGGCTTCGTGCGCTTCCTGGGCTGAAACAGCTCTGGTTTTATATTGCGGTGGCTTTTCTGGCAGAAAGCCAGCCCCATAGGTCTGTTGGATAAACGAGCGGGCTTCTTCTTGAGCCACTTCTGCCACATTGGTTGAATCGGTGCGCATATAGGTAATGAGGCCAGTTGCGCCGCCCTCGCCAACCTCGAGCCCCTCATAAAGTTGTTGGGCAATCATCATGGTGCGCCTGGCGGTGTAGCCTAACCTCCTGGAAGCTTCCTGCTGCAGGGTGCTGGTGATAAAAGGCGCCGATGGTTTTCGGCGGCGTTCGCTCTTTTTAATGCGGGTTACCGCAAAGGGTGATGCCTCGATATCCGCCAGGTAACCATCCACAACCTCCTTGTTGCCCAGGTCGGGGTCAACCTCATCGATCTTTGCCAGTTTGGTCATGTAACTGGTTTTTTTGCCCTCGGGGGTGAGTTCGGCATGGATCGACCAGTATTCTACCGGGACAAACACCTCTATCTCCCGCTCGCGTTCCACAATGAGCCGCAGCGCCACTGATTGGACCCTGCCAGCAGATAAGCGGCTGCGCACCTTCTCCCACAACACCGGGCTGATGGAATAGCCAACCAATCGATCAAGGATGCGGCGCGCCTGCTGGGCGTCGACCAGGTCCATATTGATTTCGCGCGGCTGTGAAAACGCCTCGTTTATCGCGTGGTCAGTTATTTCATGAAAAACCACTCTCCTGGAGAGTTTTGGTTCGATCTGGGCAGCTTCTAACAGGTGCCAGGCAATGGCTTCTCCCTCCCGGTCAGGGTCTGTTGCCAGGTAGATTTCTGCCGCCTCTTTGGCCAGCGCTTTCAGTTCTTTCACGACCGGTCGTTTTTCGTTCGGAACCCGGTATTTTGGCAAAAAGTTGTTTTCAACGTCTACAGAAAGTTCTGAACGCAGCAGATCGCGCACATGCCCCACGGAAGCCCGCACCGTGTAGTCCTTGCCCAAAAACCGCCCCACCGTTTTCGCTTTTGCGGGAGATTCTACAATCACCAGTTTGCCGCTGCGCGGTTTGGCGTGCAGTCTCTTTGGTCGTTCAAGGCCGGCGTGAGCAGGCGTTTCTCCTATCCGATACAGGCTGGTGTTGCACACAGGGCACTTTCCGCGGGTCACAGGCGTCCCGAGCGCATTGAACTCTGCGTTGGGAGATTCAATCTCTCTTTTTTGTTTACACTTGACGCAATAGGCTTCCACAGTCGGCTCTCCTATAAGATAAGGGTATAATCGCTGGCTTTCAGGTAGTTTACCAGTTCCTTCACCCGCTGACTTTCCCCTCGCGGGCATATCATCAGTACATCAGGGGCTTGGATGACGATCATATTCTTCATCCCCATTGTTACCACCGGTCTTTCCGTATCTGTCGATAGGATCAGTGAATCAGCCGTGTCAATTCCTTCATATTTAACTCCCAGGATGATATTTCCATTCTCATCGGGTTTAAACACCTCAAAGAACGAATCCCAGGAACCCACGTCGATCCATTCCAGGGTCGATAAAGGAAGAACCGCTGCCAGCGAGGTCTTTTCCATGATGCCATAATCGATTGTTTCAGGTTGAATCTTCAACCACTTTACCGCAAAAGGCGCAGCCAGATGGTCGCTCGCGAGAAATGGTTGCAGCGATTGTATGACCGTGTACAGTTCCGGCATGTAACGCTCAAATTCTCCCAGTACCACCTGAGCCTGGCAGATGAACATCCCAGAATTCCAGGAGTAGCGTTCCTGCTTGATCAATTCGTTGGCTTTGGATTGATGCGGCTTTTCAATAAACTTCAATACTTCATAGCCCACCCTGCCTGAATACACCCCAAGCTCAGCCCCGCGTTCAATGTAGCCATAACCGGTTGCAGGCGAAGCAGGTTTGATGCCCATGGTAACAATATATCCCTGTTCTGCCAGTTCTGCCGCGGCTTGCAGACAGGCCTGGAATTCTGCTTTATCAGGCATCAGGTGATCCGCAGTTAATACCGCCAGTACCCCGTTAGGGTCTCTTTCTAAAATTGTCGCGGCAGCCAGGGCGACCACGGCTGCTGTTCCACGCGGTTGTGGTTCAATGAGAAAATTGCTGGTCAGCAGTTCGGGAACCTGCGCGTGCAGCTGTTCCATCAGGTCAGCAGAAGTGACTACATAGATCTGATTTACCGGTAAATATCCCTGCAGGCGTTCAACCGCCAATTGGAAAAGCGACTTGCCCTCAAAGATTGGTAGCGTCTGTTTCGGAGAGTCATGGCGGGATAAGGGCCAAAGCCTGGTACCTCCGCCGCCTGCCATGATCACCGCGTAATAATGTTCTATCTTCATTTATTCACCTTGTACAAACCTCGATTTTCGCGCATCGCCACATAATTCATGCCGCCTACCTGGCAAATGAATCCCTTTAACTCCATCATGGTGAGAGTTGCTGATACATCATGAATCGGCAAGCCCGTCAACTCGCAGAGTTGGTCAATATGCAGCGGTTCTGTCGAGAGGTGCTGCAACAGGTTCTGCTCCGCCCGGTTCAGCGGGTTAAGTTTTCGCGCCTGCTGCTTTTCTGGTATCTGTTCCAGTTTAAGCACTTCGAGTATTTCAGCCATTTTCAACAACGGCCGGGCCCCTTGCTCAATCAATTGATTGGTTCCTGCGCTTTGCGGCGCCAGAATACTTCCGGGAACAGCAAAAACATCTCGACCCTGTTCAACGGCAAATTCAGCAGTGATGAGCGCGCCGCTTTTCTCTCCTGCTTCCACCACTACAGTCGCCAGGGACAAACCCGAAATGATGCGGTTGCGCGGCGGGAAATTCACCCCATCTGGTGAGGTGCCCAGGGGATAATCACTGACCAGCGCGCCTTGAGCGATGATCTCGACCGCCAGCTTGCGATGCTCGGGCGGATAGATAACATCCACACCACTACCCAACACCGCGATTGTGCGCCCACCCGCCGCAAGCGCAGATTGATGGGCGATCGCATCCACTCCGCGTGCCAACCCGCTGACGACTGTCACGCCATTCTGACCCAGGAAGGTGGCAATTTCATTCGCGACCTGCCTTCCATAAGGTGTAACCCGGCGAGTGCCTACCACTGCCACTGCCCAATCATCTTCCACATTGATGGAGCCTCTGATGAACAACACAGGAGGAGACTGATCTATTTCTTTTAAGCGGCGGGGATAATCTTGATCATTCCAGGTGATCACCCTGGTGCCGGAATGGTGAATCCTTTCCATCACCCGCTCCAGGTCCACCTGAGATTTGACAAGCAAAAAATTCTCTATCACTCGTTGGGGTAAACCGGCAGCCTGCAATCCAGAAACCGGGGCGAACCAGGCGGTTTCAGCCGAACCAAAGAAATCCAGGACCTGTTTGAATCTAACAGCTCCAATACCCTTGACCAGGTTGAAACCTACCCAGTATTTGTCCGGCTCCAACTCAGCCTCCTATAACCACTCCTGCTGGCGTACGATCATGCGGCCCATCTCTTTGTCAATTTCCAGGATTACCGATTTTATTGCCGGCACCAAGGTCTCGGTGCCTTTATCATTTTTTACCACATAAACATCATTTGCGCCTGTAACCAGAATTTCGTCGACTACTCCTATAAGGTCATGCGTTTCAGTAAAGACCTTCATACCGATAATCTCGTGATGATAGTACCGTCCCGCCGGCAGTGGAGCAGCCTGTTTCGCTTCGATGAACACCCACTGGTTACGAAATCCCTCAACCTCCTGGCAATCCTGGTAGCCGGCAAAACTGATCAACCATAGCTTATCAGCCGCACGGATATTCTCAACCTTCACTTCCGTCTTTTCATCGCCAATCAAAATCGTTACACCAGTGCGGATTCTTTCAGGGTGTTCTGTGGTCAGTTCAAGCCATAGTTCTCCCTTTACCCCGTGTGGGCGGCGAAGCTTGCCAATCATCAAGTAGACAGGCTCGCCGGGTTGAGGCGAGCCTGGTTGTGTCTTTAATTGAGGACCCGTTGACTTGCGATTGGTCATCTCGGTTCAGCGACGTCCAGGTTGACCTGTTTGCCTTCACGGGCTGCGGCAACGCGTAATAACACCCGTATGGCGTTGGCAATTTTGCCGCCTTTGCCGATGACCCGGCCCATGTCTTCCCTGGCAACGTGCAGCTCCAGGTTTTCCCGTCCTCCTGAGCGGTATTCAGTGACGACCACCTGGGAAGGATCATCTACAAGAGAAAGCGCGATGTATTCCACCAGCTCTTTGATGTGACTTTCCTGGTTGACATTGCGCGAATAGCGTTGTGTGGGTCTGTTGGTTGGCTGCATCATGATCCTGTTCAGGCTTTAATCTTGGCGTTCCGCTCTTCTGTCGCTTTTTTGGCTTCTGCCAGAAGGGTCTCGAGAGATTCTCCTTTTTTAAATCTTTCATAACGTTCCAGCACACCAACGATTTTAAAGAGCTTTAAGACCGAATCACTGGGGAGGGCGCCATTTTTCATCCACTCGTACACCCGATCTTCCTGAACTTCGAAAGTGAAGGGGTCAGTCGTAGGAATGTAGTGCCCGATGATTTCAAGGAAACGACCGTCCCGCGGGCTTTCTTTATCTGCCACGATGATGCGGTAGCTGGGCTGGTGCCTTTGACCTGTCCTGCGTAAACGAATTCTTACCATTTGCTTATCTCCTGTTTCTCAAAAAATGATCAAATATGATGTGAATCCAAAAATTCCGCTTTGGCGAGGGGCGCTGAAGGAAGCGCTTACCGCTGTTTCATTTTTGATCACTTGAACAATCGGGAAAGTCCCTTCCCGCCTGTTTTTTGCATCGTCTTCATCAACCGCTGCACATCCCTAAACTGTTTGATCAGACGGTTCACTTCCATCACGTTTGTCCCTGATCCACTGGCAATTCGCCGGCGGCGAGAGGCGTTCAACAGGTCGGGGTCCCGTTTTTCCTGTTTGGTCATCGAAGCGATAATGGCCTCGGTGCGTTTCAAGTTTCTCTCGGTTTCTTCTGGTGGGATATTCCGCGAAGCCTGCCCTAACCCGCCGGGCAGCATATCCATCACCTGAGAGATCGGACCCATCTTGCGCAGTTGCTTCAATTGGTCAGCAAAATCTTCAAGATTGAACTGACCTTTGAGAACCCGTTCTGCCTGCTCTTTTTGGGTTTTCTCGTCGAAAGCGGCTTCCGCTTTCTCAATTAACCCAATCATATCACCCATTCCCAGAATTCGTGACGCCAATCTGGCGGGATCAAACACTTCCACCGCGTCGATGCCTTCGCCTGTTCCCAGGAATTTGATCGGCACCCCTGTGACCTTGCGAACGGAAATCGCTGCGCCCCCACGCGCGTCTCCATCAATCTTGGTGAAGACCAGCCCGGTAATATTTACCGTATCGCGAAAGCCTTCAGCCACATGCAGCGCTTCCTGTCCGATCATCGCATCAACAACCAGCAGGGTTTCTACCAGTCTGACTTTTTTGGCAATGGATTGTAATTCGTCCATTAATGTCTGGTCTAGCTGCGAGCGTCCGGCAGTATCAATAATGACGACAGAATATCCGCCTTTTTGCGCCTTATCAAAGGCGTGCGCAGCCAGCGCAGGTGGCTTGAGAGTTGAATCCGCGACAACTTCGACGCCAATTTTCTCGCCCAGGGTTTGAAGTTGTTTCACCGCCGCCGGGCGGTAAGGATCGCCTGCCACCAACAATACCCGCTCTCCATCCGAGCGCAGCCTTTTCGCCAATTTGGCAGCGGCTGTGGTTTTGCCTGATCCCTGCAAACCAACCAGCATGATGGCGTAAGGTTTCACCCCGCTGAGGTTCAACCGGGCAGGTTCACCCAGCGTATGGATCAATTCCTCATGCACGATTTTTATGACCTGTTGCGCGGGGTTGAGTGCCTTACTTACCTCGGCGCCAATCGCCCGTTCTCGCACACGGGTGGTGAAGTCCTTTACTACCGTGTAGTTAACGTCCGCCTCAAGGAGCGCCAGACGCACCTCGCGCATCATTGCATCCACATCAGCAGCAGAAAGTTTGCCTTTTCGCCGCAGCTGGGTGAATATTTGGTTGAGCCTGCCGGTCAGATTTTCAAACAATCGAATACGCCCTGGTCGTCCACCCGTCCCATGATGGAAATTCAGCAGGGATTTTAGTCTTGAAGCACCTATTGGTCAAGATGCACTTCTTCGAAAAACCACCCCATTTGCGTGCATCGGTTTTTTCGTTGCGGGGTTATATACGGCAAAGAACCAAGGACGAGTAATTGGAGGTATTTTCATGAATAAAGTGATGGTCGTTACAGACAGCACCGCCAATATTCCCCCCGAATTATGGGATGGCAACCCGATTGTATCCGTTCCCTTACAGGTGATCTGGGGAAACGAAATCCTTCGGGATGGCGTTGATATCCAGGCGAAGGAATTTTATGAACGTTTGGCTGTTGCGGATGTCATGCCGTCGACCTCGCAGGTTACCCCTGAAGAATTTAAAGCGATGTACGGCAGGCTGATAGAATAAGGATATGACATCCTCAGTATCCATATCTCCAGCAAACTCTCTGGCACACTCGATTCAGCCATTCAGGCGAAGAATGCTTTTTCGGGCGCTAGAATAGAACTGGTCGACTCCCTCAGCACCAGCATGGCCATGGGGTTCCAGGTGCTCAGCGCTGCCCGCATGGCAGGGATTGGCGCCACCCTCGAAGAATGCAAGGCAGTTGCGGAAAAAGCAAAAGCCAATACAGGTGTGTACTTTGTATTGAACACGCTGGAATTCCTCCATCGCGGCGGGCGCATTGGCGGCGCGCAAGCTTTTTTGGGCACTATGTTGAACATGAAACCCATCCTCGAACTGCGCGATGGGCGGATTGAAGCGGTTGAACGCGTCAGGACCATTGGTAAAGCCACTGAGCGCCTGCTTGATCTGGTTGAACAACGGGTCGGAACAGCACAGGGTCCGGTGCGTTTATGCGTGGTTCATGCCAACGCTGAAAAAGAAGGCCAGGCGCTGTTAGAAAGAGCAATCAAACGTTTCCCCTCCAGCCTGGTCACAGACGCAGTGTTGAGCACCGTCTCGCCAGTGCTGGGAACCCATGCTGGGCCTGGCGCTTTGGGCGTGGCTTTCATGCACAGCATGTAGCCCGCTTTACACATACTTAACAACCTCCCATCGGCAACGGGAGGTTTTTTTATGATATGCCGCTCTGGTAAAATTAAAAAGAGGAGCCCTGAAAAGATGAGGAATTATCCTGAAATTGGTGTCCAAGTTCCAGAAATTTACCTGCCGGTGGAAAAAATTGATCTAACGAAGTGGGCCGTGATCGCCTGTGATCAATATACTTCACAACCTGAATACTGGGAACAGGTCGCGAAAAACGTAGGTGATTGCCCTTCAACTTTTCACCTTATTTTGCCTGAAGTCTATCTCGGCACCGACAAAGAAACAGAACGCGTTCAAAGTACGCATGCGAAAATGCAACAATACCTCAGCGATGGCTTGTTAAGACCTCAACAAAATATCATCTACGTTGAGCGTACCATCGGGGTAAAAACGCGGCGCGGGTTAATGCTGGCCCTGGACCTGGAGCATTACGATTTCTCGAAAGGTTCTCAAAGTTTGATCCGTGCCACTGAAGGCACGATCCTTGACCGTCTTCCTCCTCGTATCCGTATCCGCAAGAACGCCCCCCTGGAGCTGCCGCACATCGTCGTTCTCATTGATGACCCAGAAGACAGGGTCATCGGTCCTGTCGTCCAGGCCAGCCAGCGTTTACCGCTGGCTTATGATTTTGATCTGATGCAGCGCGGCGGGCATTTACGCAGCAGGCTGGTAAATGATTCCGCGCTGGAAAAATCAATCATCCAAAACCTCGCCGCGCTGGCTAATCCACAGACCTTTTACGCGAAATACCGGGTTTCTCCCGATAAAGGCGTATTGTTGTTCGCTGTAGGTGATGGCAACCACTCCCTGGCAACCGCAAAAGCGATTTGGGAAGAGCTGAAAAGCAGCGTAAGCATGGACCACCCTGCGCGCTTCGCCCTTGTGGAGGTGGAAAATATCCATGACGCCGGGCTGGCATTCGAGCCGATTCACCGCGTGCTTTTCAACAGTAAAGTCAATCTCGAACAAGTCCTTAAGGGCATATATGATGGGGCGCTAACATTGGAACCAGTAAGTTCTTTTACCGAATTGACCACAAAGGTAAAAAAACCCTCGGTTGAATGCCAGCGGTTTGGTTTGGTCTCAACGCGGGGACTTGTGGCCGGTAGTATCACCAGCCCTACCGCTAACCTGGTGGTGGGTACGCTGCAGACCATCTTGGATCAGCTCGTTGCGGATGGATCCGTTGCCAGTATTGACTATGTGCATGGAGATGAAGCCCTTTGCGAGTTGGGGATGAAACCCGCCAACACAGGCATTTACTTACCGGGAATGTCAAAAGATGAACTGTTCCGCACAGTGATGCTTGATGGCGCGCTGCCGAGGAAAACCTTTTCTATGGGTGAAGCACACGAAAAACGTTTTTACATGGAATCGCGGAAAATCACCATCTAAATGGATGAGGCTGATGAATACCACCCACAACTCCCCAAAGGTGACAGCGCCGCCACAAATCGATCGTCTTCAGGCAAAATTACTCCCAGATAATCAACGCGTGCGTGTCACACTGGTTTTAAATAACGTAGAATGTCGCCCTACTCTTGAACTCAGCTTGCTTGACGAAAAGCAAATGGAGATCGCGCGTTCGACTATCATCGGCACTTTCAACACGCTGGTTTCCTTTACCTTGCACCTGGGTCAACACAGCCCCAACGATCGTTTATTTTTACAGGCGGTTGTCTTCCTCAACGACAACGAGTTTTCGGACTCAAAAAAGGTACCAGTAGAAGTGGGCTCCCGGTAGCGGATGAATATGAAAAAGCAGCGCGCTGTCATCCTTTGCCTGACCCTAAGTTTCGTGCTGGTAGCCATGGGTTGTTCAAGTTCCTTTCTTCAGCCACCTACCCCAACACCGGTCATGACAACGCTAACCTTTCACGCCACAACAACTCCCTCCCCTTCCCGCACAGCCACACAAAATTCAACCCCTGCTTACACTGCCACGCTGCAGCCCGTGATAAAAGCCTGTTCGCCGCTGAAAGGCATTGAGCTCAGTGATTTGCATAAAATTATGTCTCAAGGTTTCACCCCTCCTGCCCCATATAAAGATGATGGACACCCCGCGATCGACCTGGCCTTTTTCACTTTTAAAGAACTGCCATCGATGATTGGGCACCCGGTGCAATCCATCCTTCCCGGTATCGTCAACATGGTAATCGTTGATCGCTTCCCGTATGGAAATGCTGTTCTCATCGAAACACCACTCGACGTGTTATCCGCTGAATGGGTAAGCGCTTTGCCTATCCCTACCGCGATACCACAGGAAAATTTGGATCTTGTGCGCCCATGTGATTCAGACCCATTGTTCGCGGACATGACACCGATTGAATGGGATGGGAGCCGCAAATCAGTATACGTGCTCTACGCGCACCTGTTGGAAAAGCCACCCGTGCGAGCCGGAGACGTGGTCAATTGCGGGCAAGTGATCGGCGCTGCTGGCAATACCGGCAACTCGGCAGCAGAGCATCTTCATCTTGAAGCGAGGGTCGGGCCAGCAGGTGCACAATTTGGAAC
>JAAZNW010000146.1 GCA_012798065.1 Chloroflexota bacterium
ATAATCGACACAATTGAGGGGGCGATTTATGGGCCATGGACGATAAAAATCAAATGAGTGCTGCATTGAAAAAAACTTTATACATCAGTAAAATACTAAATGGATTGTTGATCGTCTGCTTTGTTGTCACTGGGTGTAATTTTCAATGGGTAAAAGATCTTTCTGTTGAAAGGACTTCAACATCCGTTAATAATGCCAATGTAGATCTAGAAATCACCTGGGCTTACCGCGATGAAGGACGTCTGGGAATAGAGATCCTTGTGAAAAACTATCCACTTGCCCAGGAAGCCACTCTACAATGCCCAATTACGCGTATTGATCTAGAGAACGGTGGGAAAAGCTATCTACTCTACAAGAATCCTGATCAGATCTCCCTGAATGAGTTTTATAAAATCAAAAGCCATAACAATTGGCATTGCGCAATTAAACGACATCAGGGTGGATTTGCCGATTACCTATTTAGCTTGACTCATTTCAATGAAGATCGTTCTTTGCCGGATGGTACTAATTATTTTCAAAATGACCCCTTACCAGAATTATTCGATTCATCCGTTATCCTTATTGAATTGGGTCAGGTAAACGCATTATTCGGACCACAATCAATGGCTACCTTACCCTTTCTGGGTTCTTTTACACTCGATGTAAAATACTCTGAAATAAAAGAAAAACTAACGTGGCAAAATTCACAAAAATTTATCGGGGATAGCATTGTCATCCAGGTAAATCGAGTAGCCTTGAATCCATCAGTGACCTGGTTGAACGCTTGTATCATGATACCCGATAATCACAATTGGATTCCTAAAGCAAAACTAGAATCAAATGGATATTTAGCCTATTCTACAGATTACCTGCTCACATATCCCGTATACCCTTCCACATCTTTCGTGAGTGATCAGAGGTGTTTTATTTTTACCATCCCTTATAGTTATTCTATAGGTTCTCCACTATCAGATTTCCACATAGGAATTAATCAAGTGATTATTGATAACACTAATCCTGGACAGGTGGAGATGAAAGATTGCGAAGCTGTGGGTAGAGAAATTGGAGAACTGAAAAGTATTCAGATTAACTGCTGGAAATTTGAAACGAACGGTCAGCCACAACACTGGTTTCAAGTGGTTTCTTATCCAGATAATATGACCTACCAAGAAGCATACGACATTGTCGAAACCGCATTTACCAACACAATAGTTGGCCCATGGATGTTGTCCATTGATTTCCAACCAGCTATGACAACCTCACCTACTTCTCACCCACCGGTAGAAAAGCCAGAAGAATTAATCGACGTTATACAATCCACGCCATCACCTTAGCCATCAGCGTAAATTGTTCTTGGAATTTTAAAAGTACCTTACTTCCCTGGAAAAATATGAACCAACAAATGAAGTTTAAAACAATTATTGGTTAGGTGGAATAAATGGCCACATCATGCATTTCCTTAAAAAGTTTTACGGTGTTCAAACAATTGAAAGACTTTACAAAAATTTAACACCTGATTTGCTATATTTATATTTAGATGGTATGGGAACCAACTTAATTTAGTGGGAAAAGTCAGGACATTAATAATTATAATGACGGAATGAAGTTATCCAAGGTGGCCAATTTCTTGATGGCATTTACAGTCACTTTTCCCGTTATCGTTGAGGTATGATGATATATAAAGTTGAAGTAATCATTCCGAACGAGCTTATAGCGGATTAGCCTATAAAGATTATCCCTACTTTCAAGATTAATACCGAGGCCAACAATATCGGCAATCCCGGTAATCGGTGAAGCTTGATTTTCTGTTCCCGTACCATAGATACCAATCCTAAAGCAATCACAACGATTAAGTGAATAACCAGAAACGACATGATAAAGAAAATCCCTGGCCAGATAAGACAGATCGTAATTGCACTAACGGCATCTGCGCCACCCCACCACTTCAATTCCCAGGCAGCCCAGAAGCCAATGATTGCCAATGCTGAAAGTGGTGAAGATTGAATCGAGAGGAATGCCCCCAAAAATAGCAATGGGAGCTCTTGCTGAAGAGACTCGATTGTCCCAACCAGATGGCATTGAAGAAACACTATATTGGGTAGAAATGGAGCATCCACTTCCGCTCACTACCCAAGTATAAGAACTGCCAGCAAAATTGGTACTATCCCAATCAATACCGATTACCACTTGACTACTTAGTGAACTCAATCCATTGTTGGAATTCAAAAGTTCATTTGTGACTTCGTCTGGTCGTGCAAAATGATTGAGTAGAACTCGGCCATTCGTAGCCGCAGAAATTGAATCGGCAAAATTGTCAAAACAATCTGACTTAATTATCCTTGAAGAGCCATTGTTACCTTCTTCAATTGGGGCAATTAGGGCATAACAATATTGCTTATTATTATTTGTCTCTGTTGAGCTAGCAGCAGTGAGGAACAATACAAGGAATAGCCCCGCAAGCAAATACAGTAAATTACTCTTCTTATTCATTTATTATCCTCCCAGTGGTTGTTTTGTGCTTTAAATCATATCAGTTGAAGTGTTAAATCTTTATAAAGTTTTAACATTCGAGTCCTAGTAAACAAAATTCAAAAATTTGTAAAACTTTACAAAGACTTAACACCTGAGTTGTTATATTTATATTTAGATGGTATGGGAACCGACTTAGTTTAGGTGGTAAATCAAGCTCAACAGTCGCGAAAGACTGGTATGAATGATTGCCAAAGTATTTCTGGATAATAGACAAAGCTAATGTTTCTCTTGTGAATAGAACGGAGGTAAATGATGAGAAAGAATAAAAGCTGGGTTCCAGCACTGCTGGCGCTTATATTGATTGTGTCCGGTTTTTTGATCTACACAGAAGCTTCTGCACAAGCGCCAAAGTGGTTAGGTTGGCTAATTCCTTCCGGGCAAGATCCTGCCGCGCCTGTTCAGGTCCAAGAAGCTCTTGTTCCTAACCCAATCAGCGCGCCATTTTACCCCAATACGAGCGACCCTATTTCA
>JAAZNW010000046.1 GCA_012798065.1 Chloroflexota bacterium
ATCAAAATACTGGTCATCACCCCCACTTGAACAGTGGTCATTCTAAGAATTTTCACTGCATAGACTGAGTAGAAGGCAAACGCCATCATACCGAAATGGGCAATAAAACGGCTGATCAGGAAGTGAGTAAATGAACGGTCGCGTTTCAGGATGGACCGAATGTCATGCCAAAGAGGTTGGGGAACGCAACCGCCGGATGGCATTTCTCTTTTTTCTTCCCTGGTGAGGTTTAGAAACACCCAAGAAGACACAAGTAAAAGGGAAGCAATGAAAAAACAGGTGGAAAAGTCGTAGGGAGGGTTGAGCACCACCAGCAGGGTTCCTGCCAGGTATGCACCCAGGCTTGCCAGCAGGTTTGCTGCTGCCGATTGCGCACCAAAAAAAGTCGCCAGGATATTGCTGGGAATGATTTTGCTGACCATGATTTGCCAGGCATTAGCCGTCAGTCCCGCGCCCAACCCCTGCCATATAAGCAATATGAAGGTAAGAATGAGCGCTACTCTTACACCAATGCGAGGGACAAGCAGCCCGACGATTCCCAGCCCTAAAATCGGCAATCTTTCCTGAACGGTCATAAAGGTCACATAGGGCTTAACACGCTCCATCCTGGCAATGCGTTTCGCCATCAACAATTGTGGAAGCTGCCAGCCGACGTTGTGAATGGCTGGCACGAGCCCGATAAGTGTGGCAGAAGAGGTGAGCGTTGCCACAAAAAGGGGGATCATTGTTGTGAACGAAGCGAAACCCAAACCAAAGCCGAACAAACCTCCATCGAGGAGGTTGACAGTGAAGTTGTGTTTCAAGTTTTTGCTTTGTTGTGAGTCGCTCATTTCAGGCAAGTTAAGGTAAACCCCGGGTTGACCGGGGTTTGATTTTTCAATCAACAGAAAAGTGATTAATCCTCATCGTCATAATCCAACTCATCCCAGTCGTCTTCCCCTTCCTCTTCCATGTCTTCCCATTCTTCCAGCTCGTCTTCTTCGGCGTCCCAATCTTCAGTGCTTAATGCTTCTGCACTGACTGTGTATGTTTTACAACCAGTATCTGGGTCCAGTTCAACCATTCCAGCCGTGCATATGCCTTCATCCAGGAATGAGCAATCGAGGTAGTGGCATTTGATTCTTGGCATATTATTTTCCTCCTGATGCTGTAGTCGACGGCGATTTTACTACAAGTCTGATAATTGTGGTGATAAAAATCACACTCATCATCATGGCTGACAACAGGCACCATTGACAAACCGTTTTCAACACAAAAATCTCGATGCTGGTGAGATACAGGGAAAATAGGAACCCCGCCAGGCTGAATCCAAACAGGATCAGATCGATGTAAGGGTGATTCGCGCGTTGGTGTAAACCAAAAGCAGCGAGGAGGAAGATCAGGCCAAAGCCGGCAACGCCATAAAAACCAAGCGGGATACCAAACAGTATTGACCAACGGCTGGCGTTCACCACATCACAATGACCCAATCCTGGCGTGCAGTAAATGGGGGTTTTCGCGATCTTTACATATGCGAGGTAGATGGAGTCCAGCAAACCGATAATGGCAGAAATCTGGATGATGAGGGTGCTCGTTCTTGGACGTGAAGATTTCATTTGTCAATCATCTGTTTTCAGAGTGTCGGGCATTCTACAATGAATAGGAGATTAAGTAAAGGTTAATCGCCAGCACAGGGCACGGAGAAGAGACTATTGAATGTGTTTATCCGGGGTTCAGGCGATGCGCTTCCATGACATTCGGCAGGTTTTCAATGAGGGTGAGAACGCGAGAGAGTTGCACGATGTCAGCTATTTCCAGTTTCATTACAATGGATGCCAGGTTGTGAGAGACATTGATTTTAATATCCAGCAAATTGATATTTTCGTTGCTGAGCACCGAGGATATATCGACCATTAATCCCTGGCGGTCGTAGGCTTTAATTTCAATTTCCACCGGGAATGTGTGCTGCGGTTCACCCCAAGCCACTCGCACAATGCGCTCCCGGTCCGTCATGCGTAATATATTGGGACAATCTTGACGATGGATCGTGGCGCCGCGACCACGGGTGATGTACCCCACAATGGAATCACCCGGAACAGGATTGCAGCAACGCGCGAAGGTGGTCAGAATATTGCGCAACCCCAGCACAGACACGGCGTTCTCAGAAATGTCTTTCGCCTGGGTGGATGACTTAATCTCGAACAGGCGAGACTCGTCAGCCTCTCCTTCTGACAGGGTGTTGATGATATGCCCGAGTGACATATCGCCACAGCCAACCGCCACATACATGTCATCTAAGGTGCGGTAATCGAAACCGCGGGAAAGTTTTTCTAAATCATATTGTTGCAGTCCCAGCCGGCGCAGTTCCCGTTCCAGTATTTCTTTCCCCTGGGCAAGGTTTTGTTCACGATTCTGGTGTTTGAACCAGGCGCGGATTTTCGAACGCGCCCGTTGCGTTTTTACCAAGCCGAGGGTGGGGTTCAACCAGTCGCGGGAAGGCCCACCTTGTTTAGCCGCCAGTATTTCCACCTGGTCACCGGTGTGCAGCGTGTAATCCAGGCTCACAAGCTTGCCGTTCACTTTTGCACCCCGGCAACGGTTGCCGATCTCGGTGTGGACTGTATAAGCGAAGTCAATAGGAGTAGCGCCTGCGGGGAGGTCAATAATATCGCCGCGCGGAGTGAAAACATAAACCCGGTCCTGGAAAACATCGGTTCTCATGCCTTCCACGAACTCATTCGCGTCTTCCACTTCCTGGCGCCATTCCATCAACTTTTTCAACCAGTTGATACGCTGCTCATATTGCTCATTCCGCGGGCCTTTTTCTTTATAACGCCAATGCGCCGCGATTCCGTACTCAGCGTTTTCGTGCATCTCAGGGGTACGGATCTGTACCTCGAGCGGCTTTCCATCGTCATACAGAACCGCAGTGTGCAGGGACTGATAAAAATTATCTTTTGGCGCGGCAATGTAATCATCAAATTCGTTGGGGACTGGCCGCCAGTGGGTATGAATGATACCCAGAACCGCATAGCAAGAGGGAATATCCGGAACAATCAGCCTGACCCCGCGCAGGTCGCGCACCAGTTCAAAGGGTTTGTCTTTCTCAACCATCTTCCGGTAGATCGAATAGATATGCTTGCTGCGCCCTGATATTTCCACCTTGATACCAGCCTCATTGATCAATTTCGCCATTCGGTCGATGATGGATTTCATCTGGCGCTCACGCTCTAACCTCGTTTCAGCCAGGTTCTGGGCGATTTCTTTATACTTCTCCGGATTGGTATAACGGAATCCCAGGTCTTCGAGCTCCCATTTCAATTGCCAGATACCCAGACGGTTCGCGAGCGGGGCGAAGATATCCAGTGTTTCCTGTGCGATACGGCGGCGTTTAGCTTCAGGCACAAAGCCGAGAGTGCGCATATTGTGCAGGCGGTCAGCCAGTTTAATCAAGATAACGCGGATATCTTCACCCATTGCCAAGAAGGTCTTACGCAGCGTCTCATTGGCAAGGTCACGGCGGCGGTCGCGGGCATGCTGCGAGTTCAACAGCATTTCCTGTTCTTCCTGGTTCTTTTCCATGTTCTTGCCAAAAATTTCAGCGTCGTGCTGGTCGGCCCGTGATACTCGAGGCAGATGGGTCAACTTCGTCACCCCATCCACGAGCTTGGCTACCTCATCGCCGAAGTTACGTTGAATGTCTTGAAGCGTGACGCTGGTATCTTCCACGGTATCATGCAGCAACCCAGCAGCCACCACTACTGGCTGAACGTGCATTTCAGCCAGGATGATGGAAACCGCCACGCAATGCGTGATATAGGGCTCTCCAGAAGCTCGTTTTTGTTCGGCGTGCGCATTTTCCGCAAAGTTGTACGCCTGAATGATGAACTCTCTATCTACTCTGGAATAATTGTCCGGCAGAATATCTAAAAGGTTTTCTAGTAAGGGGCTGGTTTTCGTTGTACTGACCATGTTCGACTCTTGTTAAACTCTTAGTATATCACCCGACAAGAAAAACCAGACCGTTTCTCTTCATTTGTTGTGCAGAACGGAGATTCACGCATACCCATACACACCAGTGTGGCGTATTCCTCCAACCGGTTGAACAAGTAGAAAGGGCAAGTTACTTTAATAGTTCCTGACCTATAAATTCTCGTTGTGGAGAAAGATAGCGCAGGGTATCAGCGTCTTCCGGGAGTACCTCGCCTGTAACAGCGCGGGTGAGCAGTTCGCCCAGGGCTGGGCCTAACATAAAGCCCTGACCGCACAACCCCACTCCGAGAAGCAGGTTGCTCACCTGCGAGCTCCAGCCGACAATCGGGAACCCATCAGGCGTCATGGGATAGAGACCTCGCCATGTCCGGCGCACGCGGATGTTTTTCAACCTGGGCATGATGGAAATCATCCGCCTGGCAACCATTGGTAGAAAGCTGCTGGTTTCGTTCACATCTTCTCCCCAGATATTTGGGCTAGGAGTGATGCAGAAAATCACCTGACCGGTGGTGTGCTGGTAAAAATAGTAATTTGATGAACCAGGTGCCGGCCGAATGTCAACGATCATAGGGCCGAGGAACCTCGCCACCGGCTCTGTGATGGCTGCCTCGTGGCTGTCGGCGCGAACTGGAATTTCAACACCCGCCATGCGTCCGATTTCGGCAGCGGCCGCGCCGGCTGTGTTCAGCACGACACCGGCTGAATAGGTTTCACGGCTGGTAGTGACTGAAATAATTTTTCCCCGCTGCACAACCATGCTGGTAACTGGTTCACAAAAATGGAATGTAACTCCCTTCTCTACGGCGAGGGTGAAATAAGCGTGATTGGATAAGAGCGGCGAGGCGCTGCCGTCGTTGGGGGAGAAGGTGCCGCCAAGCAGGCCCTGAGGAGTCAGGTCAGGGATGATCTTTAACAGGTCATCTTTCGCGTACCAGTTGTTCACCAATCCATACGTATGCTGGATGGTCAGCAAGTCTTTGAGAATCTTCTCTTCACGGGGAGTGTAGGCAATGAAAGAGTACCCACACTGATCCCACTCGATATCTTTACCGTAAACTTCTTTGAAGGTGGAAAAGATCTCAATGCTGCGCAGGCAAAGACGGATCTTAGCCGGATCGGAATGGGTGGCGCGTATACCGCCGATGGCGCGTTTGTTTGATCCCTGGCCAACGCTGGGGACCGTTTCAAGCACAAGTACTTTTAAACCAGCAGAAGCGAAATAAAAAGCCGCCGGGGTTCCCAGTGAACCCGCGCCGATAATGATGACGTCGTATGTGTTTTGGGGGTTCATTGGTTATCACCCTCCCCGTTTTCGCCCGCGAAGACGCCCAAACCTACTTCCACAAACAACGGACGGCGGGAGGGATCGGTGACTTGGTCGTAGGGCACGCCTTCTTCTCTGAAGATGCGATGGATCAAAGGTGCACAGGTCTTGGCTCCGCAGGCGCCCATGCAGGCACGGGTCACGGTTTTAATTTCATTGATATCGCGGTAGCCATTTCGAATGCATTCTCGAATTTCGCCGGCAGTTACATGCTCGCAGCGGCATACAATGGTGTCGTCTGTGACATGGTTCACATACTGCAACATTGGTTGCGTGATCGCGGGCTGCTGCATTCTAATTCCCGCGATGTGGGGTGCGATGTTTTGCTCTACTTCCACCTGAATCACAATGGTTCTGTCGTTCGCTTTCAAGGCGCGAATGTTCACCACTTCAGCCGTACCAAGTTCATCTCCCTGGGTGTCTTCCAGGGTAACCTGGTCGCCGATATGGATGGACTCGCGGGAGAACTCATAAGGGATGGACACTAAAGGTCTTTCGCTACTGCTGCGGTAATCTACCAGGGTGATCGCCAGACCCGGGCAGCCGGCAATACATTTTAAACAGGCTTTACAGGCGAAGTTATCCTGGACAAATTTTGGCGTTGAACGGATATCCTGCTGGTCGATAAAGATCAAGTGTTGAGGGCACAAAGTTGAACAAGGGTCGCAGGGAATTTCTTGGCTACAGTGGAAAACCGGCAGCACGCCTTCCGGCAGGTCGGGCATTTTTTCACTGAGCACATTTCCTGGTTTAGATTTGAGGATTTCGCCCATGCGGTACCATTCTGCAGGGATTTCACCAGTGTTTAGACCCAAATGATGAGCCACTTCAAGCCCTTTGATCTTGCCGCTAAAAATGGCCGCGGATGCTTCTGCAATCTCTTCAGCATCTCCGGCGACAAAGGCAGGGATACCAAAGTCATTGGCTTTGTGGAAGAATTCATTCACTGGGTCAAGACCGACCGCGATGAGCACAGAATCGCAAGCGTACGACCTTTCACTCCCTGGTACTGGTTGGAATTGCTCATCGACCCTGGCGATGGTGACCGATTCAACATGGTCTTGTCCGTTGGCTGAGAGGATGGTGTGCGAGGTGTAAATTGGCACGCCCATTCGCACCAGTTTATCTTTATGCACTTTATAACCACCACATTGTGGAAGGGCTTCAACCAATCCGACAACGCCAATCCCGGCCTGAAGCGCGTGATACCCTGCAATCAAGCCGACGTTTCCACCACCCACGATGAACAGCTTTTCTGCCGGCAAGGCAAGGTCGCGGTTGACCAGCGTTTGAAATGCACCGGCGCCGAAGACCCCTGGCAGGGTGTTGCCTTTAAACGCGAGGAATTTTTCACGTGCGCCGGTCGCCACCAGCAACACTTGAGGGCGGATAAGAACATAGTGCTTGCCATCTTTTAACACTCCTACCTTCTGATCGCTGAAAACAGCCAAACAAGTGGTTTGCGGCCAAATTTGAACAGAAGGGTACGCACGCACTTCGTTTTCCAACCTGGTGGCGATGTCTATTCCACGGGTGCCGGCGTAAACCGCTTTGGAGGAGCCAAAAAAGCGGTGGGTTTGAAGCACCAACTTACCACCAAGACGGTGCTTATCATCCACCAGTATAACTTCTGCGCCCAGCTTCCCCAATTCAATGGCTGCGGATAGACCGGCAGGGCCGCCACCGATAATCAGCACCGGAATGTCGATTTCTGGGATTGGCTTTAATTCAGGTACTACGCTTACTTCAGGCAGACGAGGGTGACCGTCGTTTGGATAAACCCGCATCCCGTTGGTGACAATCTCCATACAGGATTTTAAAGGTTTGCCATCCGCGATTACCATACATTGCGCGCACTGACCGTTGGCGCAAAAAATTCCCAAAGGTGAACCATCTTTGTGATGATGCCCGAAAGTGCGAATACCGTTGGCGAAAAGCGCGGCGGAGATGGTTTCACCCTTATGAGCGGACAGGGGTTTGTCCTGCCAGAAGAACTCGATCATTTCAGGTTCAGGGATGGGCAAGATGGGATGCTGCTTGATACGGTAACCGGTCATGGATTATCCTCAGTATACGGTTTGGGGTTTCTACCCGTAGAACGAGATGGGAACTCAAGCGTTTTTAATTTTACCAAATAGTAGAAAACAGGCGCATCGGTTTTTTCGGGTATTTGTAACCTATGATTATTGGAGGAGGAAAAGCCGGGTGCACGCCACCTGGTATTGCGCGCCCTGCAGGTCCTGAAGGCTATCGGAGCGTAAACCTGCACAAACCGAGTGAGAAGGAAAGCATAAGGGTGTGAATAAGTTCAGATACATATGAGACAAAAAGGCTAGACAAAAAAGAGCATCGAGGTCATCCTTAAGGGTGACAAACCAAACAAAAGGAGAGAAGCCTCGATGCGCATACATTGTATCCCAAAAGAATTTTATTATCTAG
>JAAZNW010000047.1 GCA_012798065.1 Chloroflexota bacterium
CGGCTTGGGCTGCCCCCCCATCCGCGCCGACTCCCCGGCGGCCAGCACAATCGCCGCCACGCGCCGCTGCACCTCGCAGACCGGCTCGCCGGGCGACTGCATCGCGCCCAACGCCACCGCCTCAATGCGGGGCGAGCGCAGCAGGAAGGTTCTTTCAACACCGATACCGTTGCTGGCAACACGGCGTACTGTAAAGGTTGAATCATTACCGCTGTTGTGCTGGTAAAGAACAACTCCTTTGAACTCCTGGATACGCTCACGATTGCCTTCTTTGATTTTCACATGTACACTGACCATGTCCCCGGTTCTGAGGCTGGGAATATTTGGATTGACGGGGGCATCGTATGCTTTTAAGATATCACTCATTTTACACCTGCTTTTTTTGATCATTCGCCCTTTAGGCGCGAGGAAAAATTATAACACGCTTTTAAAAAAATGGATATCATTCTACCAGGAGCGCCAGAAAAAACCTTGCTATGAACTTCTGGTAAAATCAACGGAGAAAAAAAGCAGCGAGGATACTATGGATGATATAGCGGTGGATATCGGCGGTACGCAGTTGCGTGCGGCCCTTTATCCTCCAGAGGGACTTGAAGCCAGGGTGATTCAATCGATCCCTACAGCTGGGGAAAAGCCTGCGCTTGAGCGGTTGTTCGATCTGATTGCCTCTATCTGGCCTGAAAACGGCGCGGTGCGGAGCATTGCCCTGGGCGTGGCTGGAGCCCTCAACCCGCAAAGCGGCGTGGTGTACCAGGTGCCGAATATTCCCAACTGGAACGGTCTGAATATCATCGAGCTGACGGCAAAACGCTTCAATGTACCTGTCAGGCTTGGCAATGATGCCAACCTCGCCGCCCTTGGCGAATGGAAATACGGCGCTGGCGTTGGGCATCACAACCTTATTTACCTCACGATTTCTACCGGTGTTGGAGGGGGCATCATTGTCAATGACCGCCTGTTGCTGGGCGAAAACGGGTTAGGCGCCGAGGTGGGGCATATCACCGTGCTGCCTGGCGGCCCGCTCTGTGGCTGCGGGCATCCCGGTCACTTGGAATCCATGTCATCTGGCACCGGCATCGCCAATCACGTCATCCGTCAAATACAGGCTGGGCGGAAAACGATCCTGGCGAACAACAACCAAACGCCTACCGCCCGCCTGGTTGCCGAAGCAGCGCTTCAAGGAGATGAACTGGCGTTGGAAGCGTTCAATATTGCTGGTGAATTTCTGGGCAGAGCAATCGCTGACCTGTTGCATCTCTTTAACCCCACCATGGTCATCCTGGGAGGAGGGGTCATCAAATCAGGAGAATTGATCTTAAACCCTGTGCGCCGCGCATTGTTGGATGCGGTGATTTCTCCCCAGTACCTTGAAGGTTTTAAATTGACCACCGCCAGGCTTGGTGACCGCGTGGGGCTGATGGGGGCGCTGGCACTGGCACGCGCCTGAACGCGGCAAAAAAAATGGATGACAGCAAGCAAAGACTATGACCGCCAGGTTGAGGTTTTCGAGTAAAATTGGCAGCAATCAACCTAAAGACAACTGGAGAGACCTGGTAAATATGATGCGAAAAACGTTGGTTCTTTTTTTTGTATTGGGGGTCTTTCTCTTTCTGCTCACTCCTTCTACCGCGTTTGCCGACACGCTCCAACCGGCTGCTCCTCTCGAGCAAATCCAGGCGCAGGCTGAAAGCGAAGTCGATATTTACTTCTTCTGGGGCGAGGGTTGTCCGCACTGCGCGAAAGCCAAACCGGTGCTTGAGGATCTGGCAAAAAAATACCCTGCAGCACATCTGTATGAGTTCGAAATCTATAATTCTCAGGCCAACCAGGAGCTCTTCTCTCAATTTGGCGAGGCTTACGGTTTTACGCCGCGTTATGTTCCCACGATTTTGATTGGCAAAAATATTTGGGAAGGTTATTCTGATGAATTTTCGCAGGAGATCACCGGTGTAGTTGAGCAATGCCTTGAAAAAGCGTGCGAAAACCCGGGCAGCGCGCTAATCGCGGGGAAAGGCTATGTCCCGTTTGGCGAAAATGCCGCTGCGCCAACCGCTGTGCCCACATCTGCCGCGCCGACTCCGGCAGCCACTGAATCACCCGATACGAACACGGAAAACAACGGCGCAACCTCTAAACTACCGTTTTTTGGTGAGGTGGACTTCACCAAAATCGGACTTTTTCTCAGCACGGCGCTCATCTCCTTTGTTGATGGTTTTAACCCCTGTTCGATTTGGGTGTTGAGCATGCTGCTGGCGATCACCCTGCACACCGGTTCACGTAAAAAAGTGCTGGTCATTGGTTTGGTTTTTGTTACCGTCACCGCTGCCATTTACGCGTTGTTCATTGCCGGGTTGTTCACCGTTCTGAAGGTGGTCAGTTTTGTGGGTTGGATACAGGTAGTGGTGGGGCTGGTGGCGCTCTTCTTCGGCCTGGTCAACATAAAAGATTACTTCTTCTATAAAGAAGGAGTATCCTTTACCATTTCAGAGGAGAAGAAGCCCGGCCTCTTCCAGCGTATGCGGAAAGTGATGGATGCCGGAGACTCATGGTGGGGGTTGATCGGTGGGACGATCGTGCTGGCGGCGGGTGTTTCGCTGGTTGAGTTTTCCTGCACGGCGGGTTTTCCTGTCCTGTGGACGAACCTGGTGGCTGCGCATCAGGTCTCTGTCATCACTTTCATCCTGTTGTTGCTCCTGTATTTGGTGATCTACCAGCTGGATGAACTGGGCATCTTTTTTGTAGCGGTTTTCACCCTCAAAACCTCCAAGATGGAAGAGAAACATGGACGCATCTTGAAGTTGATTGGCGGGGTGTTGATGCTGACGCTGGCCATTGTGATGCTGGTAAACCCGGCGGTGATGAGCGATATCGGAAAATCATTAATCGTTTTTGTGATCGCGTTTGGCGTTACGCTTCTCATCCTTCTGGTGCATCGGGTCATTTTCCCTCGCCTGGGCCTTCACATCGGTACAGAATTCAAAAAATCTCAGGATAGAAATGGAAAACATAAAGCGAATCGGCATTGATGCCTGTAATGGGTGCGTTACGAACACTCTCTTTTACACTACCTCCTAACTGGAGGCGGGCAACGAACAAACTGTGATAGACTGGGTTTGCCGCATGCCCATTTGAAGAGCCGCTGAAGGTCAGGTTTGGTGGAGTTTTTGTAAGCCCTGAAGGCGTTGAATGAACCCTATTGATAAAGAAAGCGCGCTGTCTTACCACCGGCTTGGCGGAGTACCAGGGAAACTGGTCATTCACCCAAGCAAGCCAATTGAGAATCAACATCATCTAGGACTGGCCTATACCCCTGGTGTGGCGTACCCTGTGCTGGAAATCGCCCGCGACCCGGAACTGGCGTATGAGTACACCACCAAAGGAAACCTGGTGGCGGTCATCAGCAACGGCACCGCCGTCCTCGGCTTGGGCAATCGCGGCGCGTTGGCCAGTAAACCGGTGATGGAAGGCAAAGCGGCCCTATTTAAAAAATTCGCGGATATTGACAGCATTGATATCGAAATCGACTCTGTTGAACCCGAAACGGTGATCAGCGTCTGCGCTGCCATTGGCAATTCTTTTGGCGGTATCAACCTGGAAGACATCCGTTCACCGGAATGTTTTTCAATTGAAGAACAATTAAAGACGATGCTGAAAATCCCGGTCTTTCACGATGACCAGCATGGCACGGCCATCATCCTGGGCGCGGCGCTCATCAACGCGCTTGAAATCACTAGCAAGTCACTCACAGAAGTGAAAGTCGTTTTTTCAGGCGCAGGAGCAGCCGCGCTCGCCTCCGCCAGCCATTTGATGAAGATGGGTATTCCCCGTGAACATATCTGGATGTGTGATATCGCCGGGTTGGTCTACCGGGGGAGGGTGGAGGAGATGTTCGCTGAAAAAGAGGTTTTCGCGCAAGGAGACAAGCCCGCCTCGTTAGCGGAGGTGATAGAAGGCGCAGATGTCTTTATCGGTCTTTCAGCGGCCAATATCGTCACCCCTGAAATGCTGCGGCGCATGCGCGCTCAACCTGTTATCTTCACCATGGCCAACCCTGACCCTGAGATCAGCTATGAACTTGCTCAACAGGCGCGGCCTGACGCGCTGCTTGGCACTGGCAGGTCAGATTATCCCAACCAGGTGAATAACTTGCTGTGTTTCCCCTTCCTCTTCCGCGGCGCGTTGGATGTGCGCGCTACTACCATCAATGACGAGATGAAAGTGGCTGCCAGCCAGGCGCTGGCAGCGCTGGCGCACGAGGAGGTACCGGCGGAAGTTCTGAAGGCCTACGGGCTGAAGCGCCTGGAATTTGGCAAGGATTATGTGCTGCCCAAACCACTCGATAGGCGTGTATGCCTTTGGGAGGCGCCGGCGGTGGCGCAGGCGGCAATGCGCAGCGGCGCGGCACGCTTATCGTTGGATTTGAACGACTATCAAAAGGCGCTCGCGGAGCGCTTATATCATCCATGAATCACAGGAGGAAGTATGGCAGAGAAAAAACCACTGGGTTTTCGCGCAATCAGGGTGAACGCTGAGGCCAGTTCGCTGGACAAGTGGCGTAAACAGGTGATTGCCGGTCAGCCCGAAACCGGACGGGCTTACGCTTTCATCAGCGATGAGGGCACCTACATGCCGGGAGGGGAAGGTACTGCTCCTTCTCCGCTGACGTATTTCGTCAGCGGAATGGCGCTTTGACTGCTTTCTCATGTGTCGCAGGTTGCGACCAAAAAGAAACTGCAAATCCGTAACGAAAGAGTGAAGGTCAGCGCGTATTTTCATGAGCAGGGTTCGGTGTTAAAAGGTGACGCTGAGGGGTATTGCGACCATTTTGAGATAGAGGTGGTGGTTGATTCTGACGCGCCGGAAAAAGAAATCCAAAAATTGATTGACCTTGCCCGCCAGATGTGCTTCACTGAAAAAGCCTTGATGGAAACCGTGAAGGTGGAGGTGGCTCACACCATCAACGGGAAAACCCAGCCGGCAAAGAAATAGCGTGAAATAAATCTGCTGTATAATTCAACCAGGTCGATTCTAAAAGCGAGGTATTCAATTGATACAGATAACGACACCCAAAACCAAAGAGGATTTTAAAGCCTACTATGATCTGCGCTATAAGGTATTACGTGAACCGTGGGGTCAACCACGCGGCACCGAAAAGGATGATTATGAACCCATCTCACAACACTTTATGGCGGTAGACGATGAAACTAAAGAAGTAGTGGGATGTGTCAAGTTTTCTGAAAAAGAACCCGGGGTTGCCTGGGTCTCGCATCTGGCTGTAAAAACCGATTTGCAGCGCACGGGAATTGGGCGGCAGTTATTGGCGCACGTTGAAGCCCAGGCGCGTGAACAGGGCTTTAAGAAGATCGGCTGCCAGGCACGCTTGAACACGACCGCCTACTTTGAGAAAGCAGGGTACAAAATGCACGGTCTGCCTACCCGGTATTTTGGCACGACCCAGGTGGTATGGATGGAGAAAGAGCTCTAACCGCGACTGCCTGTTGATAAAAAACCACCCCCGTGTGTTGTACTCACGGGGGTGTGTTCTTGATTATTCAGCCACGCTGGGAGTAGCCCGTTGGCGAAGAAAAAGTTTGCTCACGAGCGTGAAAATGCCTTTGATGGGAGCGAAGATCCAGGTGATGATACCGTTGATCAAAGCGAACCCCTGGCTCAACCAGATCAATAATGGGCGGAAGAATTTCATAAACTTGAAACGCTCATAAGCCAGGGCGAGCAGAATGGTGGCGATGGAGATACCGAAGCGCGTCCAATCACCAATTTCAATATGGCCGAGGTCTTCAATGAGCAGCTCCACACCGATATTGAGTACCAGGATGTAAGCCGCGGTTTTTAAGACGGGGGCTTTTTCAACCACTTTGCTGAAGAGGCTGGCTGCAAAACGCATCATTACAATACCAATTGCCACACCCAGCATGACCACCCACAGTTTTTTTGAAAGTGACACGGCTGCCACAACGTTATCCAGGCTGAAGGCCAGGTCCATCAATTCCACCGCCAGCACAGTGGCCCAGAAGGTGCGTTCCTTTACCGGGCGGTCACCATCTTCATCGCTGCCACTGGCGCCGTGCGCGCTCAGGTCATCCAACGCCAGTTTGATCAGGTAAGCCGCTCCAACCAGTTTTAACCAGGGGTTTTGAATCACATAACTGGCTGCCACCAGCATGATTCCTCTGCCTGCGTACGCGCCGATCAAGCCGACTTTCAAAGCCGCGGTGCGCTGAGGTCCAAGGATTTTGTTCATCGCGTGCCCAAACCCAGCGAGGGCTTTTGGCCAGGGGATGGGTTCATGGTCAGACAGCGGTGTGACCATTGCGCCGAGAACGGCAGCATTATCAATGGATAGAATGCCTTCAAGGAAGATCAGTTGAAGGATAATCACGATAAACGAAAAATCCATTTTTTCTCCTTTAATAACTTCCGCCCTGTTGGCACAGGGGGAAAGATAACCTTCGACGCGCAAGGATAATGTACATTGAGAGCGGAAATAATAACACTGGATTATTACCCTAATATTGGGGATATTTGTCATTAAGACGAAATATCAACACGTTTTCTTTAGCGAATGCCCGCGTAAACTGAAGAAGAAATTCAGTGGAATTGTGATATATTATAAATAAGATAGTATATATCTAAATAACGAGTGTAAGATGACACTTGCAGGTTTCCCCATCCCGTTACCCCCGCAACTGAGTTTTCTGGCAAAACCCCTGCCTGTGTTCCTGGTGAATATTGCCGCCTGGATGGTATTGGCGGCTTTTATTTACTGGGTGGCCATGCCTTTGATCAGGCGCTTCACCCTCGCACTGCCTGGAGAGGTGGAAGATATCGTTCTGGGAATCATCCGCCGCCCGCTAGCGCTGCTGGTGCTTGTCATCGGTATACGCGTATCGATTCGCTATCTGCAGGCAGCGGAAGATTTGCAGCGCCTGTTGATTCGCCTGTCGATGACGGTTATCGTGGCGCTGGTCGGTCATATCGCTGGTCGACTTATCCGTGATGTGCTGGTGTATTATGGCGAAAGCTGGGCACGGCGCACCGAGAGCCAGGTGGATGACATCTTGCTGCCGGTGCTCAGCCTCTTTGGCCCGTTGCTCCTTTTCACCATCGGCGCATTGATCGTATTACCCATGTGGGGTGTAGACGTCAGCTCAGTTTTATTGGGGGCAGGGGTGTTGGGGCTGGTGCTGGGTCTGGCGCTGCAAGAAACGCTTTCCAATATTTTCAGCGGCCTGAGCTTGTTAATCGAAGCGCCATTCAAGCGTGGTGACCTCATCCGACTGGTGAGCGGCAAAGTTTGCGAGGTACAGCGTCTTGGTTTACGCTCTACCACCCTGCTTTCATTAGACGAGCAGGCGACGATTTACATGCCGAATAAGGTCCTGGCGGCTGATTACCTTGTCAACCTCACCAAGCCGACTGCGGAACAACGCTGCAGTGTTTCGGTCAGCGTGGAGGCTTCGAACGACCTTACGCTTGTTAAAGACACGTTGTACCGCATCGCAGCCGGCCACCCTGGCGTGGTGGCTTCCAACCTGGCAAAAAAAACCGCCTCCATCCTTTCACAGGCGGAAAAAATTCGCGCGTGGGCAGGGGGACTTTCTGCGGAGGACCCCACCCGTTTTGAATTGGAGAAAATGGCTGCGGATAATGAATCTGCCATCGAGCGCCTGGCTCGCGAAGGCAGGGTGAATGACCAGCTTGTCCTTCTCAAGGAAGAGATTCGCAATATGATCAGGAGCATCCGCTCAAGAGAGACCAGCGGGCTCAGCCGCGCAGAAGTGGCCGAGATTTTGAACGAGCATGTGAACCCTGTGGATAACACAGTGAGGACGCTGGCAGAGCAATGTCGTGACTGGTCGACCACGCCTGATCGCTGGCTGAATGATCATGACTACTGGCAGCAGCGCCGGCTTTGGGATTCACGTAACGAAGAATTGCTGCGCCATTGGAACAACCTCAAGAACTGTATTACAAACCCTGATGAACGCGTAGAGTTACGCCTGGATGATCTTTCAGCGGTTCTGATTGACTGGCTGGATAAAGAATATAAGATCGTGCCCGGTGAATGGAAAGACCCTATGGTAGAAATCAAGAATGTAAGCGCAGATTCTGCTGAACTTGAGCTGCATTACTATGTGGATAATATCCGCTTGGAGATGGATGGTCGCCCCAGGCGCATCCGTTCAGAGCTCAATCACTTGATCAAACATGAATTCGTTCAAGAAGGTATCTGGAGTTGAGCCAGGCGAAACTTCATCCCGCCAGGAGCGCGGGCGTGGGGCTTTCAACGCGCTGTTCACCTGTTTTCGCGAAGAGCGATGATTTCGTACTATAATTTTGTTATGAAAGATACAGGAAGGAGTAAAAAATGAATATTCTGATTTGGATTCTGGTAGGCGCGATCGCGGGTTTTCTGGCTGACTGGGTGGTAAAAGGGATTCGGATGGGGTTGCTCGGTAAGATCATCGTCGGTATCCTCGGGGGATTCGTGGGTGGCTGGCTTTTTAGTCTGCTGGGAATCAACCTTGGAAATGGCATTCTTGGCGCGGTCATATCCGCTTTCGTTGGCGCCGTTATCCTGCTTATGCTGCTTCTCATCATCCGCCGCCGGCGCTAACCCGCTTTTGCCTTCATGCATATTCCCCGGGGGTTGTACCTGACGGGGAATTTTTTATCCAGCAACGGGTCAGTCCTTGAACAGGGGGGCGGGCCTGGCGAGCAGCTTTTGATAATCTTCGGGCGAATCAACATCAAAAGCCAGGTCAGGTTCTTCAAACGGAACCTGTTTGACCGGGAATTGCGAAAACAGCGCGCGTGCCCCTGCATCCCCGCTCAGCCTGGCAAGCGCTTCAAAGAGCCGCTTTTCCAGCAGCACTGGGTTGGCACGCTTACCTTGATAAGCGGGGATGAGTATGGCTTCCGCGGGGTCATCCTGTTGAAAAACACGCAGCAGCTCCCGTGGCACGCGCGGAGGGATGTGCGGCTGGTCACCCAAAAAAACCAGCGCCGCGTCGATCCCTGCTGGCAGCGCTTTCACTCCTGCCTTCACTGAAGTGCTTTGCCCTTTTTGCCAATCGGGGTTACGCGTAAAGATCAGCGGCAACCCTGCGAGGGCCGTTTGCACTTCTTGCGCGTTGGCGCCGGTGACCACAAGCACAGGCTCACAACCTGTAAACAGTGCCAGTCGCGCCGTCCAGCGGACCAGGGGTTGACCATGCCAGTGAAGCAGCAATTTGGGCTGCCTCATGCGCGTTGAGCCGCCAGCCGCTAAAAGGATGGCGGCTACTTTCTTGTGGTCGTGCCTTCCTGTGCTATCCGTCATGGCCATGAGCGGTTGCCACGATTTCAGCCATAATGGATAAAGCGATCTCTTCCGGTTGACGCGCGCCGATTTTCAACCCTACCGGCGCGTGGATGCGTTTGAGGTCTTGTTCTTTGGCGCCTTCTGCCCGCAGGTCTTCTAACCGTTTGGCGTTGGTTGTGCGTGAACCGAGCGCGCCGATATACCTGGCCGGGCTGGTGATGGCGAACAGCAGCGCCGGGTTATCCAGTTTATCATCGTGGCTCAAGGCGACCACGCAGGTTGCAGCATCCAGTTTCAACTGTTGCAGCACATCAGCCGGCCACCCGACGATCAGCTCATGCGCGTGCGGGAAGCGTTCGCGGGTGGCAAAGGCGGAACGCGCGTCTACCACGATGGTATGAAATTGAAGGGTATTGGCTAGCGCAACCAAAGGAATGGCAATGTGTGACGCGCCGATGATCACCAGGCGCGGTGGTGGAACAATGAAATCCGCGAACAACTCTTCTCCGTTCTTTAAAGTAATTTGCAAAGGTAAGCGTGTCGCCCAGTTTTCCGGCATGTTGCCGATGGCTTCCTGGTCAAGCTCTTTGTTTCCCAGACTGCCGTGAGTTTGGCCATCTGGCAGCACTAACATTTTTTTGCCGACATCGTCACCGCGAATGATGGTAAGCAGCGCGGCAAGCTGGTTTTCAGCCAATACGCGCGCCAGGGGCGGCAGGACAGCCTGCCAATCGGGCGTGTCCATTGCCTCGACCAAGATTTCAACTGACCCGCCGCAAGAAAGCCCCACGTCCCAGGCTTGCTGGTTGGTGACGCCGTAGCTCAATAAGCGTGGGGCTCTGTCTTTCAATACTTCGCGCGCTTCTTCGAATACTGCGCCCTCCACACAGCCGCCTGTGACCGACCCGTGAATTGCCCCGCCGCTGGAGATGACCAGTTTTGACCCTTCAGGGCGCAACGAGGAGCCGGTAACTTGAACCACTGTAGCCAGGGCAACCTGTTGTTTTTCTGCCTGCCACTGCTGTACAACCTGCCAGATCTCTCGCATGTGATTTTCCTCCTTCAGTCAATCAGTATCTACTTGATGTCACGCTCGATTTTTTCCCGGGTTTGGGTGTGACTACCGTGGAGAAAGGCGCGTGCTCTTTCCATGTCAGGGATTCCTAACCGTCCGCCGGGGCGCGTGGCTTTGAGAGCCGCGCTGGCATTTGCCAGGGCGACCGCGCCTGGCAGGCTGTCTCCGCGGGCAAGCGCAGCCGCGTAAACCCCATGGAAGACATCTCCACAGCCAGTGGTGTCTACAACGTTCACCTTATGCCCCGGCACATGCACTGCGGAAGCACCCCGTTGCGCGTACCAGCAGCCTTTTTCGCCTGCGGTGACCACGCAGCAGGCGCGCTGGGTACCGCATAAAGCGAACGCCATGGCTGATTCGCTGCTTTCACCGCTCAGCGTTTGAGCCAGCTTGCTGCCAATGATCAGGTGGTCGACCAATGGCAGCAATTCCACCACCTCTGGCGGTGGGTCGGGTTCCACATCAGCAATCACCGGTATACCCAGTGAAGCGGCGATACGCGCGGCTTTGATCCCCGCTGCGCCTGAGTTGTCATCCACGAACAACACCCTGGTACGGGAGATTAACTCAGCGTTAATGAGCTCTGGCGGTGGGCTGACATTCCCACCGCTGTGGAAAATGGTGCGCGTGTGTTTTTGCGTGTCAACAATGATGATGGAATGATAAGGGCTGCCTTGCCCGTCCTGGTGGCAAGCAGAAGTCTCCACGCCTTCTTTTTGCAGTTCGCTCAAGGTGAAACGCGAAAGGTCATCAAGCCCCAAGCGGCAACAGAAAGCCGCGCGCGCGCCCTGCCTGGCAGCCGCAACCATGGCGGTGGCTGTTTGCCCACCACCCTGGCGCATGGATTCAAGGATATTTACCTTGCTGTCGGCTTCAGGGTAACGCTCTACCAGCAACAGGTCATCCACTGCGGCAGTGCCAATTCCAAAGACATCCCAGGTGAGGGTCATTCCTTCTTCCTTATGCTGTCGATAATACTACCATAACCCGCCCTTGCGGTTGCTTAAAAACTGTATATGATGTGCTGATCCCCTCAAAACCCCTTCACAACAGCTGTTGAATAAGTTCAGATACATATGAGACAAAAAGGCTAGACAAAAAAGAGCATCGAGGTCATCCTTAAGGGTGACAAACCAAACAAAAGGAGAGAAGCCTCGATGCGCATACATTGTATCCCAAAAGAATTTTATTATCTAG
>JAAZNW010000132.1 GCA_012798065.1 Chloroflexota bacterium
GCCCACCAAGGCTAAGACGGGTAGCTGGCGTGAGAGCGCGGTCAGCCACCATGGAACTGAGACACGGTCCATACTCCTACGGGAGGCAGCAACTAGGAATTTTGCGCAATGGGGGCAACCCTGACGCAGCGACACAGCGTGGAGGAAGAAGGTCTTCGGATCGTAAACTCCTTTTATATGGGAAGAATAGATGACTGTACCATATGAATAAGCACCTGCTAACTACGTGCCAGAAGCATCGGTGATGCGTAGGGTGCGAACGTTATCCGGATTTATTGGGCGTAAAGAGATGCGTAGGCGTTTCAGTTAGTCTTTCGTTAAAAGTCACGGCTTAACCGTGAAGATGCGTTGGATACTGCTGAAATTGAGACATGAAGGGGTGAACGGAACTCCAAGTGGAGCGGTGAAATGCGTTGATATTTGGAAGAACATCAGAGGCGAAGGCGGTTCACTGGTCATTGTCTGACGCTAAGGCTCGAAAGCGTGGGTAGCAAAACGGATTAGATACCCGTGTAGTCCACGCCGTAAACAATGAATGCTAAGCGTTTGGTACAACTTTATTAAATCTTCGGATTTTTTAAAGAAGTATTAAGTGCTGCAGTTAACACGATAAGCATTCCGCCTGGGAAGTACGGCCGCAAGGCTAAAACTCAAATGAATTGGCGGGTTCCCGCACAAGCGGAGGAGCGCGTGGTTTAATTCGATGGCAATCGAAGAACCTTACCAGGGTTTGAAATGTATCTGCATCCCACTAGAAATAGAGGGAGCCTTCGAGGGTGATACACAGGTGCTGCATGGCCGTCGTCAGCTCGTGTCGTGAGATGTAGGGTTAAGTCCCGAAACGAGCGCAACCCCTGTCCCATGTTACAAGTGTCTTGGGAAACTGCCTCGGTAAAACGGGGAGGAAGGTGGGGATGACGTCTGGTCCGCATAGCCCTTATGTCCTGGGCTACACACACGCTACAATGGTCGGTACAATGGGAAGCCAAGTCGCAAGACGGAGCAAATCCTAAAAAACCGATCTCAGTTCAGATTGAGGTCTGAAACTCGACCTCATGAAGTTGGATTCGCTAGTAATCGTAGATCAGCCATGCTACGGTGAATACGTTCTCGGGGATTGCACACACCGCCCGTCAAGCCATGGAAGTAGGTGATACCTGAAGGTGCTTTGCTTTTTAAGTGGGGTAACTAAGGTAACGCTTATGACTGGGGCTAAGTCGTAACAAGGTAGCTGTAGGGGAATCTGCAGCTGAATTACCTCCTTTCAAGGAGTAACCTTAACTTCCTGCCACTTTTGAACTTTTAAGGAAAAGTTCTTTTTATTTTGGACATAGAACCTTTGGGCGTATAGCTCAGTTGGCTAGAGCGCAGTCCTGATAAGACTGAGGTCCCAAGTTCGAGCCTTGGTACGCCCACCATAAAGAAATGGGCCTGTAGTTCAGTTGGCTAGAACGTTTCATTTGCAATGAAAAGGTCAGGAGTTCGACTCTCCTCAGGTCCACCAAGATAACAGGAAAAGAAGAGAAATCTTTGATTCTTGAAATAGTGCAAAATATTTGCATCCTTTGCTGTTGGGGTAGGTCCAATATTAATGCAGCGAGGATCCGAACATTTGAAGTTGTACATTTAAAACTGAATAGTAAGGCAATTTTCAATTAAAGCGAGTAAAGGGCGTACGGTGGATGCCTAGGCGCAAAAGACCGATGAAGGACGTAGTAGGCTGCGATAAGCCTCGGGGAGCTGTCAAACGAGCTTCGATCCGGGGATTTCCGAATGGGATAACCCAGCTGGAGTTATGTCCAGTTACCTTATAGTAAATTCATAGCTGTAAGGAGGGTACGCAGAGAAGTGAAACCTCTTAGTATCTGCAGGAAAAGAAAACAATAGTTTATTCCCTTAGTAGTGGCGAGCGAAACGGGAAGAGCCTAAACTTATACTGTGTAAGAAGGATCTGATTTGTGATTCGCGTTGCGATGAGCGATGAGGAGAATTCGCAGGTTACCGCTCGTGCAGTATGAGTGTTGTAAGAGTTAGGAGACCAGGCGGTAGACTGGTCGGGAAGTTAAAAATTTTCTCATTAACAGAACATATCTGGAAAGATAGACCAAAGAGTTGTGAAAGTCACGTATGTAAAAATGAGAGAACTTCTTTCTAATTTCTTAAGTACCACGGGACACGAGAAACCCTGTGGGAAGCTGCCAAGACCACTTGGCAAGGCTAAATATTTTTTGCGACCGATAGTGGACAAGTGCCGTGAGGGAAAGGTGAAAAGAACCCCTGTTAGGGGAGTGAAATAGTAACTGAAACCGTATGCTTACAAACAGTCGAAGCTGGTATATCCAGTGACGGCGTGCCTATTGAAGAATGACTCAGCGAGTTCGTTGTGTGCGGCAAGGTTAACCATGTTTATTGGGGAGCCGAAGCGAAAGCGAGTATGAATAGTGCGATTTAAGTCGCATGCACGAGACCCGAAACCAAGTGATCTAACCATGAACAGGGTGAAATTTTGAGAAATCATTATGAAGGCCCGAACTCTTTAGAGTTACAAATCTATGAGATGATTCAAGGTTAGCGGTAACATGCCAAACGAACTTGGTGATAGCTGGTTCTCCCCGAAATAGCTTTTGGGCTAGCGTCATATTTTAAATCATGGGGGTAGAGCACTGATTAGATCTGAGGCTCGAAAGAGTACTCAATCTACTCAAACTCCGAATACCGTGATGAACAATATGGCAGTTAGAGTCAGGGATCTAAGTTCCTGCGCTCGAGAGGGAAACAGCCCATATCGTCAGATAAGGACCCTAAATTCTACCTAAGTGGGAAAGGAGGTGGATTTTCTCAGACAGCTAGGAGGTTGGCTCAGAGGCAGCCATCCTTTAAAAAGTGCGTAAAAGCTTACTAGTCAAGAGATTCTGCACTTAAAATTCAACGGGGCTAAGGTAGATTCCGAAGCTGCGATTCTTTTAGTATTTTTATACTAGTGGGAGGTAGGGGAGCGTTTTATACATGACCGATTAGCACTCGGTCCAACGCTGTGAAGGTGACCCGTGAGGAGTTGCTGGAGCGTATAAAAGTGAGAATGCTGAGATGAGTAACGTAAAACAGGTGAAAACCCTGTTCGCCGTATATCTAAGGTTTCCATGGCTATGTCAGTCAACCATGGGTTAGTCGGTCCTAAGGAGAGGCTGAAAAGCATATCCGATGGACAACAGGTTAATATTCCTGTACCGCTGATACTTGCGATGGAGTGTGGGAAATGAAAAGGCAGGCCCCTAATTGGTTTGGGGTATAAACAATGAGGTAGTTCATTTTGGAAAATCCGGATGAATGCTTCCACTTCGGTGGATATAATCAAGTTGTGATTTAAAGGTGACCTTCGGGAATCCAATCTGTCAGACTATTTCTCCTGGAAAAACTTCTAGCTCTAAAAACTTCGGTTTTTAGTATTTGTATCTGCGACCGTACTGCAATCCGACACCGGTGGATTGGTGTAAATGCACCAAGGCGTACGAGTGAGGCGTTGTCAAGGAATTCGGCAAGTTGACCCCGTAAGTTCGCGAGAAGGGGGACCTTCCATTATAAGTTTTTAATTTGTAATGATGAAGGTGGCACAGAATAGGGAAGAACGACTAGTTAACAAAACTACAGGTGCTTGCAAACTCGTAAGAGGATGTATAAGTGCTGACGCCTGCCCAATGCCAGAAGGTTAAAGGAGCCTGTGATCTGTCTGCTGAATGCACTTCGGTGCTTCAGTGGTGGTGAAGCGGGTAACCAAAGCCCTGGTCAATGGCGGCTGTAACTATAACGGTCCTAAGGTAGCGTAATACCTCGTCACTTAATTAGTGACTTGCATGAAAGGCGTAACGATTCTTCCTCTGTCTCGACAGCGCGCTCGGTGAAATTGAAATGGCTGTGAAGATGCGGCCTACCCATACCAGGACAAAAAGACCCCGTGGAGCTTTACTGCAGCTTTGTATTGGAATAAGGCTTCAGATGTAGAGAATAGGAGGGAGACTGTGAAGCCGATCCGTCAGGATTGGTGGAGTCATCAGTGTAATACCTCTCTTTTGGTGTTTTATTTCTAAC
>JAAZNW010000048.1 GCA_012798065.1 Chloroflexota bacterium
ATCTATCACCCCTTCCAATGCCTGGCTGATTTGATGACCATTATGGAGAAGAAGGGCCGCGATTTACGGCGCAAAAAGATGGTTGTCTCCTGGGCGTACGCGGCCTCCTATCAAAAACCCATGTCGGTTCCACAATCTTTGATCTTACAGATGCCGCGCTTTGGCATGGACGTGGTGCTGGCTCATCCTCCTGAGTTCAGGTTAATGCCGGAGATCATGGAGCAGGCGCGCGAACAAGCCCGCAAGTTCGGAGTGGGTTTTGATGTGGTCGAAGACATGGACGAGGCTTTCAAAGGCGGAGATATCATCTATGCCAAATCCTGGGGCGCCATGGTGCATACGCCTGACCCTGAAGAAGGAGCCAAGATTATTAAGAAGTATGAGAGCTGGATCACAGATGAGCGCAGGATGAAGTTGGCAAAACCTGATGCGATTTATATGCACCCGTTGCCGGCTGACCGTAATATCGAGGTCACTGACGCGGTATTGGATGGTCCGCAATCAGTGGTATACGACGAAGCGGAGAACCGCATGCACGTTCAAGAAGCTGTGATGGCCTTAACCATGGGTTAAGAACATGCGCAGAAATCAAATTTAATTTATATAGAAAAGGAATTTGTAAAAAATGACGAAAAAGTTGGCAGTTATCGCAGTTGGTGGTAATTCTCTCATTCTCGATCCCAAAAAAGTTACCATCGAGGATCAATATACAGCCGCCGCAGAAACCACGAAGCACATTGCGGACATGATCGAAGCCGGCTGGGATGTGGCCATTGGTCATGGAAATGGCCCGCAGGTTGGATTCCTTCTGCGCCGCTCCGAAATTGCGGCTAAATATGAAGGCATGCACGAGGTTCCGCTGGATTCCTGTGGCGCGAACAGCCAGGGCGCCATTGGCTACTGGTTGCAGCAAACCCTGCAGAACGAATTAGCCAGAAGAGGTATCAAAAAACCGGTTGCCACGGTGGTCACCCAGGTGAAAGTCGACAAGAATGACAAAGCCTTCCAGAACCCCACCAAACCAATCGGCGGCTTTATGGATGAAGCAGAAGCAAAAAAGCGTGAGCAAGAACTTGGCTGGAACGTGGTAGAAGACTCTGGGCGCGGTTGGCGCCGCGTGGTCGCCTCTCCTCTCCCAGTAGAAGTGGTGGAGATTGACTCTGTGCGCGCGCTCCTTAATGCTGGTGTTGTGGTCATCACGGTTGGCGGCGGTGGTATTCCTGTGGTTGACAACGGCAAAGGTGGTTGTGTGGGTACCGCGGCGGTCATCGATAAAGATTACGCCAGCAGCCTGCTCTCAACTCTCATCAATGCGGACCTTTTCATCATCTCCACCGCGGTCGAAAAGATCGCCATTAATTTTGGCAAACCCGACCAGAAATGGTTGGACCGCATGACCCTGGCGGAGGCGAAAGCCTACCTGGCAGAAGGCGTGCATTTTGCCAAAGGCTCTATGGCGCCCAAGATACAGGCTATCATCAACTTCCTTGAAGCAGGTGGTAAGGAAGCCCTGGTGACAAATCCAGAAAACATCGGGCGCGCGCTGCGTGGAGAAACTGGAACTCGTATCGTTCGTGAATAGTCGCGAATGAGAAACACGCAAGAAGGGCTTTGACGGGGAAAACCGCAGGCCCTTCTTGATTTTTTAAGGTTTTTTTACTTGTTTTGCTATGGCATTCATGAGCGCATCGTGTACAATAATTATGTTGTTTCCTATCACTCGCTTGGTGGGATGGAGGGTCATCCTATCAAGAATTTACGTTTTCTAGTCGAAAGGAGGTGCAAAAACCAATAACTGGTTCCTTGCTTTCACGGTAAGTTGATGTTTGAATTTGCTAACTAGAAACAGGAGGAGTGAACAATGTTTACAAAAAAGTTGTGGTTAAGCCTGAGCGTGTTATTGGTGGCGGTGCTGGTTCTTTCAGCCTGCGCTGCGCCAGCCCCGACGGAAGCGCCAGCACCTGAGGTTCCAGCAGCCACTGAGGCACCCGCTGCCACCGAAGCACCCGCAGCGACAGAAGCCCCTGCGAAGGCCCCGGTGATTGGGCTGTTACTGATCGGCCCTGCCAATGATGCCGGCTGGAGCCAGGCGCATTATGAAAGCATGGCTTACGTCAAAGACAAAATTCCCGGCACCGAACTGCTTTACCTGGAGAATGTGTATACCGGGTCCACCTCGCATACACAGACTCCCGCCGAACTGGCCGCGGATATGGTGACCAAAGGCGCCAATATCATCATCTTTAACTCAGATGATCAAAAAGATAACGCAATTAAGTTCGCTCAGGAACACCCGGATGTGTTTGTCATTCATCCTTCGGGAGATGCCGCCTGGAAAGAAGGCAAGAATTACGCTAACTTGCCGAACATGAAGAACATCATGGGCGAGATGGAATACGGAAAAATGATCGCCGGCTGCGCTGCGGCGCTCACAACGCAGACAGGAAAAATTGGCTTCCTTGGTCCATTGATCAATGAGGAAACACGCCGCTTCGCGGCTTCAGCGTACCTCGGCGCCAAGTACTGCTGGGAAAACTACCTGCAAAAAGATCCTGCTGATTTGGAATTCAAGGTCACCTGGATCGGTTTCTGGTTCAATATCCCCGGCGTGACTCTGGATCCGACCCAGGTCTCGGATGACTTTTACAATACCGGATATGATGTGGTGATCAGCTCGATCGATACCACTGAAGCGCTGGTGGAAGCCAAGAGGCTCGCTGCTGACGGTAAGAAGGTTTGGGCGGTTCCTTATGACTATTACGGCGCTTGCGAAGGCGCGCAAGAAGTCTGCCTGGGCGTGGAATACTTCAACTGGGGCTTCGCTTATGTGGATGCCATCAAATCTGCCATGGACGGAACCTGGAAATCCAGCTTTGAGCTGGTGCCACCGGACTGGAAGGATATCAACAACCCCGATACTTCGGGTGTTGGCTTCATCAAAGGTGGCGGTCTTTCCGCGGAAAATGCTGCCAAGGTTGACCAGTTCATCGCTGAACTGGGAGCTGGCTTGAACCTGTGGAAAGGTCCATTGAACCTACAAGATGGCACGGTTTACCTGGCGGATGGTGAAGTGGCAACAATTCAGCAAATTTGGTACCTGCCGAAATTGCTTGAAGGAATGGAAGGTCAGAGCGAGTAGTATAGAACGCCGCGTGGGGGAAGGGTTTCCCTTCCCCCACGTTTTTATAAATACGAGGTTCACGCTTGAAAATTTCATTTTCACATATTCATAAACGTTTTGGAAATGTGCACGCCAATAACGATATCAACCTGGTAATTCCATCAGGAAGCATTCAAGGCATCCTGGGTGAAAATGGCGCAGGAAAAAGCACCCTGATGAAAATCCTTACCGGGTACTACCACGCGGATTCAGGCGAAATTCTGCTGGATGACCGGGCGGTGAAGATCACCTCACCTGTGGACGCGGTAAGACAGGGCATTGGCATGCTGCACCAGGACCCTTTGGATTTTCCACCTATGAGGGTGATCGACAACTTCCTGCTTGGCTCCAGAGGCGGTTTATTTCCAAAACGAAGTGATGTGGAAAAAGAGATCCTTCGGTTATCACGAGAATTCGATTTTCAGATCAGCCCGGATACTTATGTTGAAACGATGACGGTGGGAGAGCGGCAGCAGCTTGAGATTCTGCGACTGCTGTGGCTGGGCGTGAAGGTGCTGATCCTTGATGAACCCACTACTGGCATTTCAGCCAATCAGAGAGAAAAGTTATTTGCCACCCTGGTTAAACTGGCTAAACAAGGTTTGACTGTGATTTTTGTTTCGCACAAGCTGGAGGAAGTCGAGCAGTTGTGCGACCGGGTGGCGGTTTTCCGGCAGGGGGAAGTCGTTGGAGAAGTCGAACCACCCTATGACACGGATCAATTTGTGTATATGATGTTTGGGAAGTCAGTGGAAGTGGGGGATAAAAAAACATTTTGCACTGAGCTGCCGCTCATTCAATTAGAAAATATCGGGTTGGAAGATTACCGCCTGCACCTCGGTAACATCAACCTTGAAATTTACCAGGGAGAGGTCATCGGCCTGGCGGGTATGGAAGGCTCTGGTCAGAGGCTGTTCTTGCATATGCTGACCGGCTTGCTGCGCCCTGTGAACGGTAAAATCAAATTGACCGGTGAAGATTTTACTGGTAAAACCTATCCCTATTTCCAAAAGGCCGGGGTGGCCTATCTGCCGGCTGCCAGGCTGGAGGAAGGTCTGATCCCGGGAATGACGTTGACCGAACATTTCATCCTTTCAGAAGAGCATAGTGAATTATTTGTAGATCAGAAAAGCGCTTTGGGCTTGACAGAAGAAAGGATCAGGGACTTCTACATCAAAGGAACCCCGGTGAGTATGATCGAGCAGCTTTCAGGCGGCAACCAGCAGCGTGCATTGCTGGCGTTGCTGCGCAGAAAATTGAAACTGATCTTGATGGAACATCCGACCCGGGGATTGGATATTGAATCGGCAATCTGGATTTGGTCAAAAATGAAAGAGCGCTGTAAAGAGTGCTCCAGTGTGGTTTTCACGTCTTCTGACCTGGATGAAATCATTCAGTACAGCGATCGCATTCTGGTGTTTTTTGGCGGGCTGGTATCAGAACCAATCGACGCGACTACCACAACTGTGGATGAGTTGGGTCAACTCATAGGCGGTAAGGGATGGTAATTATGTGTGACGGAGAATCTGGATGTCTGTAGAACTGAGATACAGCCGATCAGCCAGGTCATTGAAAAAAAGTGCCTGGGTAAATGTGGGGATTCGCCTTTCTGCCATTATTATGGCCTTATTGTTCACGTCGGTGATATTGCTCATTGCCAAGGCTAATCCATTGCAGGCTTATAAAAGTATTCTTCATGGCGCTTTTGGTTCTACCATTAAATTGACCTCGGTGATTGCCTCGTGGGTGCCGCTGGTGATCGCCACTTCGGGATTGCTGTTTACCTTTACCGCTGGATTGTGGAATATCGGCATGGAAGGTCAGATCATTATGGGGTCGGTCTTTGCGGTTGGCGCATTTCGTTTTTTAGATGACACCTCGCTGGCGCCCGCTCTCGTTATCACCCTGGCATTCGTCGCCGGCGCGGTTGGCGGAATTCTCTGGGCTTTGTTACCCGGTTTAATGAAAATATTTGGCGGTGTTAACGAGATATTTGGCGGGCTTGGGTTAAACTTCGTGGCGAAAACAGTGGCTATCTGGCTCATCTTTGGCCCGTGGAAGCGCCCCGGTGTGGCATCGGGGAGCGGGACGGAATGGATTGATATTCAATACCGCCTGCCTTACCTGCCAGGAACCAATCTTAGCCTGACGATTCTCATTATCGCTGTCATTATCGCCATTATTACTGCGGTCATGCTTAAGGGCACCCATTTTGGGCTGCGCCTGAAAGCCATTGGCAAAAATGACAAGGCCGCTTACATCCTCGGTGTTCCTACTTCCCGTTACTTTCTGTTGGCTTTCGGGATTTGCGGCTTCTTCGCGGGCATCGCAGGATCCATCCTGGTGACTTCCAAGCAATACAGCCTTATCCCGGACGCCGGATTTGGATATGGTTTCCTGGGCCTGCTCGTGGCAATGCTTGTCAACTACCACCCGATTTGGTCGTCAGTGGTTGCGCTCTTTTTCGCCGCGCTCAGCATCGGCAATACAGAACTGCAATACATGGGTCTGAACTCGTATTTCGCCGGTGTGCTGCAGGGTTTCCTGGTTTTATTTGTGGTGCTGGTAGATGGCGTTCGCAAACAACTGGTAAAAACGCGTTAGGAGCGGCTTGATGGAAATGACAACTCTCACAACACTGGCGGGAATCGTTGAATTCGCGGTTCCGGTGCTTTTCGCTGCGATTGGCGAGAACATCACCGAAAAAGCCGGTTTGATAAACCTTTCAGTGAATGGCACGATAATCCTGAGCGCAATGGGCGGATTCGTAGTGGCGCTCACGACCAGTAGCATCTTGCTGGGTTTCCTTGTGGGAGCGGTCATCGGAGCCGCGGTGGCTGCCATAGTGGCTTACAGCAGCATCACGCTCAAACAATCTCAGGTAGCGATTGGATTTGTGCTGGCAATGCTTTGCCGTGACCTGGCGTATTTTCTCGGCGCGCCCTTCACCAACAAACCTGGTATTTTTCTTTCCAAAGTACCCATTCCCTATCTTGTTGATATTCCCATCATTGGCCCGATTTTCTTCAATCATTCACTGGTTGTTTACGCTTCATACCTGTTTATCATCATCGCGTATGTTTATGTGTTCAAAACGCGTCCGGGTTTAATGCTGCAGGGAATTGGCGAAAAACCAGCGGCGGCTTTCGCCCGCGGGGCGAATGTTAAAGGGCTGCGCTATTTGTACACCATCACTGGCGGTGCGTTGATAGGCTTGGCTGGGCCGATGTATTCCCTGGCTGTGAAGATAGGTTGGGCGGGTCAGCTTTCAGGGCTGGATGGGATCGGTTGGATCGCCCTGGCGATAACCATTTTTGGCGGGTGGAACCCGTTGAGGGTGGCAATTGGTGCTTACCTGTTTGGCGGCTTGCAACAATTGGGTATCACCCTGCAGTCCGCGACAAATATTCCAATTCAGATTTTACAGGCCGCTCCTTTCCCGTTGATGATTTTCACACTCTTGTTGGTCAATGTAGGCCGGGCGGATTGGGTAGACCGGGAGCTTGCCGCCATGCCTGAAAGACCGCGCAAGGTTCTTTCAAAAATACTCCACGCGCTGCGCACCTCGCCCCCTTCAGCCATCGGAGTGCCTTTTGAGAACGAATAAGCAGGCGGCATGAATCACTACCTGGGCTACAGGTGCACGTTTTGTGATACTGAAATTTCCCCCACGGAAATTCTCTATACCTGCCCGGCGTGCGGCGGGAACCTGGACGTGGTACTGGATTACAGGCGCATCCAGCAGAAGTATCGCCCGGAGGATATCTTTTCCAGGGCTGAAGGCTCTTTATGGCGATACGAGCCGTTACTGCCGGTAACCGATCCCGGTGGCTTAGCCACCCCTCTTCACGCGGCAGGGTGGACCCCTGTTTACCAGCCAGAGAGGTTAATACGCGGCCTGGGTTTGCGGAAATTTTGGCTGAAAGACGAAGGGAAAAACCCTACCGCCTCTTTCAAAGACCGCGCCAGTGCTATTGTGGTAGCCAGGTCGAGAGAAATAGGCGCTGATGTGGTGGTAACCGCTTCCACTGGCAACGCCGGCGCGGCGCTGGCGGGTATGGCAGCGGCAATCGAACAGAACGCCGTAATTCTCGCGCCCAAAACCGCACCAGCAGCAAAGATTGCGCAGCTCCTTATCTACGGGGCACAGGTTGTTTTGGTGGATGGCAGTTATGATGACGCTTTCGACCTGACCATCCAGGCTTCGCGAGAATTCGGCTGGTATTGCCGTAATACCGGGTATAACCCTTTTACAGCCGAAGGCAAAAAAACCGCTGCCTTTGAAATATGGGAACAGGTACTGCGTCACTTTCGCGCAGGCAATAAACCATTATGCGTTTTTGTCTCTGTTGGAGATGGCAACATCATTTCCGGGTTGCATAAAGGGTTCAAAGACCTGATGGCTCTAGGGTGGCTGGAGCGAATGCCCAGGCTGTTTGGCGTGCAGTCGGAGCTGTCTTCAGCGGTGGCGGACGCTTACCTGGCGGGTACTGAGGTGATCACACCAGTCAAGGCGACCACGCTCGCAGACTCCATCAGTGTGAACCTGCCTCGCGATGGCGGCAGAGCAGTGCGTGCGGCTGTGGAAACAGAAGGAGCGTATATTAAGGTCGCTGACGCCGATATCATCCGTGCGATCATCGACCTGGGGGCAGCAGGCATCTTTGCCGAGCCAGCCGGGGCGGCTGCCTTGGCGGGGCTGCAAAAAGCGCTTGCTGAAGGAGATCTCCTGGAGGATGACCCGGTGCTGGTGATCAACAGCGGAAACGGTCTTAAAGACATTCGCGCGGCCATGATGGCGGTTCCAAACCCGGCTATAATTGAACCGACCATGTCAGCCTTAAAACTTCACCTTGAGAAAAAAGGTCGTATTGAATGAAACCAGTTTTTTCGATTATTGCCCCGGTCTATAACGAAATCGCCTGCCTGGATACCCTGCTGGACAGGATCCAGAAGGTGATGGACCAAACAGGAGAGCCATGGGAGCTTGTCCTGGTGGATGACGGCTCGACCGACGGCTCTACGGATAAAATCCGCCAGCTCGCTGAAAATGACCAGCATGTGCGTAAGGTGATTCTCGCGCGCAACTTTGGTCACCAGATCGCTGTGACAGCCGGGATGGACTACTCCCGGGGTGATGCTGTGGTGATTATCGACGCGGATTTACAGGATCCGCCGGAGGTAATATTGGATTTAATTGCCAGGTGGCGCGAGGGATACCAGGTGGTATATGCCCAGCGGACTGAGCGCGAAGGGGAGACCTGGTTCAAACGCGTAACTGCATCTGTTTTTTACCGCTCTATTTACCGCATCACGGATATTAAGATACCACTCGATACGGGAGATTTCAGACTACTCGACCGTAAAGTGGTCAATGTGATGAACAGCATGCGCGAGCGGCACCTGTTTTTACGCGGCATGTCAGCCTGGGTGGGGTTTAAATCGATCGGGGTGCCGTACAAACGCGCGGCTCGTTTTGCCGGCTCCACCAAATACCCGTTCAAGAAAATGCTCAAGCTTGCCCTCACGGCGGTGACCAGTTTTTCTTATGTCCCATTGCAGCTGGCTATGTGGCTGGGGTTCATTTCAGCTGGGATCAGTATCATCACCATTCCTGTGGTCATTGTACTCAGGCTGGTTGGATCGCAATTCTTTTTTGGACAGGCGACAACGCTCATCGCTGTGCTTTTCCTTGGCGGCGTGCAGTTAATCTCGCTTGGTATTTTGGGGGAGTATGTCGGCCGAATTTATGATGAAGTGAAAGGTCGCCCATTGTACACAACCAGCGAAACCCCAGATGATGCACTGAAAACACCCTGACAGGAGAGACAACCTCATGGCTAAGATCGACCTACAAGTCTTTGAAGAACGCCGGCAGCGCGCCATTGAACGTTGCCGGAAGCAGAATATCCTGTTTCCAACCTTCGCTCAAATGAAGAACCCTGATCTCATCCCGCAAAAAATCAAAGAGGAACTCTCTTCAATTGGTTTGTGGGATATTCATCCCCGCAACCTATTTCGCATTACCTGGAAAAACGAACCTTTGGAAAAAGGCGGCGGATACGGTGGAGCGAATTATTTAGAGCTTCCAACTGAATTAACCGGGGTTAAGGCGCGGATCATCGCCCTGGTGGGCAAATGGTTTCCAACCGGCGCGCACAAGGTTGGCGCAGCCTACGGCTGCCTGGTGCCCCGGCTGGTTACGGGGCAGTTTGACCCGACGCTTCAAAAGGCGGTGTGGCCTTCCACGGGTAATTACTGCCGCGGCGGCGCCTATGACTCCGCCTTAATGGCTTGCCAGTCAATTGCCATTCTGCCAGAGGGGATGAGCCGTGAGCGCTTTGAATGGCTCAACCGTGTGGCCGGAGAGGTGATCGCGACGCCTGGAACAGAGTCTAATGTTAAGGAAATTTTTGATAAATGCTGGGAGCTGCGCGGGTCTGGTGAAGATTTGATGATCTTTAACCAGTTTGACGAGTTTGGTAATTATCTGTGGCATTATGAGGTCACCGGGCATGCTATGGAGGAGGTGCTTAAAAAGGAAATGCGCCCAGGCGACAGGTACAGGGGGGTTGCGCTGACCACTGGGTCTGCCGGCACCATCGCCAGCGGCGATTACTTAAAGCAGTTGTTTCCGGAAAGCAAGATCATCGCCAGCGAAGCGCTGCAATGCCCTACTTTGCTCGAAAATGGCTTTGGGGCCCATCGCATCGAGGGTATCGGTGATAAACACGTGCCCTGGATCCATAACATAAAGAATACGGACCTGGTTGTGGCGATCGACGACAATGCGGTCATGGAAATCATGCGTGTTTTTAATGAGCCTGAGGGTCAAAAATATCTGTCGAGCCTGGGCCTTGCAGAAGCCCTGGTATCCAAATTACACCTGTTAGGTTTTTCAGGGATCGCTAACTTGCTTTCTGCGATTAAATTTGCGAAATACTATGAGCTGGGAGAAGAGGATATTGTCCTCACTGTCCTCACGGACTCTATGGAACTGTATGAAAGCCGTGTTGTTGAAATACAAAAAGAAAAAGGGGAGCTCACTCAACTCCAGGCTGCTGCCGCATTTTCTCGCTACCTGCTTGGCGAGAGGACTGACAACCTGATCGAATTATCCTACCAGGACAGAAGACGGGTGCACAATCTGAAATATTACACCTGGGTTGAGCAGCAGGGGAAAACATACGAAGAAATTCTGGATCAATGGTATGACCCTACCTACTGGACGGACGTTCAAGGTCAGGCGGAAGAGATTGATGAATTGATAATTGATTTCAATCAGCGCACTGGACTGCTTTAGCGTTTTGCTTATCCTGAGAACCTTGGCTTTCAGGGCGAGATTAATAAAACTGAATTCACATGCAAAGAAGCATCTCTCCTAACGCGCTACTACTGCTCGGAATTCTGCCAGCGCCCAGGGACCTTGAAATTGCCCGGGTGCTGGGATGGTATCGTGTTCCGCTAAAGTCATCTCCCAAAGTCATTGAAGTGGATTACCTGGCATTTTATCAGGGCGCGAACTTTGGTGAGCAACATCGTTGGAAGGTAGAATTTTTCGCTGAGTACCACGGACATGAACTGACCACACGGGCGGAATTATTGCGCGACCAGCCAAACCATCCCAGGGCGAATGAAGAATACTTCAAGATCCAACTGGGGCCAATTCTGCCAATTGAACCTCCAATCGTCTCCGCTGGCTGGAAACGTATCACATTTCTTTTTACCACGGGTGAATTATTCAACCAGGCTGAAACGATCAATGACCTGGTCGTGCGCACAGAAGAGCGCGCCGTCTTGTGGAAAAAATTGCGCGAGCGAAACCGGGAGATGAATCGCTATCGCGCAGGGGCTTCTCCGAATGCGGAGATTGCTCCTGAGGTATTGTACCTGCTGTTGGGCTTGAATTCTAATCTTCCTGACACCGACCTGGAAAATTATTAACCGCCCGGCTAATGCTGGTAGAATAAAAAAAGAGAAATACCTAGGCGAGTCATCAGGAAAACAAGATGCAAACGTTGATAAAAAACGGTGTATTGGCAACCGCTACGAAAACCGAAGAAGCGGATCTGCTGATCGAGGATGACAAGATCATCAGCGTCGGGCAGGGCTTGACGGTGGAAGATGCGGTTGAAGTCATCGATGCCCGAGGATTATACGTGCTTCCGGGAGGCGTGGATGTTCACGTGCATCTTGACCTGCCGATGTTCAATACCGTGTCATCAGATGATCATTATACCGGAACAAAGGCCGCTGCATGCGGAGGAACCACCACGGTGATCGATTTCGTTTCACAAGAAACAGATGACCTGCTGGGATGCGTGGCCAAGTTGCGGCAGAAGGCAGATGCCAGGGTGGCGGTTGATTATGGGCTGCATATGAATATTACCCATCTCAACCCGCGGGTCGAGGAGCAAATTCCTCTCTTGGTCAAAGAAGGCGTGACCAGCCTGAAAGTATTTACTGCTTACAACGGGCGGTTGCGCCTGCAGGACCATGAAATCTTCCGTGTGCTGAGGATAGCCGGTGAACATGGGCTTTTGACGATGCTCCATGCGGAAAACGGTGATCTTATCGAGCTGCTGGTTCAGGAAGCCTGCCTGAACGACCGAAAAAGCCCTGTTTGGCATGCGCGGACCAGACCGGCTTGGGGCGCAGTAGAGGCGGTGATGCGCGGGGCTGCGTTAGCCGCTGTTGCCCAGGCGCCCTTGTATATCGTGCATATCAATACCTCCGGAGAAGTGGATATGCTTCGGTATGCCCGCGATCATGGTGTGCAGCTGATGGGTGAAACCTGCCCGCAATACCTGTTCTTTACCGAAGATGACCTTGCCCGCCCAGATGGCGCAGGGTGGGTTTGCTCTCCGCCATTGAGGACTGCCGCAGACCAGCAGCGCATTTGGAAAGGTCTGAAAGAAAAAACGGTTCAGGTCATTTCAACCGACCATTGCCCCTTCTTTTTGAATGGCACGAAACCGATTCTTTACGAAGGAAAAGAGGTAGCCATCCCCGGAAAGGAGTTGGGACGAGACGATTTCACCATGATTCCCAATGGCTTACCAGGTGTTGGCGACCGTTTACCGGTTTTGTGGACGAAAATGGTCGGTTCTGGTGAATTTTCGATCAACGAGTTTGTCGCACTTACCAGTACGAACCCTGCCAGGATCTTCGGTATGTATCCCCGCAAGGGTTCGTTATCACCCGGCGCGGACGCTGACATCGTGTTATGGGATCCGCGTTTGGAAGTGGTGTATGGGGTGGCTCACGCGCAACAGCGCACAGACTACAACCTGTATGAAGGTTGGAAATTAACCGGTTACCCGCTGCGGGTGCTTTCTCGCGGCCGGACTGTGTACTGCGATGGAACCTGGTCAGGTAAGCCGGGTAATGGTAAGTTTATTCACCGCGCTGCATTCACAGGGATGGTTTAGGAAGCGCAATGTTGTCTTTCTTACCGGTTATTCTCCTGTTGCTTTCAGCTGCTGCGATCCAGGTTGTCAGAAGGATGACCAAACGTGCAGGCAGCACCTGGTTAATGGCCATGATATTTGGCTCTGTCACCTGGTTGAGCATTATCCTTGTGGGTGTGCTCCTCCCTCCGGCGGTCAAGATTGACAACTGGCTCTCTTTACCTCACCAGTTCACCGCGATAACATTTCAGTTGACCAGAGAAACCTGGGTCTTGGGTTTTCTGCTTGTTTCTTTATTGCAGGCAATTATCTTGTTCAATTCAAGGTATATAGATACGCCTAATTTCCTCAACAAGATCACTAGTTCTATGCTTCTGACGGCTTTCGGGTTAATGGCGGTATTGGCGCGCACGCCGCTCGCATTTGTGTTGACCTGGTCTTTGATGGACCTGGCTGAATTCGGCGTCTTAACGATTACCCTTGACCAGAGCTTGCAAGCTCGCTCATCGTTTGCGGCTGTTTTGTTGCGCGAGCTGGGGATCGTCTTGCTGGTGCTGTTGATGGCGGTTTCACCTGAACAGAACCTGCGACCCGGAGATATGACCCCGACCCTTATCGCCTGGCTGCTGGGGTTGATTTTTCTGTTAAGACTGGGTATCCTCCCTATCCTGCCAGACCAGGAAGATGATTCTCGGCTGCGAAGGGGATTCCGAACCTTGTTACGAACTCTTCCTTTTGTAACGGCTATTGCGTTTGCCAGTATTTTCCCTGGCCTGACGCTCGCTGAAAAAGGTTCACAAATTGCCCTGCCTGCCCTCTCATTTGCCGGGTTATTGGCTGCTATTTTGTGGTTTTTTTCACCGGACGAGCTCAGCGGTCGCCCTTATTGGTTCTTCGCCAATGGGTTACTTGGGCTGTTAGCGTTTCTCGTCAACAGGGTGGAGGCGCTGCCGGGAATCGCGGTAATTGCCGTTTCAGCCGGCAGTGGCCTCTTTTTGTATTCCCCTAAAACGTTGAAGAGATTAGCCTTTCTTCCTTTCTTACTGGTTGGCTTGCTCGCCTTACCTTTCACTCCGACGGTTGGCATCCTCTCTCTCTTTGCTCCTGAAATTTTTCGTTTCAACCAGGTGCTGGCGGTAACCACGTACGCGTTGCTGCTGGCCGGAGTACTTAAACACGGTTTCAGTCAAGAGGATGACTCCAGCCTGGTAGAGCCCTGGACGCGATTATTCCATCATTTCGCGTTGTACTTTATTGCGTTATCGCCCTGGGTGATCGTTGGTCTCACAGGGTCTTTGGTCAGGTTGCAGGCGAACTGGTGGTTATCTGGGTCGGTGTTGGTTTTGATGGGATTCTTTTTTGGGGCAGATTATTTCTATAAAAGGCGGTTTTCCATTCAGCAGCCCCGCCCGAACATGGTGCTCACTTTTTTCAACAAAATACTCAAAATAGTCGACCAGATATTCAGCTTAACCTGGCTGATGAAGCTATTTACAGCGTTCGGGTCTATCCTCAGCAGCGCGGTGAATATTTTCGTGAGGGTATTGGAAGGCGATGGCGGTGTACTTTGGTCTTTCCTCTTCCTTGTGCTGCTGGTTTCATTAATGATTACCCGGCAGGTTCCTTGATGCAAAACTGGGTTAATTACTTTTTGGTTTTCATTCTAACGGCTGCCTTATTTGGGCTGATCCTGGCAAATACGCGACGCCTGATGATGATTGCGTTTGGCGTGGTGGTGCTAATGCTTTTTTCAATTAATATTCAATTCTGGTCTTTTGGTTTTGCCGCAAGCAAATTCCTTACAGGGCTGATGGCGATGCTCATTTTGGCATTAACCCCCGGGCAGCATATTGTGGCCAATACCATTAAATCAGGCGCTGGAAGGATCTTTTACAGTGTGAGTTTTAGCTTTTGTATCCTTTTGGTCCTTTTCACCATTCAAAAAACAACCCGCTTTCTGGCGATTGGTCAGGACCAGAGCATGCCCGCCCTGTTGGTCCTGTTGTGCGGTTTCATCTTGTTGGGGATCGCGCAGCATCCGTTTAGAATCATTATGGGGCTGCTCACCACCATTACCGGTTTTGAGGTGTTATACAGCGCGGTTGAACAGTCCCTTTTGGTTAATGGTTTACTGGGGGCTGTAGTGCTCCTGATTGCATGGGTAGGTTCGTATCTGTTGATGCCAACCACCCCTGGAGAAGAGCAATGAGCGCCCCGGTCATCTGGATTGTTTTTCCCCTTGTTGTTGCACTGGGGCAATTGTTCTTGTTGAAATATCCAACGATATTGAAATTAACAGGCATCGTGGTTAGCCTTCTATTGGCCCTCATCGCGTTTTTTCAACCAATCGGCAATGTATTGCGTATTGGCGGCACGGTACTGGACATCCGCCCGGATCTTCAATTTTTAGGCAGGGCACTCCATCTTGATAACGGCGACCGTTTTATCCTGGCCGGGTTGTTTGGGATTTTGTTCCTCTATACTTTTTTGTGGAATACCCATACTGTTCCAGCCAAGTTTGCGCCACTCTCTCTTGCGATTAGCGCCATCCTGGTGGCGGCTCTGGCGGTTCAACCCTTCCTTTACGCCGCAGTGCTGGTTGAACTGGCTGTGCTGCTGATGATCGTCCTGGTCAAAGACAATCAGATGAATCAGGAGAAGGGTATTATCCGTTTTCTTGTTTATCTAACACTCGCGATGCCATTTATCCTTTTTTCAGGGTGGATACTGGGAGGAACCCAGGCCAGCCCTTCTGAACAGGAGAACTTGCTGGGCGCGGCCATCACGTTGATGATTGGATTTTCTTTGTGGCTGGCTGTTTTTCCTTTTCACTCCTGGGTCCCGCAATTTTCGCGCGCTGTTCAGCCGTACCTGTCTGGTTTCATTTTCAGTCTTTTCCCGATCGTGGTTCTCTTTGTCGCAGTCAACTATATATCCAGCCTAGTTTGGTTGCGGTCAGCCTCTTACCTGGCTCCTGTTCTCAGCAGCACGGGTATCATTATGATTGTTACCACCGGGTTGTGGGCCAGCGTAGAGAGAGATGTGAAACGTGTGTTGGGTTACAGTGTACTGCTGGAAACAGGTTTTTCATTAATCATGATCAGTTTTAAAACAGAGCAGGGTTTGACCCTGATGTATCATTCACTTTTTCCCCGCGTATTAAGCCTGGCACTGATGGTATACACTTTATCCATTCTTCACCAGGCAGGAATTGCCCTTACCCACGACGGTTTCCAAGGGGTTATAAGGCAATACCCATTTGCTGCCAGCGGTTTTTTGATCTCTTTGTTTACCATTTCAGGTTTTCCTCTTTTTGCCGCTTTCCCGATTCGGCTGGAACTCCTTTACCAGTTGGGTCACATCTCGGTGCCGTCGGTGATATGGACAGTGTTTGGCCTTTCAGGGTTTATTTTTGCAGTAATCCGTTTGTTCAGAGTCATGACCTTGCCAGCGCCAAATAATTGGCGCATCCATGAAAGCGTTACTCAGGTTATCATTATCTGTACAGTTAGCCTTGTGCTCATCCTTGCAGGTTTATTTCCGCAATTGGTGGAGGGCATCATTAAGCCATTTACGGCAGAGCTACCCTTATTAAGATAAATGCCCACGCAGTGAAGAAAGGTTGAAAAATGGAAAATGAAGAAATTGTAAAACGAATTGAATGGCTGGATGGAGAGCGCCGTAAAGACAGGCAAACGATCAATGAGCTGCAGGAGCAGGTTTCCAAACTGCAAGAAGTGATCGCATTGCAAAAACGAGAGTTGTCCAACATCAATAAAGATAACAAGAAGTCTTTTTCCAGTGTGGTGCGTTTAGATGAATACGAAGAGACGAACGCGAAGCTAAAAGCGGAGTTGGCTAAAAGCCAGCGATTGATTGAAAAACGGCTTGACACAATGGAGCAAACCATTGCAGCGCAAAGAAGCGATGACCGCGATACCTACAATAAAAAAATGCTCGAACTGCAGGGCGAAATTAAGGCTCTTAACGAATTGAAAAAAAGCCTGCAGTCCAGGGGAGAAGATGATTTCCGGCTTAATCAAAAGCTGGAAGATCTTGCCAGGCAGCTTGCTGACCAGCGTTCTTCGAGTGATGAACAGAGCAGGTTGGTGAAGATCCTGGATGATAATTACCGTGTAGAGTCAAAAAGACTATCGGATTTACAGGTTGAGCTGAACACGTTGCGCAAACGCATCGATGAGGATCGAAATCTATCTGATGCGCAAAAAGAGTATCTCAAAAAACTGGAAGGTCAGATCCACGACCTGGTGAATCGAGAAAAAACAAGGAATCAGGAGCAAATTGAGTTTATCGAAAAACAATCTCTCTTATCAGTAGATAGAGAAAACCTTTGGAAGGACTGGCAGGAAGAAATACAACAAATGAAAGCATTGTCAGAAAACTTCCATGGTCAGGTGCGCGAACTGGAAACGCTTAATCGAGAAATTAAGCAAGGGCAAAGCGATTTTGAGGTGATCAACCAGAGACTGGAACGGAGAATCAACGAAATCACTGAAATGAACCGCCTGACGGAAGAAAGATTCAGGCAGGAATGGATTGCATTTAAAGCGGACGACCAGAAACGCTGGACCAATTATTCCTTAAGCCAGGAAGAAACCAACCGTGAAGGGAACCGCGAGATCAACAAGATAGATGAACGGATAACTTCGCTTGAAGATGCGGTACAAAACCTGTTGGATACCGTCCAAGTGATTCACGAGGAAACTGAAAAGAGAATAAAAGGTCTGTTGATGCTTGCCAATGAATACATCACTTCTTACGAGCGCACAGCTTTGAAAAAAGGTTGAGTGATGCGGGTCATTGGAACTGCCGGGCACGTTGACCATGGAAAATCAACCCTCGTCAAGGCCTTAACCGGGATTGACCCAGACCGTCTGAAGGAAGAAAAAAAACGCCAGATGACGATTGAACTGGGATTCGCCTGGTTTGAATCCCAATCAGAGGGCGAAATTGGCATCGTGGACGTCCCGGGTCACCGAGATTTTATTGATACGATGCTGGCTGGCGTGGGTGGCATTGACGCGGTATTGCTGGTAATTGCTGCGGACGAAGGTATCATGCCGCAAACCAAAGAACACCTGGCCATCATTGAACTCCTGCGCGTTAATACCGGTTTGGTCGTGCTGACCAAGGTTGACCTGGTGGATGATCCGGCGTGGTTGGAACTGGTGGAAATGGATATCCGCGAGAGACTATCGTCAACCTGCCTGGAGAACGCGCCGCTGTTGCGCGTATCAGCCGTGACAGGAGACGGGATTGCACAGTTGAGGGCGGCGATCGAAGAAGTATTGGCACCTCTTCCGCCGCGCCTTGATCTGGGTCGACCGAGGTTGCCCATAGACCGTATTTTTTCGTTAACCGGGTTTGGCACGGTTGTGACTGGTACTCTGCTCAATGGCTCTTTGTGCGTTGACAATGAGGTTGAAATTTTGCCTTCCCGGCGTTCGGCAAGGATCCGCGGGCTGCAAACTCACAAGCGCAGCGAGGAAACCGCGCTGCCTGGCAGCCGTACTGCGGTCAACCTCAGCGGCGTTGATGTGGCTGACATCAAGCGAGGAGAGGTCATCACCTTACCTCGATTGTTGGAACCCACTCAACGCATTGATGCGCAAATTGAATTATTACAAGACGCGCCAGTTTCACTCAAGCATAATGACTTGGTGAAGGTGTTTGCGTTGACATCAGAATGCGCTGGCAGGGTTAGGGTTTTGCAGGGCCAGGAATTGAAGCCAGGTGAGAACGGTTGGGTGCAAATTGAGTTTGAAAAAGAAATGGTGCTGGAGAAAGAAGATCGATTCATCATCCGGCGCATGTCTCCCGCGCACACGCTCGGCGGGGGAGTGGTCGTCAACCCTCATCCAGGCAGACGGTACAGGTTGCAGGATTCAAGTGTGATCGAACGGCTATCTCTGAACTCCGGTACTGCGCTTGAAAACCGCATACTGGCGCTCCTCATGGAAAAACCGTTCATTACTGTTGATGAGATTCAAAACCGGCTCGAGACCGATTCAGAGCGCGTGCGTGAGATACTGGCTGAGTTGACCGGGCGAGGGCAGGTGAGCGTGTTAGCAGGGCTTACGGATCAAACAACCGGGTATTTGCCGCGGGCGAAGTGGGCAGAGTTGACCGCGAAATCTGTACAATTGCTTCAGCACTACCATCAACAGAATCCGCTGAAAAGCGGCATTAACGTGGATGAGCTTGCCCGGCGGTTGAGAATCTCACAGGACGAGTTGAATTTATGCCTGCGAGAATGGCTTAAAGAGAAGGTGGTGAAGCTGCAGGATGGAGCCATCGCCCTGCCCGGCTTTGAAGTCAGGTATTCCAGCAATCAATCGCGGAGGTTGGAGCAATTCACAGCTATACTCGATCAGCAGCCTTTTTTACCCCCAGGAGTGAAAGAGAGCAAGGACCTGTTAACAGATGATGTCTTTCAATCACTCGTGGAGCGAGGGGCGCTTGTTCAGTTATCAACCGAAGTGGTGGTGCGGAAGGCTGAATATGATCTGATGCTGGGTTACGTCATCGAGCGTTGTTCCCGTGGGGAGTTATTGACGCTGGCTCAGTTCCGCGATCACTTCAATACAAATCGAAAAGTATCTCAGGCTTTCCTCGAGTTCCTGGACCGTAAAGGGGTGACGCAACGGGTTGGAGAAGGGCGCGTGTTGAAAAAGAAACCCCCCAAAAACCCTTCACTCGGTGCTGAATAATAGGCGCTGACTTCCTCACATGGTGCTGGACAATCTACAACTGTCAAACCA